>CALBEF010000052.1 GCA_937927775.1 uncultured Anaerolineae bacterium | reverse complement strand
AAGCCGGCCGCCTGTGGCAAGCCGCAGATCGTTCAGGTGAATCATCGCCCGGAACGATACACCATGCGCCGCGCAGCCAGCCGGCGCAATTATTAGCTGTCTCTCAGATTTTTCGAGGGATTCTGCGGTACAACTATGCGTTGATGTTGACAAGGAGAACACACGAGATGCATCGGGCGCACAAAATCAGAAAACTCTGGCCGGCGCTGGCATTGGCGGCTGTGCTGGTGTCGGGTTGTTCGAGTCTGCCGGCGCTGCCGGGCATGGCGCAATCTGCCCCTGCCCCGGGGCGCACGGCAACGGTTGTAAGAGGGACATTGCTCTCGACGGTGAATGCGACCGGCAATATCCAGCCGGAGGGCGAAGCGCGCATCGGATTCCAGCAGCCGGGCAAAGTCGTTGAACTGGCCGTTGAGGTTGGCTCGGTGGTGAAAAAAGGCGATGTAATTGCCCGGCTGGACACTGCCGATCTGGAACTGGCGCTGGCGCAGGCCAGAACCGGCTTGATCGTTGCCAATGCTGCTTACAGCCGGACGGTAGAGGGTACCCGCGCGGGCGACATCAAGGCCGCCGAGGCCGCCCTGAGCGCAGCGCAGGCCAACTATGCAAAGGTGCGCGCTGGAACGGAGAAGCCTGATCTCGACGCGGCCAAAGCCCAGTTGCTGAACGCCGAAGCGCAACTGCGCCAGGCTCAGGCATCCTATGACCTGGCCAACAGATTCCAGCCCAACACCATCGGCGACAGCCCGACTGTCGTCCAACTGCGCCAGGCGCAGAACAACCTGGAGGCGGCCCAGCGTCAGTATGACCGGCTGCTGCAGGGGCCGGAGCAGGCGCAACTGGCGGCCGCCTGGCAGCGCGTGGAAGAAGCCCGCGCGCGTCTCGATCAACTGCGCCAGCCGGCGCAGGATTTCGATCTGGAGCGTGTGGAGGCCGAGCGCCGGCGCGCCGCGCTGGCGGTCGAGCAGGCCGAGCGCCGGCTGGAAAAGGCGCGCCTCGTTGCGCCGGTAAGCGGCGTCATTGGCGCTGTTGCGATCGAGCAGGGCGAGTGGGCCGGCGCGCAGCCGATCATCACGCTGCTCGACACCTCGCTGCTGCACATCGATGTGAAAGTGGACGAGATCGACATCGCCAAAGTGCGGCCGGGCCAGCCGGTGCGCATCACGCTGGACGCGCTCCCGGAGGTCGAGCTGACGGGCCGGGTGGATCGCATCGCCTCCACCTCAACCGTGCAGGGCGGCATTGTGTCCTACGCGGTGCGCATCGTGCTCGATGCAACAGAGGCTCCGCTGCGCGTGGGCATGACGGCGAATGCCTCCATCGTCGTTGACCGGCGCGACAACGTGCTGCTTGTGCCAAACTGGGCCGTGCGCCGCGATCGGGCCGCCGGCAAGTCGTTCGTGACGGTCGTCGGCCCGGACAATCAGTTGCAGGAAGTCGAAGTGCAGGTCGGGCTGCGCGGCGAGACGCAGACGGAGATCGTGGCCGGGTTGAGCGAAGGGCAAACGATCGCGGCGCCGCAGTAGGTGACAGGGTGACAAGGGTGACAGGGTGACAAGGGTGACAGGGTGACAAGGGTGAGACGCCATGACGATTGAGTTTGAGGGCGAAATCTGGCACTGGCGCGGCCCCGCCCCGTATCACTTTGTGACTATTCCCGATGAGCAGTCTGACGCCCTCAGAGCCATCGCGCGATCGGTGACTTATGGCTGGGGCATGATCCCGGTCACGGCCAGGATTGGTCATACCGAATGGAAGACCTCCCTTTTTCCGAAGGGTGATCGCTATATCGTGCCGATCCGGGATAGTGTGCGAGCGGCAGAGCAGCTTCAGGCCGGTGACCGGGTGGCGTTGCGCCTGGAAGCGGGTTAGGCTGTATGTGCTCGACATATCCCGGTCGCGCTGCCCTCAGCTATGATTGCCCCTCACCATGTTTGCATTCCAGCGCCAGATGGCCGACCGGCGCGCCCGGCTCGGCCTGCTCTCCACGCCGCATGGCGATATTCCCACGCCGGTGTTCATGCCGGTCGGCACACAGGCCACCGTCAAAGGCGTGCCGCCGCGCGATCTGTCCGCGCTTGGGTCGTCGATCATTCTCTCCAACACCTATCACCTCTATCTGCGCCCCGGCGATGAGCTGATCGCCCGGCGCGGCGGCCTGCATTCCTTCATGAGCTGGCCCGGCCCGATTCTCACCGACAGCGGCGGGTTTCAGGTCTTCTCGCTCAGCGAGATGCGCGCGATTGATGATGATGGCGCAACCTTCAAGAGCCATCTGGATGGCAGTATGCACCGCATCACGCCGGAGAAGTCCATCCGCATTCAACACAACCTGGGCGCGGACATCATCATGTGTTTTGATGAGTGCCCGCCGCCCGGCGACCGCGAGTACAACGAAATCGCGCTGCGGCGCACGCACGCCTGGGCGGCGCGCTGTCAGGAGGCGCATACGCAGGCCGGCGCATCAGGCCGGCAGGCCCTGTTCGGCATCGTCCAGGGCGGCGCTTTTGCGGATTTGCGCGAGCAGTCGGCGCGTTTCATCACCGCGCTGGACTTCCCTGGCTACGCCATCGGCGGGCTGGCGGTAGGCGAGTCGAAAGATGTCACGTTTCGCGTCATCGAACAGATGGACAGCCTGCTGCCGGAAGACAAACCGCGCTACCTGATGGGTGTGGGCGAGCCGACCGACCTGCTGCGCGGGGTGGCGCGCGGCGTGGATATGTTTGATTGTGTGCTGCCCACACGACTGGCTCGCCACGCCGCTGCGTTCACCCGCGATGGGCGCATCAATCTGCGCGCCAAAGCATACGCGGAGGACGACGCGCCGATTGACCCCGAATGCGACTGTTACACCTGTCGGACGTTCACGCGCGCCTACCTTCGCCATTTGCTGCATGTCGGCGAGATGTTGGGGTTGTACCTGATGAGCTTGCACAACCTGCGCTTTCTGTTGCGCCTGATGGAAGACATTCGCGCAGCGATCGCGGCGCAACGCTACACCGAGTTTGCGGCGGACTGGCTGGCGCGCTATGAAGGCGCGCCGGGGCTGGGTAGAGATTGAATTGATTGACTGCCAAAGCGCCTTGCGCGGCGACATTGTGCTATAATCCCCTTCACGGTAAGCAATGGCCTGCTGGCGGGCCGGCGCAACCCCAAATGCCGAAGTGGCGGAATTGGCAGACGCGCTACGTTCAGGGCGTAGTGAGGGTTCCCTCATCTGGGTTCAAGTCCCAGCTTCGGCATGATTTCTTTTTTCAGCCCAGAACACGCCCATGCAACCGGCCACTCCCATCCAGGACCCCTCAGCCGGCCCGTCGCGCCTGTTGACCTGGGCGGCCCTCATCCTGCTCATCCTGTCGTTGCCGCTCATGTTCAACTTGATGGGCCGGCTCGACGCCGAAACGCGCGCGCGCATGGCGGTTGACCAGATGTCCACCCAGGTGGCCCAGGCCGAGGCCCGGCGCGATCACCTCAGGGCCAGGCTGGACTACGTGACCAGCGAAGCCTATGTGGAGCGCCGGGCGCGCGTGGAGTATCGCCTGGTGCGGCGCGGTGAGATTCCCATCATCCCGCCATCCGTTCAGAATGCGGCGCCCCCGCGCAGCATCTGGCTGGACGCCACGCCGGCTCAGACAGCCCGTTGATCCTAATCCTAACCGGCTTCTGCGCGCTGTTCTGCGCGCTCTCGAAGCGCGTCTGAGCGCGCGCAGGCGCATGGTATATATAGGCCGTTGTTCCGGCAAGCGGAACCGAATACCTTGAGCAGTGACTGGAGGACAAACGTATGTTCGGAAGGGAGAAGCCTGCGCCGGCGCCTCAACCCACACCCATCGCGCCGGCGGCGGCCCGCTTTGACTCGGCGTCTTCGCCGGCTGTGGCCGGCGGCCAGGCTGCCAAAATCGAAACCGTCATCGGCGCAAACTGCCGCATGAACGGCGTCCTGCAGAGCGATGGCGGCATCCGCATCGAGGGCATGTTCGAGGGCCAGATCCAGACCGCCGGCAACCTGATCGTCTCCGAGTCGGCGCGCGTCGTGGCCGATGTGCAGGCGCACAACGTCGTTGTGTCCGGGCAGATCAAAGGCAATGTGACCGCCAATCGCGTGGAGATCACCGAGACCGGCAAACTTTTCGGCGACCTCAACGTGAACACGCTGTTGCTGAACGAAGGCGCTTTTCTGCGCGGCCAGACCAATATGAACGGCGACGTTGAGGCTCCATTCCCTGATGCCGTTCAGGTATTGCCAGCGCGACCGGTTGCTGCGCCTGTCCTGGAAAGCGGCGACTCTGACTGAACCGATTAAGCCGACCTGTCGTTGAGCGCCGCAGAATCGGCTCAACACGCCGATGGCCCCGGGCTCACTTTCCACCTGCACAATGCCCAACCTCACCGTTGCAGAAGTCGAGCGCATCGCCCTGCTGGCGCGGCTCGAACTGACCGAAGACGAAAAGTCGCGCTATGCCGGCCAACTGTCGGCAGTGCTGGACTATGCCGCCGCCCTGATGTCCGTGAACGTGGATGGCATCCCGCCCACCGCCAGCGCGCTGGATGTGCGCAACGTGATGCGGGCCGACGACACGCCCGGCGGCAGCCTGTCGCGCGAGGAGGCGCTGGCCAATGCGCCTCGCACCGACGGCCTCAGCTTTGAGGTGCAGGCAACCTTCGACGCCGGCGACTAGACTTGCGCGCGCAACCCGCCATGAATCTTTGCTCTCTCACAATCCATGAGGCGCGCGCCGGCTTGCGCGCCGGCCAGTTCACATCTGCCGCCTTGACCGGCGCCTTTCTGGAGCGCATTGACGCGCTGAACCCGCGCCTGAACGCCTTTCTTGCGCTGAACCGCGACGAGGCAATGCAACAGGCGGCAGCAGCGGATGCGCGCCTGGCGCGCGACGGCGCAGCGGCGTTCAACGACCAGCCGTTGCTTGGCATTCCGATCGCCATCAAGGACGTGCTGAGCACGCGCGGGTTGCGCACCACGGCCGGCTCGCGCATTCTGGAGCGCTACACGCCGGCGTGGGACGCCACCTGCGTAGCCCGGCTGCGCGCGGCCGGCGCCGTCTTTCTGGGCAAGACCAACACCGACGAGTTCGCCATGGGCTCCTCGACCGAAAACTCCGGCTTTGGCGTCACACGCAACCCCTGGGACGAGACGCGCGTGCCGGGCGGATCGTCGGGCGGCAGCGCGGCGGCGGTGGCTGCTGATCTGTGCTGCGCGGCGCTGGGCAGCGACACCGGCGGCAGCGTGCGCCAGCCGGCCTCGCTGTGCGGCGTCACTGGTCTGAAGAATTCCTACGGCCGCGTCTCGCGCTATGGGCTGATCGCCTATGGCTCGTCGCTGGACTCGGTGGGCGCGCTGACCAAAGACGCGCGCGACGCCGCTATCCTGCTCGAAGTCATCGCCGGGCGCGACCCGCGCGACTCGACCAGCGCCGACAAGCCCGTGGACGCTTATGAGCAGGCGCTGAACGGCGACATACGCGGCCTGCGCCTCGGCGTGCCGCGCGAGTATTTCATCCCAGGCATGCAACCGGAAGTGGGCGAGGCGGTGCGCGCCGGCATCGACACGCTGCGCAAGCTGGGCGCGAGCGTGACCGAGATCAGCCTGCCCAGCACCAATCTGGCGCTGCCGGTGTATTACCTGATTGCCACCGCCGAGGCCTCGGCCAATCTGGCCCGTTTCGACGGCGTGCGCTATGGGCTGCGCGTGCCCGGCGCGGACCTGATCGACACCTGGCGCAAGACACGCGGCGCAGGATTCGGCGCGGAGGTGAAGCGCCGCATCATGCTCGGCACATACGCCCTGAGCGCCGGCTACTACGACGCCTACTACATCCGCGCGCAGAAAGTGCGCACGCTCATCAAGCAGGAGTTCGAGCGCGCCTTTGCCCAGGTTGATCTGATCGTCGCGCCCACCTCGCCAACCACGGCGTTCAAGATCGGCGAGAAGGCCGACGATCCGATGCAGATGTATCTGTCGGATATCTTCACGTTGACGATGAATCTGGCCGGCATCTGCGGCGTGAGTATTCCGTGTGGTTTCGACGACGCCGGCCTGCCCATCGGCATGCAGTTGATGGGCGCCGCATTCGACGAGAAAACCGTGCTGCGCGCAGCCGACGCATTCCAACGCAACACGCGCTGGCATCTTGCCAGGCCGCCGTTGGCGGCAAGCTCTGCGCAGGCTGCTGCCGGCAGTTAAACTGTCGATCGCCTGACTGCCGGCTGGATGTGTTCTAATCGGATTACCGTTATCTGTCGTCTGTCGTCTGTTATCTGTCGTCTGTCATCTGTTGCCTGACATCTGACTACTGCCTATGAACCTTATCATTCCACTGGCCGGCTTTGGCACGCGCCTGCGGCCACACACGTACACCAAGCCCAAACCGCTCATCAACGTGGCCGGCAAGCCGGTGCTGGGGCATATCCTCGACCGCATTGCAGCCGCCGGCACGGACATCGACACCGTTGTGTTTGTGGTCGGATTTCTGGGCGACCAGATTCATGACTATGTGAGCCGCACCTATCCGGGCCTGCGCGCGCACTATGTGGAGCAAAAGGAATTGAACGGCCAGGCGCCGGCCATCCTGTTGGCGCGCGATCTGGTGACCGGGCCGACCTTCGTCGTCTTTGTGGATACGCTGGCGCATGTCGATCTGTCGTCGTTGAGGGACGAGCAGGCCGACGGGGTGATTTTCGTCAAGGAGGTCGAGGATCCGCGCCGGTTTGGCGTAGTGCAGTTGGACGCTGCCGGCCACATTACCCGCTTTATCGAGAAGCCGGCCAACCTGGACAACCGTCTGGCCGTCATCGGCATGTACTATGTCAGGGAGGCGGCCCGGCTGATGGATGCTTGCGCGGCGCTAATATCGCGCGACATCAAAACACAGGGCGAGTATTTTCTGGCCGACGCCTTCAATCTGATGATCGAGTCCGGGGCCAGGCTGCGCACCAGCCGGGTGGATGTGTGGCTCGACTGCGGCAAGCCGGACACTGTGCTGGAAACCAATCGCTATTTGCTGGAGCACGGCCATGACAACAGCGGGGACTGGAGTCACTGCGACTGCGTGATCGTGCCGCCGGTGCACATTCATCCCTCCGCGACGATCACACACAGCGTGATCGGCCCGTATGCCACGATCGCCGAAGGCTGCCAGATCGAAAGCAGCATTGTGCGCGACAGCATTGTGGACGCCGGCGCGCGCGTCACCGATCATGTGCTGGCCCGCTCGCTGATCGGGCGCGACGCCTTGTTGATCGGCCGGCCCCGCAGCTTCAACGTCGGCGATTCGAGCGTCGTTGGCTTCGACTCCGAATAGATTCCGCCGCCGGTTGGGTCATTGCGCAACAAACTCAACGGCTCAATGACTCAATCGCTCAATGACTCAATCGCTCGATCACTCAATCGCTCGATCACTCAATTCCCCCATGAGACAGTTCATTTCCAAACGTGTTGCCGCAGTGCCGCCATCGGGCATCCGCAAGTATTTCGACATTGCCGCCACCATGCCGGACGTAATCTCGCTGGGTATCGGCGAGCCGGATTTCGTCACGCCGGAGCCGATCATTGAAGAAGGCGTGGCATCCCTGCGCCGGGGTGAGACGCACTACACCAGCAACTCCGGCACGCTCGAATTGCGCCAGGCTGTCAGCCGGCACCTCGATCGCGTGTACGGCGTGAGCTATCACCCCGAAGATGAAGTGCTGATCACCGTCGGCGTGAGCGAGGCGCTTTACCTGGCATTAACGGCCATCTGCGACCCCGGCGACGAGGTGATCGTGCCGCAGCCCTGTTTTGTGGCCTACACTGCCGAAGTGGTGTTCGCCGGCGGCGCGCCTGTCACCATTCCCTGCCGGGTCGAAAACGACTTCATGGTGACCGGCGCCGAGATCGAGGCGCGCATTACGCCCAGAACGAAGGCCATCCTGATCGGCTATCCCAACAACCCGACCGGCGCGGTGATGACCCGCGAACGAATGCTCGAAGTGGCCGCCGTGGCCGAGAAGCACGATCTCCTCGTCATCAGCGATGAGATTTACGACCGGCTGGTGTACGGCATCGAGCACGTGTGCTTTGCCGCGCTGCCGGGCATGAAAGCGCGCACGCTGCTACTGGGCGGCTTCAGCAAAGACTACGCCATGACCGGCTGGCGCATCGGCTATGTGGCCGGGCCGGCTGAACTGGTCGCCGCCACGCGCAAGGTGCATCAATACACCATCATGTCCGCGCCGACCACAGCCCAGGTGGCCGCGCTGGTCGCGCTGGAAGCAGGCGAGCCGCACGTGCAGCGCATGTTGGCCGAGTATGACCGCCGGCGCAAGCTGATCGTCAGCGGCCTGAATGCGCTCGGCCTGGACTGCTTCGAGCCGCGCGGCGCGTTTTACGCTTTCCCCTCTGTGCAACGCGCCGGCATGACCGACGAGGAGTTTGCCGACAAACTGCTGCTGGAAGAGCAGGTCGCCTGCATTCCGGGCAGCGCCTTTGGGGCCGGCGGCGAGGGATTTGTGCGCATGTGCTACGCCACCGCCTACGAGAAGATCGAGCAGGCGCTGGAGCGCATGCAACGCTTCATGCGCCGGCATGGATAGCCCCCCTGCGCCAAACCTGTAGGCCGGCCTGTAGAGTTGGCCGGTGTGCGCCGGCGTTCAACCGCGTATAGTGGCTGCATGAACAAGCAACGATTCGAGTACAAAGTCGTGTATGTGGATATGCGCGGGCGCGTCTCGTCTGAGGGTGAGGAGATCGGCATCCAGGACGGCGAGCGCATGACCGCATTTGGCCGGCGCGTGCTGAACGATCTCGGCGTCAAAGGCTGGGAGCTGGTGGGCATTCACATGCAGCCCATGGGCACGGCGTTCTACGTCTTCAAGCGCCCGCTGGCCGAGGGCGAATCGCCGGAGCCGGCCAAGCCGATCAAAGGCGAAGTGAAGGTATAGGCGCAGGCGCGCGTTTTGGTTCAGGTTGGCATGGCTCAGGACTCCGCCACGGCGAAGTCCTGAGCCGTTTCTAACGTTGCTCGCACGTTTCCCTCGTATTCTGGGCGGGCATGATCGATTCCCCTGAACGCCCCGAGCGGGCGCCGGCTTCGTTTCCCGATGCGTCCCCGCAGGCTGCTTTGGACGCGGTCGGGGACATGATCGATCGCGCGATCGACCGGCTCGACCGTGCGCTGGCCTCGCTGCCCCCCGACTCCCCTTCCACGCATGAGATCAACGTCGCCCGACAGTTGTTGGAATCGGCGGCCCGCATCGCGCACCAGACTGAACATCCCCCCGCCGATAGCATGATGGGCGATGTCGCGCCGCGCCAGAGCGACGACGATTACCTCCCGCCCATGCCAGCGTTGACGTTGCGCGAGGACGAGGTGCTGCGTCTGATGGCGCAGGGCCTGCGCAACAAGGAAATCGCCGCCCAGTTGGGTATTTCCGAGCGCACGGCCACGTTCCACGTCGGCAATGTGCTGTCGAAGCTGGGGGCCGATGGGCGCGTGGAAGCCATCCACCTGGCGAGACGGCGCGGGCTGCTGTAAGGCGCGGACAGCCAATCATCGGTTGCTTGTCAGCCGGCGCGGACGCATACGCGCCCCTGCCCCGTTATAACTCCTGCTGGATTTGCCGGGGTGAAACTGCGCGACAATTGGGGCCATTCTCAAAATGGCTTCTGGCGCGGCTGCGGCCGGCGCGGATCAAGGAGACAAACGTGAATCGGCAGAAGGTGGTATTCGGTCTGATTGTCGGGCTGGCAATCGTGATCGTGGCGGTGACGCTGGTGTATCGCAGCGTCGGTAATGTCATCAGCACGGCGACGGGGCAGTTCAGCAGGCCGGCGAACGCCATCGAGGTGCAGTTGGTCTACGCGCCGGAGATGGAGTTGTACATCCGGGATGTCATCACGGCGTTCAATCGCTCGTATGCGCAAGGGCGCAACCCGGTGACCGGACAGGGACTCGGCGCAAACGAGCGGCCGGTGTGGGTTGAAGGCAAAAACGCCTCTTCGGGCACCGTGGCGCAGGGCATCATCAACGCCATTCTCGCGCCCAACAATGCGAATGTCGAGAGGCCCACGCTGTTCGCGCCGTCGGTGCGGCACTGGCTGGCGCTGGTGAATTACCAGACCGGCCGGCAGATTTTCGATGTGAACGGAGCGCGCGGCACTGCGATCGCGCCGGTCGTCATCGCCATCTGGGAATCGCGCCTCAACGCCATCAAGGCAAAGAATCCGGGCCAGGACATCGGCTGGCAGGAGCTGTTCGAGGTGTTCAACGCGCCCGACGGCTGGCGCGCGTATGGACTGAGCGGCCGGCAGGCCGTCTACTACGGCCATACCGACCCCTTTGTGTCTTCCACAGCCCTCTCCACGCTGCTGGCCGAGTTCTACGCCAGTTCGCGTTACAACGCCGGCAATGTCAACGCCGACAAGCTGACGATGGATCAGGTCAACGATCCCAAAGTGCAGGAGGGCGTGCGCCAGATCGAGAGCCTGATCAAACACTACTCGCAACGCACCACCGAGTTCAAGGAGTACATTGCGCAGGGGCCGGATTACCTTGATTTTGTGGCGCTGGAAGAGAACGACCTGATCTACATCAACCAGGGCAAAACGGAGTACAAGCCGCCCGAAAAGCTGGTCGCGCTGTATCCCAAAGAGGGCACATTCCTGCACGATCACCCCTTCGCCGTGCCGAACGCGCCGTGGGTCAGCGAAGAACAACGCCAGGCAGCCGGCGTCTTCACCGATTTCATGCTGATGAAAGAGAATCAGCTCAAAGTGCTGGAGAGCGGCTTCCGGCCGGCCAACCCGGATGTGCCGCTGGGATACCCGATCGTGCCGGAACTGGGCGTTGACCCCGCGCAGCCCAGAGTGCTGCTCCCCGTGCCCGAGCCGGCTGTGCTGGCAACCGTGCAGCAGTCCTGGCAACTGGTCAAGAAGCAGGCCGATGTGGTCATCCTGATTGACACGTCCGGCTCCATGAACGACGGCGATAAGATCGGCCAGGCCAAAGACGCCATTGCCGCGTTTCTGGAGGATCAACCCAGCCAGAACAACGTGAGTCTGATCCGTTTCGACACGCGCGTGGAAACGCTGGTGCCGATGGGGAATCTTGAGACGAATCGAGAGGACATTCTCGCCCAGGTGCAAAACCTGCGCGCGCGCGGCAATACGGCGCTGTACGATGCGCTCATTCAGGCGGTCGAGGAATTGACCGCCGACCCCGACGCCTCGCGCATCAGGGCGGTGCTCCTGTTGTCGGATGGACAGGACACGGCCAGCCAGTCGAGCCTGAACCAGGTTGTGCGCGTCATCTCGAATGCGCGCAACAGCCGGACGCCGGTGCTGGTGATTCCAGTGGCCTACGGCAGCGATGCCGACATCAACGCGCTGAGCAACATCGCGCGCGCCTCGGACACGCGCGTGCAATCCGGCGACGCGCAAAACATCAAGCGCATCCTGGAGATCATCGGCAGCTACTTCTAGAGTCGTCAGTCGCCAGTAGCCAGTCGTCAGAATACGGAATACGCAACACGCGATACGCAACACGCCATACGCAACACGCGATGTCCACCCTGCGCGCATTCATCGCCATCGAACTGGATGAGCCGACACTCGAAGCGCTGGCCGTCGTTCAACAACGGCTCAGGCAACAGCCGGGCGCTCAGGCGGTCAGATGGGTTGCCCCGGGCAACATCCATCTGACGCTCAAGTTTCTGGGCGAGATCGATCGCGCGCTGGCGCCGAAAGTGGGCGCGCTCATCCGCGCGTGCGTGTCTGGCGAGCATCCATTCACGCTGAGCGTGGCCGGCCTGGGCGCATTTCCCAACCTTCAGCGCCCGAACGTCGTCTGGGCCGGCCTGGCCGGCGCCGTTGCGGCGGCGATTCGCATCGCGCAGCGGCTGGAGGACGGTTGCGCCGCGCTCGGCATCGCGCGCGAAGAGCGGCCTTTCTCCCCGCATCTGACGCTGGGGCGTGTGCAGCGCGACGCCACACCCGACGCGCGCCGGCAAATCGGCGACCTGATCCGCCGGCAGCCGTCCGGCGAGATCAGCCGGCTCAGCGTCGATGCTATCCACCTCATGCGCAGCGAGCTGAGGCCATCCGGCGCGGTATATTCGGTCGTGGAGAAAGTCGCGCTCGGATAACACACGCCTTGTCGCATATCAGGGCAAAGGAGGCGGCGGCATGTACTTCAAGGATCGCCGCGAGGCCGGCCGGCTGCTGGCAATGCGGCTGCTGGATTGGGCAGACCGCCGCGATGTCGAAGTGATTGTGCTGGGCATCCCGCGCGGGGGTGTGATCGTGGCGGCAGAGATAGCGGCGCGGCTTGATGCGCCGCTCGACGTGTTTCTTACTCACAAGCTCGGCGCGCCGGGCAACCCCGAGCTGGCTATCGGCGCAGTTGCGAGCGACGGAACCATGCTGCTGGACGAACATCTCGTCCGCGAACTTGCCATCCCCCGTCAGTACATCGAGCGCGAGCGCGATGCCCGGTTGCGCGACATGCAGGCGCGCGCCGAACGCTATCGGCAGGGCCGCCCGCCTGTGGACGCGCAGGGCCGCTGTGTCATCCTGTGCGATGATGGCATCGCCACCGGCGCGACGGCGCTGGCCGCGCTGGAATCGTTGCGCAAGCGCCAGCCGGCGCGCGTTATTCTGGCCGCGCCTATCGGACCAACCCAGAGCATGGACACCCTGGCGCGCGCCTGTGATGAGGTGGTGGTGCTGGCAACCCCGGAGCCGTTCTACGCGGTGGGCAGGTTCTACCTCAGTTTCGAGCAGGTGACGGACGATCAGGTGATCGCTGCGTTGAAGAACCAGCCGGCTGAACCGCTGAATAGTCCGCGCCCCGATGTGTGAGACCGGGGGGATCTCATATCTTTCTGCGGAAATACTCGATGGTCTTGCGCAACCCCTCTTCGAGCGGCACCTGCGGCGCCCAGCCCAGCACTGTGCGCGCGCGGGTGATGTCGGGTTGCCGGCGCTGCGGGTCGTCGGAGATGCGCTCAGATTTCGGTTGCACGAATACGATCTCGCTGCTGCACGCCGGGCCGGCGGCGGCTTTCACCGCCTGCGCGAACTCCAGCACGGTCATTTCGCGCGGGTTGCCCACGTTGACCGGCCGCGTCTCGTCTGACCACAGCAATCGCAGCATCCCGTCTACCAGATCGCTGACGTAGCAGAACGAGCGGGTGGCCTTGCCGTCGCCATACACCGTCAGCGGCTCGTTGCGCACGGCCTGGGCGACAAAATTGGGGACGACGCGCCCATCGTTCAGCGCCATGCGCGGCCCGTAGGTGTTGAAGATGCGAATGATGCGGGTCTGCACGCCATGCCGGCGGTGATAGGCCATCGTGAGCGCCTCGGCAAATCGTTTGGCTTCGTCATACACAGCCCGCACGCCGATGCAGTTGACATGCCCCCAGTAGTTCTCGGTCTGCGGGTGTTCCAGCGGGTCGCCATACACCTCGCTGGTGCTGGCCTGCAGGAACCGCGCGCCCTTCTGGCGCGCCAGTTCCAGCGCGTTGTGCGTGCCGTGCGAACCCACAATCATGGTCTCGATTGGATTGTCGAGATAGCCGACCGGGCTGGCCGGCGACGCCAGATTCATCACCGCATCGACCGGCCCTTCGACCCAGCACCAGGCGCTGATGTCGGCCCTGATGAACTTGAACCGCTCGTGTTCGATCAGATGGGCGATGTTGTCCGGCGAGCCGGTGATGAAGTTGTCCAGGGCGACCACATGGTGTCCCTCGGCAAGCAGCCGGTCGCACACGTGCGAGCCGATGAAGCCTGCCCCGCCTGTCACAACAATTCGCATGCGCTTGTTCCTGTCCTGTTTAGAGTCCCAGTCCCCCGGTCGCCAGCAGGATGATGATAAGAACGCCCCCGACCAACACCAGCGCCGCGCCGGCCCGGCTCTGCTTGCGCTTCCCACGCCGGCGGCGTGAGCGTCGCATATCTATCACGCCGGCCACGAGCAGCACAATGGCAACGACAAGAATGAGGGCGGATTGGGTGGCCATCAGACGCAACAGCAGGCCCGATCTACCAGCCTTCGCTCAGCCGGCCCTGGTCTTCGCTTCCTTGCTGCCAATGCGCACCATCTGCACCTGCACCTGATAGCCCTTTTCGGCGTCATCGCCGATGGCGATTTTGCCCTGACCGAAAAAGCCGGTGCTGCCGGTCTTGAAGTCCTTGGCTGTGAGCAGAATTGTCCCGACCTCGTTGCCGTCCAGAATGAACTTCACTGTGATCGTTGGTTTGATGTCCGCCATAGGCGGTCATTCTAAATCACAGTGGGCGCCTGATACTCTCCGAAGACCCGGCGCAACACCCGGCCGATCTCCCCCAGCGTCAATCCGCCTTCGACGCACGCGATCAGGCACGGCATGAGGTTGTCGTTGCCGCGCGCCACATCTTCCAGCCGGCGCATCAACGCGGCGACGCGCTCTGGATCGCGCGCGGCGCGCCACTCGGCCAGCCGCCGGCGCTGACGCTCCTCCACCGCCGGGTTGACAACGAACCGCTGCTGCCGGCCGGCATCTGCCGGCCCGCTGTCCTGCGCGCGCGAATCGCCGTCCTGGAACTGGTTTACGCCCACGATTACCCGTTCGCCGGATTCGATTTCCTTCTGGTAGCGATAGGCCGACTCGGCAATCTGAGCCTGCATCCAGCCGTTCTCGATGGCGCGCACGGCCCCGCCAATCGCATCGATCTGGCGGATCAGGTCAGACGCGCGCGCTTCGATCTCGTCGGTCAGATACTCGATGGCAAACGCGCCGCCCAGCGGGTCCACCGTGTCGGCCACGCCGCTCTCGTGCGCAATGATCTGCTGCGTGCGCAACGCCACGCGCACTGATTCCTCGGTAGGCAGCCAGAGCGCCTCGTCCATGCTGTTGGTGTGCAGGCTCTGCGCGCCGCCCAGCACAGCCGCCAGCGCCTGGAGCGTCACGCGCGCGATGTTGTTCATCGGCTGCTGGGCCGTGAGGGTGCTGCCGCCGGTCTGGGCATGGAAGCGCAACATGCAACTGCGCGGGTCCTGCGCGCCAAAGCGCTCGCGCATGATTTTGGCCCACAGCCGGCGCGCGGCGCGAAACTTGGCCACCTCTTCGAGGAAATGATTGTGCGCGTTGAAAAAGAAGGCCAGTTGGCCGGCGAACTGGTCGATGGTCAGGCCGGCCTCGCGCGCCGCCTCGACATACGCGATCGCGTTGGCCAGCGTAAACGCCACTTCCTGCACTGCGGTACTGCCGGCTTCGCGGATGTGATAGCCGCTGATGCTGATCGTGTTCCAGTGCGGCGCGTGGTCCTTGCAGTAGGCGAACACGTCTGTCACCAGCCGCATCGAGGGGCGCGGCGGAAAGACGTACAACCCGCGCGCGGCGTACTCCTTCAGGATGTCATTCTGCACGGTGCCGCGAAGCTGGCTGACGATTGATGATTGACGATTGACGATTGTCTGCCCGTCCGTCGTTCGTCCTTCGTTATCGCTTGTCTGCGCCTGCTCTTTCGCCACGGCGATATACATCGCCAGCAGAATGGCCGCCGGCGCGTTGATGGTCATCGATGTGCTGACCTTGTCCAGCGGAATCTGGTCGAACAACTCGCGCATGTCGTCGAGCGTGCTGATGCTGACGCCGACTTTGCCGACTTCGCCGGCAGCCAGCGGGTCATCGGCATCCATCGCCAGTTGCGTGGGCAGGTCGAAAGCGACCGAGAGGCCGGTCTGCCCCTGCGCCAGCAAATAGCGATAGCGCTGGTTGGACTCCTGCGCCGTGGCGTATCCGGCGTACTGGCGCATCGTCCAGAAGCGCGAGCGGTACATGGTGGGATGAACGCCGCGCGTAAACGGATACTCGCCGGGGAATTCGCCGCCGTCGGGGCCGTAGACGATGTCGAACGGAATGCCGGAGGGCGTTTCAAACGACGCGCGGCGCGGGGCGGCGCGCTTGAGGGCCGGCTGCAGGGTCTCGCGTTCCCAGTCTTGTCGTGTTCGCATGGGAGGCAAGTCTACTCAATACAGGCAAACAACGTGCCCGCTGTCCGACATCCAGAGATGGCCGGGCATCTGTTCAAACGCGCGCGTCGCGCAGGCATCCCGGGGGCAGGCCGGCAGCTTGCCCCATATCCCGCATTCACGCGATCGCTTCAGGCTGCTGCACGATGATCCGAAAGATGTCGGACTCGGTGATGATGCCGACCAGTTTGTCATCCTCCATCACCGGCAGCGCGCCGATCTCGTGTTTCAGCATCAGGTTGGCCGCGTCTCGAATGGTGGCATCAGGCGACACAGTGACAACTTCGCGCGTCATGATCTTGTCCACTGTGAGCTGAGCCAGCAGGTAATTCAACTCGAAGATGCTGAGGCTGGTGGCCGACGAAGGGCCGGCTTCGCGCAGGTCGCCGAGCGTGACGATGCCGATCAGCCGGCCGTGCTCATCCACCACCGGCAGGCGCCGAAAGTCGCGTTCCTTCATGATCTTGTGCGCTTCCGGCACAGTTGTTTTCGGACCAATGGTCACCGGGTTGGGGGTCATCCAATCACGAATGAGATTGCTGGGCATGGTGTCCTCTCCTGGTGCGCGCATTATCGTCTCTACTACAATTTCCATGACGCGCAATGTACAGAAAGATTCTGGTTCCGCTCGACGGCTCCGAACTGGCGGAAGCGATTCTTCCGCAGGCGCGCATGCTGGCGCAATGTGGCGGCGGTGAGATTGTATTGTTGCGCGTCGTGTCCACCATCGGTCTGGAATCGCTGGGCGTAGACGCGGCGCTGGCCCGCAGCGCGATGGAGATGGTAAGAGCGGAGGCACAGCAGTACCTTGACCGGATGGCGCAATATCTCAAGCTGAAGGGGGTAAAGGCATCGACTGCGCTGCGCGAGGGCATTGTGGCAGACATGATTCTCGACTACGCCGAGGCCAATCTGGTCGATCTGATCGCCATGTCAACCCACGGACGGAGCGGGCTGGGGCGCTGGCTGATCGGCAGCGTGGCCGATCGCGTCGTGCGTGGCGCAAAAGTGCCGGTGTTGCTCGTCCGCCCGCGCCCCGATCACCAGCCGTAGGTCTGGCGTTCAGCCCATGCCGGACACTTTTTCCGGCTTGATCTTGCAGATCACGCGCTGTTCGCCGGGCCGGCGGAACTGGTATGTTGGCGAGCCGGTGTACTTGAACGCCAGCCGGTCAATACTCTCGTCGGCGCCCTGCTCGGTGATCTCTGCCACCCGGCCGCGAATCTCCACATAGCGATAGGGGTTGTCCGGGTCCTGGATTTCGATGGCGACGCGCCCATCCTGCCGCAAATTGCGATCCTTCTGCCGGCCGCGCGCGGTGTTGACAATGACGTGCGCGCCGTCGAAGTCCACCCACACCGGCGTGACCTGCGGGCTGCCGTCGGGCATCAGGGTTGCCAGATGGGCAAATGCGCGTTTGTCAAACAAATCCCGGTATTGCTCCAGGGCAGATAGCGCTTGCATGGTTGTGTTCCTCCTCGTTGCGTTCTGGCGTGTTCATTTGACCTATCATACAGGCCTGCGCTTTGACTCTGCCAGAGCGACCAGCGCGCAGGGCGCCTGAACACACAAGGACAACCGGCGACTTTTGGAAAAGGTCATGATCTACGACATTACGCGCCCTTTGTTTCGCGGCGCGGCCGTCTTTCCCGGCGATACGCCCATCTCGCTGATCGAAACCCTGTCGCTGGCGCGCGGCGACTCGTGCAATGTCAGCGCGCTGACGATGAGCCTGCACGCCGGCACGCACATCGACGCGCCGCGCCATTACGCGCTCGGCGCGCCGGGTATCGACGCCACGCCCCTGGACGCGCTGGTTGGGCCGGCGCGCGTCGTGCATGCGTCGCTTACCGGCCCCATCCCGCTATCGCTGGCGCAGGCATGGCCGCTGGAGGGCGTGACCCGTCTGCTGATTCGCACGCCGGCCAGCGACACACCGCACGATGTGTTCGATCCAGACTTCGCCTGGTTCACGCGCGACGCCGCCGATTACCTGGGCCGGCGCGGGGTGCGCCTGCTGGGCACCGACGCGCCCTCTGTGGACGAAGCGACCAGCGCCGATCTGCCGGCGCACAAGATGTTCCTGCGCCACAGCATCACGCTGGTGGAGAATCTGTGCCTGCGCGACGTGCCGGAAGGGGACTACCAGCTCATCGCGCTGCCGCTCAGGATCGTCGATGGGGACGCCGGGCCGGCGCGCGTCATTCTGATTCAAGAACACAAATGAGCATCCTCCCGCCGGCTGTGAGCCAGCGGGAGGGCCTGCGACTACACGTTGCGATACTCGCCTTCGACCACGCCTTCATCTGCGGAGCCACCCTGGTCTGTGGGCCGCGCGCTGCCCCCGCTCGCGCCGTTTGCGCCATAGGCTGCGCCGCCCAGCTTCATGGTCACCTGTTGCAGGGCCTCGGTGGCCTTGCGGATGCGATTCACATCGTCGGTCTTCAGCGCGTCGCGCAGATCGTTCATCGCGCCTTCCACCGCGCCGCGATCGGCGCTGCTCACCCGCTCGCCCAGCTCCTTCAGCGATTTCTCGACCTGATACAGCGTCTGGTCGCCGGTGTTGCGCGCTTCGACGAGTTCCTTGCGCCGGGCATCCTCGGCGGCGTGCTGTTGCGCCTCGCGCACCATGCGCTCCACATCCTGCTTGTTCAGGTTGGTGCTGGCGGTGATGCTGATGCGCTGTTCCTTGTTGGTGGCCTTGTCTTTGGCCGTCACATTCAGGATGCCGTTGGCGTCGATGTCAAAGGTCACTTCGATCTGCGGCATGCCGCGCGGGGCCGGCGGGATGCCCTCCAGCCGGAACTGGCCGAGCAGCATGTTATCGGCGGCCATCGGGCGCTCGCCCTGGAAGACCTTGATATCGACCGCGCTCTGATTGTCCTCGGCGGTGCTGAAGATTTCGCTCTTGCGCACCGGCACGGTGGTGTTGCGCGGGATCAGCGTAGTCATCACGCCGCCCAGCGTTTCCACGCCCAGGCTGAGCGGGGTCACGTCGAGCAGCAACACGTCTTTCACGTCACCGGCCAGCACGCCAGCCTGGATCGCCGCGCCGACCGCCACGACTTCATCGGGGTTGACGCTCTTGTTCGGCTCTTTGCCGCCGGTCATCTCTTTCACCAGGCGTTGCGCCATCGGCATGCGCGTCGCGCCGCCGACCAGCACCACCTCGTCGATCTGGCTGATGCTCAGTTTGGCGTCCTTGAGGGCCTGTTCGACCGGCCCGCGCAGGCGCGCCACCAGCGCCTCGCTCAGTTGCTCGAACTTCGCCCGCGTCAGCTTCAGCAACAGGTGCTTCGGCCCGTTCTGATCGGCTGTGATGTAGGGCAGGTTGATCTCGGTCTCCATCAGCGAAGACAATTCGATCTTGGCCTTCTCCGCCGCTTCCTTCAGGCGCTGCATGGCCTGCCGGTCGCCGCGCAGGTCGATGCCCTGCTCCTTGCGAAATTCGTTGATGAGCCAGTCCACGATCACGGCGTCCCAGTCGTCGCCGCCCAGATGGGTGTCACCGCTGGTCGCCTTGACTTCGACCACACCATCGCCGACTTCCAGGATGCTCACGTCGAACGTGCCGCCGCCCAGGTCGAACACCAGGATGGTCTCGTTGCTCTTCTTGTCCAGGCCGTAGGCCAGCGCCGCCGCCGTTGGCTCGTTGATGATGCGCAGCACTTCGAGGCCGGCGATCTGGCCGGCGTCCTTGGTCGCCTGGCGCTGGCTGTCGTTGAAGTAGGCCGGCACGGTGATGACGGCTTTGGTCACCGGCTCGCCCAGGTAGGCTTCGGCGTCCGCCTTGAGCTTGCCCAGGATCATGGCGCTGATCTCCTGCGGCGTGTAGGTCTTGCCGGTGGCGGGGATCTTCACCCGCGCGTCATCGGCCGGCCCGGCCACAACCTGGTACGGGACGCGCTTGCGCTCGGTCTCGACCTCGCCATAGTGCCGGCCCATGAAGCGCTTGATCGAGAACACGGTGTTCTCCGGGTTGACGATCGCCTGGCGCTTGGCCGGCTGGCCGACCAGCCGCTCGCCGTTCTTGTTGAAGGCCACGATAGACGGCAACAGGTTGCTGCCTTCGGAAGTCGGGATCACCGTCGGGCTGCCGCCTTCGAGCACCGCCACGACGCTGTTGGTTGTTCCCAGATCAATACCTACAATTCTTGCCATTTGTCACGCTCCTTGCCCCGGCCTGCAGGGCCGGTTATCCTGATCGAATGAATTTGTGGTTTAGCGAGAACCATAGGCCGGCGGGGCTAAAGCAATGATGGCGCGACGTTAGCGTTGTGTTAGAGGGAGCAGCCGACAAGTGGCTACGCATCCGGCGGGATCACGGTCGGCGGCGGGAATGGACAGATTGCGCATGGCCGGCGCTACGAAGGGCGCTGCGTCTCTGAATCATCATTACAGCAATCTCGCTCAAGCATATAACCGATCCGAGTCCTTGCACCGAGTGATGTTCGTCGGTAAACCAATCGTGACAATCCTCACTGGCAAAACCACGCGAGGCTGGTTCTAATCAGCGGCGCTTGTTGTGTGAAGTTTGAAAAGCAAGTCGAAAGCGCAGGCAGGTCGTTGTTTGAGGCGGTCAGGGCGTAACTATAACGGATTCACACCTGTGAGGGGGAGTCCAAATGCCACGGCGCCACGGGGAGCGCGGCCCGCGCCGGCGCGAAGTAAAGGAGTTGCACGATGTATCCGTTTTGGGAAGGGGTTCTGATTCACTCCACGTTGTATGTCGCCATCACTTCTGCGTTCCATGTGCTCGTGTCCCATCTGACGGTGGCCGCCGCGTGGTTTAACCTGTACATCGAACGGCGCGCCGTGATGGAGAACCGAGAGGAACTGTATCAATACCTGAAACGCAGCGCGCTGGGCCTGCTGGTGTTTGCGTATGTGTTCGGGGCGCTGGCCGGCGTGGGCATCTGGCAGACGACTACAGCGGCCAACCCGCGCGGCATCTCAACACTCATCCATAACTTCGTTTTCTTCTGGGGTGCCGAGTGGTACATGTTCCTGATCGACGTGATCGGCATCATCGCCTACTACTACACCTTTGGCCGAGTGAGCAAGCAGACCCATCTGCGTCTGGCCTGGATTCTGGCGCTGGGCAGCACCGGCACGCTCTCGATCATTGTTGGCATCCTGTCGTTTAAGCTGACGCCCGGCCTGTGGTTGCAAACCGGCAATTCGCTAAATGGTTTCTTCAACCCCACTTTTTGGCCGCAGATCGGTCTGCGCTTCTTCTTCATGTTCGTCATCACGGCGGCCTGGGCTTTGTTTGTGGCTGCCGGCCTGCCGAAAGGCTTCTTTGAGCGGGCGAAGATCATCCGCTATGGGGCGGGCATCGGGATACTGGGCCTGATCGGCGGCGTGTTGACGTGGCTGCTGATTTATCAGCCGGCCCTGCCGCAGCACGCCTGGGCCATTCTGCCTTCGCGCGCCATCCCGCAACCGACTTTCCCCATCATTTACTTTGGCCTGATCGCCACGGCAGCCGGGTTGTTGTTCGCTTTCCTCGCGCCCGACCGCCAGCGCCGCGTCTTCGCCCTTGGGGCGATGGTAGTGATGTATGGCGCGATCTTTGGCGCAGAGCGCACGCGCGAGGTGCTGCGCAAACCGGATGTGATTGCCGGCTATATCTCCTCCAACCAGCTCGTGTTCAACGATCTGCCGGCGCGCAATGTGAGCAGCGAGGAACAGCGCCTGAACGAAACCGGCATGTTGGGCAGCTTGCCCTTCGTGCCGGCTGCGAGTCAGATCGCCGTCAATCCGCGCATGACGTTCGGCTCGTCCGATCCGGAAGTGGCTGTCGGGCGTGTGATTGCAATTCAACAATGCGGCTCGTGCCACAGCATCAGCCCGCAGACCGAACTGAGTGTCGCCGGCGTCGCGCTCGATCTGCGCTCGCAGGCCAAGCTATTGCAGATGCGCAACCTGTCCACCGTCGATGAGATCGACGCCTATCTGGGCGGCATCCAGGGGTTCCCGTATATGCACCCCTTCGTCGGCACGCTGGAAGAGCGCCGCGCGCTGGCGAAATACCTGGCCGAGTTCACGCAGCTCTCCGCGCCCCAGACTGCTGCGCAAGCCGGCAAATAAACACGACGTTCCCGGGCTTCAGGCGATTGTGTTGAGTGATGGAGTGGAATCATGACTGAGCAAGGTCTGACCATTGGCGACATGTTGAAGATGATGCGCGACCCGCTGGGCGCGCCATTCTTCCCCCCGGCTTTGCAGGCGCTGCTGGTGGCAACCTGGGTGTTGCACATCTTCTTCGTGACCCTGGCGCTGGGCGCAAGCCTGTTTTCGATTTACGCATTCTGGCAACAGCGCGATGAGCGCGCTCGGCAACTGGGCCGGCTTTCGGCCCGCCTGACGCCGAACGCGCTGGGGCTGGGCATCGTCACCGGCATCGCGCCGCTGCTGTTTGTGCAGACAATCTACGATCCGCTGTGGTACACGGCCAACGCGCTCACCGGCTTCTGGTCGGTCAGCTTCATCTTCGTGGTGATGGGCGGCTACAGCCTCGCCTACTTCTTCTATCTGAAAGGCAGCCAGGACCGCCGACTGCTCTTCACCGCTGTGATCTCGTTTGTGCTGCTGTTCTTCGCAGGCTGGATCATGCATGTGCTGCACGGCGTGTCCATCCGCCCGGAGGGCTGGATGACGTGGTATATGCCGGATGGCGTCATCGACACGCGCGGCGTGACCTTCCACGCTTACAACATCCCACGACTGCTGTTCCTGCTGCCGTTGCAAGCCGGCCTCAGCCTGGCTGTGGTGTTGCAATTCAGCGCCTGGTATTTGCGCCGGCGCGGCGATGAGCCGGCCTTTCTTGACTGGGTGGCCGAACTAGGCCGGCGGCTCGGCGTGATCGTCAGCCCGTTGTATGCCCTGGCCGGCCTGGGCTGGGCGTTGACGGAAGGGCCGGAGTTCGGCGTTACCCTGGTGGCGCTGCCGCTGGTGGCGCTGGGCGCGGGCCTGAGCGGCTATTTCCTGTGGCTGAAGGGCAAACAGCACGGCCCGCAGGCCGTGTTGATCTGGCTGGCCGGCCTGCTGGTCGTGGCGATCGTGCGCGAGGTGATTCGCGTCGCCTCACTGGCGCGCTTCGGCTACAGCGTCGCCAACTATCCCTACACCATCGACTGGGGCTCTGTGATTGTGTTCGCCGTGACCACGGTCGTTGGCCTGGCTATCATCACGTATCTGGCGCTGGTGATCTATCAGGCTTACGCCACGCGCGAGGGGCATATTTCGCCGCGCGTCGAACGGCTGGGCAAAGTCGCCGTCGGCATGTTGGGCGCCTGGTTTGGCTTCTTCCTGCTGGTCGGTTTGTACACGCTGATCGTCTTGAACTAACGGGCCGGGAAGCTGACCCTCCCGCGGGTTTGAAACCTGCGGGAGGGTTTTTGTTTGGGCAAGGGCTGCGACGCATTCGATACAATACGTGGCTGCATGGCAAATGAAATCACCGAGACCCTGGCGCGCTATATCGCCGCGACCATCCTGAACCAGCCCAAACGCGCCATCCGCGAAGACGAGCCGCTCATTTCCAGCGGCATGATCGACTCATTTCACCTGGTTGACCTCGGCCTGTATGTCGAGGATCAGTTCGGCGTGCGCATCGAAGACACCGAGCTGAACAAGGACACGTTCGACACGCTGGCGCAACTGACGGCGCTGATCGAGGCGCGGCGCGCGTAGCCGGCTTTCAAGCGCCCTCAACCGTCTCGCCGGCAATGCGCGCCCTGATGCGCCGCATGAATGCTTCCCAGATCGGATAGTGGCTGCCGGCCCAGATTCTGGCGCGAAACGCCTCGGCCTGCGCTTCCGACCAGCCCAAATGCTTCTGGGCATACAGGGCATAGAACGCTGTGGCGCGAAAGTTGGCGGCGCAGTGCAGCAACACCCTGGCCGTTGACTGTTGCCGCATGACCTGCTCGAACACGGCAAAATCCTCATCCGTCGGGTTGTCCCACTCGACAGGGATATGGATGTAGGCCATGCCGAGCGACCGAACCAGATCGCCTTCTTCTGGCAGCGCATTGGTTGAACGGGCGGTTGCCAGATTGACGATGGTGTCGAAGCCGGCTGCGGCTGCGGCGCGCAACTGGTCCGCCGCAGGCTGACCGCTGGTCGCCAATCGGTCGTTCACGTCGAGGTAGTTGTAGATGTCCAGGGCGCTCATGGGCTGGGATGATACAGCCGATAGCCGGCGGATCGCTCAGCCTATAATCCCTCTCGCGGCCGGCCATGGCCGCACGTTGGCGCATGAAGCTCGACCCGACCAGCACCCCCATACAAGATGCAGCCCGGCGCGCCTTCGTGGCGGCCTTGCGCCGCGCACTGCGCAACTTGTACGACGCCATCGAGTTGCGCAAGAGCGCATTGCTGCCGCTGTTCGGACTGACAGGACCAGGCGGCGTCACTGCCCTGCGCCAGATCCTCGAAGACGCGATTGACGGGTTGAAGCCCGGCCCCGGAGTGTCGGCCCAATCCGACGCCTGGCGCACCTATCGCGCGCTATGCCATCGCTACGTCGAGCAGTTCGATCAGGCCAGCGTAGCCACGAACCTGGGGTTGAGCGTGCGCCAACTGCGCCGGCAGGAGCAACTGGCGCTCCAAACCCTGGCCGACCGCCTGATCGAGCGCTACCATCTGACCATCGCCGGCGACTTCGGCCACACAGCGCAGGATGACAGCGCAGCAGATGCGCGCGACGAAGACGACGCAGAGGAGACGGCGCAGCAGGCCGCCGGCATAGACCAGGAACTGAGATGGGCCGAACAGTCCTTTCCCAGCCAGCCGCTCGCTGTGGACGAGATCGTGCGCTCGGCGTTGCAAACCGTGAAACCCATGATGGATGGCGCCGGCGTGACGGCGCAGTGCGAGATACCCGCCGGTCTGCCGCGCGCGCTGGGGGTGGGCGTGTCGGCGCGCCAGGCGCTGCTGAATCTGCTGATTGCCGCCACGCGCTCGACTGCCGGCGGCGAGGTGCGCATCACTTGTGGAAGCAATCGGTCGAGCATTTGGGTGAGCATAGCGCCGCTCGCCTTGCCCGGCGGCCTGCATGATGACATTCTGGCTGTGGCCGAGCGACTTGCCGCAATCGCAGGCGGACACCTGGAATACGGCGCGCAGGACGAGGCCGGGCGGTCGGCGCGGCTGCTTTTGCCGGCGGCAGAGCAACTGCCGGTGCTTGCCATCGACGACAATGCGGATTCCCTGCGGCTGTTCGAACGCTATCTCGCAGAGAGCCGTTATCAATTGATCGGCGCGCGCGACCCATCCCAGGCGCTGGCCCTGGCCGAGCAAACTCGCCCGCACGCCATTGTGCTCGACGTGATGCTGCCCGGCATCGACGGATGGGAACTGCTGGGCCGGCTGCGCGAGAACCCCGCCACGCGCGACATCCCGGTGCTCATCTGCACCATCCTGCCCCAGGAGGATCTGGCGCTGACGCTGGGCGCAGCCGGCTTTGTGCGCAAACCTGTCAGCCGTGAGCGTCTGCTTTTGGCGCTCGATCGGCAGGCGCGGTCAGAGGCGACAACAACCGGCTGAGGCTTTCCACGCACGCCAGGAGTTGTTGGAGAGACAGGCCGCCGGGACATGTGACGCCGAGGCCATGAACGAGGATGGGCTGCCCGGCCAGGTCGCGCGCCGAGATCATCAGCACAGGGATCGGTTTCAAGTCGGGGTCGGCGTTTTTCACTGCCAGGAACTGGAACCCGCTCATCTCAGGCATGACCAGATCGAGCAGCACTACGTCGGGCCGTTGCGCGCGCATGATCTCGATGGCCTGCTGGCCGTCGCCGGCGGTAAGCACACGGTAGCCGCGCGGCGAGCCGGACAACATGCGCCAGAACAGCCGGCGCGCATCCGGCTCATCATCCACCACCAGCGCCACGGGCGGCGCGCCATTGGCGGCGGCGCTGCCGATGGCCTGTTCCACTGCGCTCAATAATTCAGCCTGAGCGACAGGTTTCACCAGATAGCCCGACACGCCCAGATCGTCCGCCGAGTTTGCCTGGCCGGCCACGGAGCAGATCATGGCCGGCGTGCCATAGGGCAACTCGGCGGCGCCAAGCCGCAGCAACCATTCATCCACCTGCATGCTGTTGATGACCAGCATCTGCGCGGGGATGCGAGCCAGCTCATCGATGGCCGCCGGCAGATCCTGCGCCACAACAACATCCATATCGCCCAGATAGCGCCTCAGCAATCGCTGCAATGCGCCGGGCGGATCGATGACCACCAGCCGGGGTTTGACAACAGCCGGCGGCGCAAGCGGCGCATGTGTGCGCGCCAGATTCGGCCAGTCGGGATTCAGCCAGCGGGTTGCGTCATCTGCAACCGGCGCCGGCGCATCGACCGGCAGGCTGAAGAAGAAGGTTGTGCCACGGCCGGGCGCGCTTTCGAACCACATGCGCCCGCCGTGCAGTTCGACGAAGCTCTTGCTGATGGCAAGCCCCAGTCCGCTGCCGCCATACCGGCGGCGAATGGATCCATCCAACTGCTGAAAAGGCTGAAAGACTTTGTTCAGGTCTTCGTCGGCAATGCCGGGGCCGGTGTCCGAGACGCTGATGAGGATGTCGCCGGCAACCCCATTGTTCTTCTCGCGCGCAACGCGGACTGTCGCGCCGCCCCGCTCGGTGAAACGGCCGGCATTGCTGAGCAGGTTGAGCAAAACTTCGCGGATGCGCGTGCGGTCGCACGCTACGGGCGGCAGGTTTTCTTCGATGTGGATTTGCAGCGTCAGCTTTTTGGACTCGAACAGCGGGCGGACGGCCACGGTGGCAGCCTCCACGATCTCGCGCAGATCGACGCGCTCTTTGACCAGCGCCATGCGCCCGGCCTCGATCTGGCTGAGGTCGAGCACGTCGTCGATGAGATCGGACAAATGCCGGCTGTTGCGCAGAATGACGGACAAATCGGACAACAATGCGCCGGGAATGGGGCTGCCATAGACGCGCGGCGCGTTGAGGATCATCTCGCTGAAGCCGATGATCATGTTGAGCGGCGTGCGCAACTCGTGGCTGACGTTGGCCACGAACTGCTCTTTGGTCCGCAGCGCCTCCTCGGCGGCGCGGCGCAATCCATCCGCAAGCTGGTTGAGCCGGGTCAGTTGGAGGTTCGCGCTTTTGAGATCCTGAAGGGTCTGCGCGAGCTGGAGCTGTGTGTCCTGCATGTGCTCGAGCAGAGCGTGTTCGCGCGCATAACCCTCCCACACCCAGCGCACCGTGGTCAGCAGCGGGCGCAGCACCAGCCACAACATGCCGGTGACAGCCCAGATGCCGATGGCGGACACGGCGCGCAATTCGGTCGAAGCCGGCAACGTCGAATCGGGCCACGCTGCGAGCGCAAGCGTGCAGACAACGGCGAAGGACAGGCCGGCCTGCGCGCCGAGCATCAATGTGGCCAGGCCGATCGGCAGCGCGAGCAGCGCCAGCGCCCAGACCATCTCCAGCCAGATAACGGCTGCCAGGTTGAGCGCCATGGCGCCGGCCACCAGCACAATGGCAGCGGCGCGATAGTGGCGCTCGCGCAGCGCCCACACCATGGCGGCGAGGCCGATCGCCGCCATGAACAACATCAGCCCCCGATCCAAATTGGCCGAACGCACAGACAGGGCAGCGATGCACGCGCCGAACGCAAACAGGCCCAGCACAGTCCACAACAGAACGTCATCCTGAAGCTGGCGCAAGATCTGCCGCAGTTCCAATGACCACGTCGACGAGGCCGGCTGCCGGGGGAGTGCTGACATAGGCTGTCTCTCCATCAGGGGCCATCACGGGAAGCGCGCGAAGCTCTGGCGCATGGCAAATCGCTGAGCGCTCGCGCGCGTGTCCTGTTTTTGGCCCATCTTTGGCCCATTCCGACCCACAGGGCCGGGCGAGTCGAGTATAACGTTGGCATGATTCACCTGACGGATGCGCCGGGCGCGCGCCGGCCGGTGGACGCCGCGGCCGGGACAAGCCGGCTGCAACGATTCACCCGCTCTCTGCGCCGCAACATGCCGTTCCTGGTCATGGGAGCGCCGGGCTTGCTGTTGCTGGTGGTATTCAGCTACCTGCCCATGTTCGGCGTCATCATCGCCTTCAAGGATTTCCGGGCCAATCTGGGCATCTTCGACAGCGCATGGGTGGGTTTCAAGAATTTCGAGTTTCTGTTCCGGTCGCCGGCGCTGGCCCGCATTACTACCAACACGCTGGCGCTGAACGCGCTGTTTATCTTCACCGGGCTGGTGTCGGCGGTGGGCCTGGCTCTGCTGCTGAACGAGGTGCGGCTGAAAATCGCCGCGCGGGCCTACCAGACGGTGGTGTTCTTTCCCTACTTCATTTCGTGGGTCATCGTGGGCTACTTCTCATTCGCGCTGTTGAACTCGGACAACGGGCTGATCAATCGCGCGCTGCAATCAGCCGGCGCGGAGCCGGTGGCCTGGTATAGCTCGCCTCAATACTGGCCCTGGATTCTGATGCTGACCAACATCTGGAAAGGCGTTGGCTATGGCAGCGTCATCTACCTGGCAGCCATGCTGGGCATCAACCAGGAATACTACGAAGCGGCCATGCTCGATGGCGCCAATAAGCTGCATCAGATTCGCTACATCACGCTGCCGCACCTGGCGCCGATCATGATCATCATGACGCTGCTGGCGATCGGCCGCATTTTCTACGCGGACTTCGGCTTGTTCTATTACGTGACCCGCGACAACAGCCTGCTGTACTCCACCACAGATGTCATCGACACGTATGTGTATCGCGCGCTGCGCGTGAACGCCGACATCGGCATGGCAGCGGCGGCAGGGCTGTATCAATCCGTGGTCGGGTTCGTCCTCATCCTGGTGTCGAACTGGATGGTCAAGCGGGTCGATCCAGATCGGTCGCTTTTCTAGACATGCGCGGAACGTCAGGAGCGGTTTGATGGCAGCAGCAATTCCGGTCAAAACACATCATCAGCGCAGTTGGTTGTCGCGTCACTTCTGGCAACTGCTTCTGCATTTCGCGCTGCTGGTCATTACGGTGCTGTTTCTGATCCCGCTGGTGGTGGTGGTCTCTGCCTCGTTCACCGATGAGATTGCGCTGACGCGAAACGGCTACGGTCTGTGGCCTTCGCAGTTCAGCCTGGACGCTTACAACTACATCCTGCTCGACCCCAGCCAGATTCTGCGCTCCTATGGCGTCACCATCTCGGTAACGGTGATCGGCACCGTGCTGGGTCTGATCGTGATGTCGCTGCTGGCCTATGCGCTGGCCCGGCAGGACTTCACCTGGCGCCGGCCGCTGGCCTTCTTCGTGTTCTTCACCATGCTGTTCAACGGCGGGCTGGTGCCGACCTACATCCTGGTGACGCAATATCTCAAGTTGCGCGACACGCTGTGGGTGCTGATCCTGCCCTATCTGGTGGTGCCGTGGTTCGTGTTTCTACTGCGCACCTACTTCCTGACGCTGCCCAAGGAGTTCATCGAATCGGCCAAGATCGACGGGGCGAACGAGTGGCAGATTTACCTGAACATTATCCTGCCGCTGTCCACGCCGGCCCTGGCGACCATCGGGTTGTTCTGCATCCTGATGTTCTGGAACGACTGGTGGCTGGCGCTGTTGTACATCAACGAGCAGAGGTTGTACCCGCTGCAATACCTGCTGTTCGCCATTCTGCGCAACGCCGAGTTCCTGAGCGCCAACAGCGCCGCATCGGCCATGCTGACATCGGTCAAGGTGCCGTTGCAGACGATTCGGATGGCGATGGCGGTCATCGCCATCGGGCCGGTGGCGATCGCCTTTCTGGCATTGCAGCGCTACTTCGTGCGCGGCATCACGCTCGGCGGCATCAAGGGCGAGTAGGGGCAGGCGGGTCGCCTGCCCGCGTATTCAAGGCGTCACAGGGCAGAGCCGGCACGCCGGCCCTGATCACGAGATTCAGGAGGTTGAACAAGAAGAGAGTCGCATTTGCGCAACACCGGATGAACCCCTCAGGGTTTTGTAGTTCGATAAGCTGTTCAACAAACAAAATAGGAGGAGCATAGGATCATGTCCAGGACGACCAAACAGATGGCAGCGGCCGCGATGATCGGCCTGCTGCTTGCGGCATGCGCTGCGCCGGCGGCAGCGCCCAAAGCAGCCGAAGCGCCCAAGGCTGGCGAGCAAGCCCAGCCCGCCGAACTCCCGCCCGTCACCATCACTTACACCTACGGCGGCAACGTATTCAAGGACGTTGACATGGTGTCCGAGGCGTTGAGCGCCATTGCCCAGAAGAAGATCAACGCCACCATCAAGCTCAAGCCGATCGACTGGGGCGCGTTTGACGAGAAGATGAAGCTGGCGTTCGCCGCCGGCGAAGAATGCGACATTGTGTTTGTCGCTCCGTGGATCAACAACTACATCCAGAACATCGTCAACGGCAACATCATCCCGCTCGACGACCTGCTGCCCAAATACGCGCCCGGCCTGTGGAAGAGCATGCCCGAATCAAGCTGGGATGCGGCGCGCGTGAACGGCAAGATCTACGGCGTGCTGAATCAGCAGATCTGGGTCAAACCGTTTGGTTTCAGCGTCCGCAAGGACCTGGCCGACAAGTACGGTCTGGATGTCAACGCAGTCCAGAAGTATGAAGACCTGGAGCCGTTCATCAAGGCGGTAAAGGAGGGCGAGCCGGATATCATCCCGTTGACATCGTCCTACAACTGGATGTTCGAGACTGCCGGCTTCGACCCCATCGTGAGCCAGGAAACACCGGTGGCCATTCGCTACGACGACAAGGACCTGAAGGTCTTCAACGCAGCCGCCACACCCGAGTTCAAGGCTTCGGTGGAACTGGCGCGCAAGTGGTATCTGGCCGGCTACACGCCCAAAGACAAGATCGAGCGCGCCGACTCGGAGGCAATGTGGCGCGCGGGCCAGTTTGCCATGAGCATGGCCGGTGTCGTCAAGCCGGGCGGCGACATCGAGGCCCGCCAGCGCTTCGGCCAGGATGTGTACCAGAAGTCGGTCACACAGCCGTTCCTCACCACCGCCGGCAGCAGCGCCACAATGAACGCCATCTGCCGCACCTCGAAGAACCCCGAGCGGGCCATGATGGTGCTGGAACTGCTCAACACCGACGTCGAGTTCTACAACCTGATCAGCAAAGGCATCGAGGGCCGGCACTGGGAGTGGGCCGACAAGGAGAACAAGGTCATCAAGCCCGGCCCGAACAACGCCGACTACAACCCCAACACCGACTGGGAGTTCGGCAACCAGTTCAACGCCTACTACATCGACCCCGAACAGGCCGCGCAGAAGGTCTGGGAAGCCACGTACAAGTTGAACAACGATTCACCGCCGTCGGCGGCGCTCGGCTTCAACTTCAACCCCGAGCCGGTCAAGACCGAGCTGGCCAACATCTCGGCAGTGGTGAAGGAGTTGGCGGAGCCGCTCACCAACGGCATGGTCGATCCAGAGACGGCGCTGCCCGAGTACCTGAAGCGCCTGGATGAGGCCGGCCTGCAAACGGTGATCGCGGAAACGCAAAAGCAGTTGAACGAGTGGGCGCAGAGCAGGAAGTAGAATTCGGGCAAAGTAAACGGGGCGGCGATCATACCGCCCCGTTTTTTGTCCGCTCACAGCTCACACAACCAGAGGCAAAGCGAAGCCAGTTGCGTGTCGTTCGTGAGATTGGCTGCGTTCGCCAGCGCGTCGCTTTCAAGCTGGTTCCATATCTCAGTCGCCATGTCCCTCTCGATCGCCGCCCCAATGAAAAAGAGAAGCGGCTGGCGCGGCGAATCGCCAAACGCCTGTCGAATGCGTTTCAGGGCAGTGCTGGCCGTTTTCCAGTGCTCATCCGCCCCGGCCGGATCAATCCCGCCCTTCAGTTCACCCAGCGCCAGATAAAGCTCATTGGATTGATAGATCAGCCTGGACACGCGCCCCGTTGACAAGTCTTCCGGGCCGCAGTTCAACAAACACATGTCAACATTCTTGTTGACAGCCGGGACCTTGATGTTGAAGACAAGCGCGCGATTCGCCCCGCGCGACTGCCAGGCAATCCCTTTGACTCTCAATTCCACATCGGCGTCGTTCTCAGGCTTTGGGAGCCAAAGATCGCTTTCGTTGTCCCAGTAGCGATACGTTTCGCCAATCACGCCAAGCGCGGACAGAATAGCGCGCGTCGTTTTCCGCTGGGCCAGCACGCCAGCGATGTTTCGCATCATTCCACCCAGCGAATCGCCTCTGGTCAACAGAAAGCGATACAACAATTCCTCGACCCAGTTCTGGCCCTGCGGCTCGAGGTAATTCCGAATGAGCGCGAGGATGGCTTCGCGACGATCGCTCTCCTGCAAGTAGGCCGTGGCTTTGTCAGACACGCCGGCTGCCACAAGCAGTGACGGCTCAATGTGAGGCGCGTCAAGCAATTCAAATGGCCCGGAAAAGCCGCTGACCGCAGCCCGCAGCGATCTGGCCTGCTGGATAAATGGCGTGGCCTGACGGTTTTTCTCCATGGCCATTGCCACAAACCCCGCGCGCACGGCCTCATAAGGCGTTACCAGATCGTCAGCAGAATTCAGGTGTCTGCGACAGGGGCGCGTTGACACTATGGCTTCCTCCAGACATAGACGCACTTGCGCAAGGGTTGCCGGCCGTGCTCGCCCATCTGCTGACTGCTATTGCCTTTGCCATCAGGCAACACCAGAATCGCTTCAACATCCAGGCCAGGCTGTTCCGCAAACGCGGAGAGGATCAAATCGACAGCGATGCTTGCGCCCGCGTATCGGACATTGTCATTCACCATGAACAAGGGAGCGCCACGCTTCAATACCCTGGCTGCTTCTGTCAGCACGCACGCCATTTCGTAAAAGTAACCTCTCACCATGCGGGGAATGCCGTTGTTGTTCAGATCACCCGCCTCGCGCCGGCCTTCGAGATACGCCAAAATCGCCTGCAGAAGAGTATTGTCATTGGCCACGGCAATCGCCTCGCGCCACGCCGGATTCATCGCCAGGAGATCCTTGGCCCGATTCTCCACGGTGCAACTGAGCATACGTTGCCTTAAATCGACTATTTCCCGCTCGCCGATCCCAAGCAGGGCCAGTTCCAGCGCATATGTCCGCGTGTAGTCGTAACGGTTGCAATAGGGCGGCGACGTGATGATTGCGTCATACGTCCCCGATGGCATCCGAGGCATTGCGTCCAGACACGATCCTTCGATGAGATGAACTCGGCCTCGATGCTCACAGGCGGGTCTGTTCCCAAACACTGTCAACTGGCCCGGATCATCACTCAGGTCCTGGAGAATCTCATTCAGCTTGCCGGTGATGGCAGTGTCAAAGTCCGGAATGGCGCCTTTGTCGAACGCCTTTCCGCCGTGCGCGCGCCCGGCCCGATAATCCCAGCGCAGATACTGGCCGTCTTTTCTTGTGTAGCTCACCGCTTCCAGCACACACAACAACGCAAAGCGCAACAATGTCTGGACCGCCGGCTGTTCACTCTGGATTGCGCCCAGATACCGCTCAATCGCCGCTTTCGTCTCCGCCGGATACGCCCCCCGCGTAATGCGGAGTTCAACCATCTCGACGCGCTCTCTGGCGCTTTTCCACGGGCATGTTTCCCGCCACTTGCGCAGACGCGCGATCGTTTCATCATCCAGACCACGCTCGGCCAGTTCCCTGGCCTGCACGATTTGCCGGCCAACAGGCAGCAGTTCGATGCCATCGGCGTCAATGCCCACATCGCTGGCGACAAACAGCGCCGTGCCACTCCCGGCAAACGGGTCGAGTAGCCTGCCTGCGATGATTTGCCACCGGTTCAGCAAATACTCCACAAGCGATGCCGAAAAACCTTCTTTGTACTTGTACCAGCGATACGCGGGTTTCGACTTATTGGCCTGAAAGCTGACCAGCGCACGGCTCAGCGCCGGCTCCGGGAAAATGCGGTTGTGGAATCGTCGCTCAAGCTGTTGTTCCGGGCGCGCAATATCAGACACCGTGGCAGCACTGCGTGTCACCGGCGACAACACCTCTGACCGGTCAACGGGTGGAGCAATCACGTCAACGAGTATACGCGCGCCGCACTGTCATCTGCGCGACGCGCAATCATGTTGCGCGCGCCGCACTGCGTGTCAGTCTGCCTGATCGCGCAGAAAGGCCACGATCACCCGCGCGACCTCATCCGGCGCTTCCTCGTGCGCCAGATGGCCGGCGCCCTCGATGACGTGCAGGCGCGCAGCCGGCAGGATGTCGAGCAGCCGCCGGCCATCGCTAACCGGGAAGACCGGATCGGCCCCGCCCCACACCAGCAACGCGCGCGCCCTCACCCGCGCCAGGTTGTGCGGCACCGGCTCCGCCCCGTCCTTGGGCGAGCGGCCCTGCCACACCTGTCCCCACACCGAGCCTTTCACCACCAGCGGGGCGTTGTAGCCGGCCCGCACTTCAGGCGTGATCCAGTCTGTGCGTTTGGAGGTGGCCTTGAGAAAGGGCGTCACCAGCGCCGGCAGTGTGAAGTAAAACGCGACCACGTAACCCAGCAGCGGAATCCTGAGCCAGCGAGAAATGCCCGGCCGCTCAGTGGCGAACGCTTCCGGCGCCAAAGCAGTGAGCGATAACATGCGCTGCGGCGCGCTGATGGCAATCTGCATCGCCATGCGCCCGCCAAAGGAGTGCCCGACAAAGTGCGCCTGCGGCACGTTGAGCGCGTCGAGCACGGCCAGCACGCGCTCGGCCTGCCGGCGCGTGTCATACACCGGCCCGCGCAGCCGGCTCGACGCGCCATAGCCGGGCTGGTCGGCGGTGATCACGCGGAAGCCGGCCTCCAGCAGGGCCGGGCGCACATGCCGCCACGTGAATGAGTACGCCCCAAACCCATGCATCAGCACGACCGGCGGCGCGTCGCGTGGGCCGTCATCGCTGTATTTGATCTCGACGGTCAACCCATCCGCCTCATGAAGCGTGACGAACCGCTCGTCGCCCAGCGCCTGGCGCGCGAACTCGCGCAGGGTCAGGCGCTCGCGCAGCGGCGTGAAGACATGCGCGCCGGCGATCAATAATCCGAACAGCGCCAGCGCGAGGGTCAAAGCCGTTATCGCCAGGCTGCCGCCGCTGTAGAACCACGCGCCCAGGCCGGCCCCCAGCCACAGCACGCCAAACACGCCCAACAGCCAGATCGAGCGATGGGTGTGCGGCAGGTTGCGCCGGCGCGTGATCCACGTCAGGCCAAACGACAGCAGCAGCGGCAACATCGCCGCCGGCACATGGCCCCATTGCAAAAACTCGCGCACCTGCCACCAGTAAATGGGATAGTTGACGATCACCCACGGCGCGTAGGTCTCCATGATGCCGATATCCAGCGCGTATAGCGCGCGGCCAGCCGGCTCGCCGTACACCAGCATGTAATAGCGGCCCGTCTGCGGCATCGTCAGTTCGATCTCGGCGCGCGGCCAGAACGTCATCTGGGTGAAAATGTCGAAGTAGGGAACCTGGCTGGCGCTGGTGGCGGTGACGATGCCCATGCCGGCCGGCAACGGGAAGGGCGCTTCACCCGGCGGCAACCCAGGCCCCATCAGCGCAATGATCGGCGCAAAGTGGCGCAGGTCTTCATGGGCCGGGATGTACAGTTTGGCGCGGAACAGCTCGCCGGCTTCGTACTCGAACGTCACCACATCCACGTCATCAGGCCGGTTCAACGTGCCCATGACAAACCACATGAACCACGGGTCAGAGATATGGGGCATATCGGGCGTCCCCGGCGCGTTGTCGATAATCGTGTCCGCGTAATCGCCCGGCTCGACGATGGGAATCTCGGCCTGCGCCGGCTGCGCCGTGAGCAGCGCCCAGGCCAGCCACGCCAGCGCGATAAAAAGAGGGGCGTTCCGGCGAACGTCCCTCCGCATGTGCGCATCCTGCATGGATGACTATTATCTCTGATCTTTCGCTTGAATTTACCGGCAAAAAGCAACTGCCCGGGCGGATAGTGTTCTCACCACAAAGGAATACAAAACATCCTGCCGGTGTTTTGACGCCATTTGATCTCCAGAAGCCTTCGCTTACTCCACGATTCTGATGCGCAGCTCTTTGAGCTGTTTGTCGTACACCGGCGACGGCGCGCCGGCCATCACATCCATGGCCTGCTGGTTCTTGGGGAAGGCGATCACTTCGCGGATGTTCGGCTCGTCGCAGAACAGCATGGTCAACCGGTCGATGCCGGGCGCAATGCCGCCGTGCGGCGGCGCGCCGTACTCGAACGCCTCCAGCAGATGCCCGAACTTGCGCCGCGCGTCCTCCATTTCCAGGCCGATCAGGCGCATGATGATCTCCTGGATATCGCGGCGGTGAATTCGGATGCTGCCGCCGCCAACTTCGTAGCCGTTGCACACCAGGTCGTACTGTTTGCTCAGCACCTTGCCGGGATCAGTCTCCAGCAGCGGGATGAACTCGTCCTTCGGCGCCGTGAACATATGGTGCGAGGGATCCCAGCGCTGTTCTTCCTCGTTCCATTCGAAGAGCGGGAAGTCCACGATCCAGGCGAACGCCAGAACGCCGGGGTCGGCCAGTTTGAGCCGGCGGCCCATCTCCAGGCGCAGCGCGCTCATCACCTCGTTGACCACTTTGGGCGTGTCGGCTACCAGCATGAGCAGGTCACCGGGCTGCGAGCCGGCGGCAGCCAGAATGGCCGACTTTTCCGCGTCGCTCAATTTAGCCCCCGCGCCCTGATTGCGAATGCCGGTCTCATCGTGAACCAGTGTGACCAGCCCCTTCGCGCCTTCCTTCCTTGCGAACTCGGTCAATTCATCGATCTGTTTGCGGGTGTAGTTGCCGCAGCCCGGCGCGGCCAGCCCTTTCACCATCGGCGCGCCGGCAAACACGTTGAAAGCCGAGTCGCGCGTCGGGGCAGTCACATCGAACAACTCCAGGCCAAAGCGCAGGTCCGGCTTGTCGTTGCCGTATTTGGCGATCACCTCCGCATAGGACAGGCGCCTGAACGGCTTGAACAGCAGCTTCTTGCCGACATGCTGCTCGACAAACTCCGTCATCAACCCTTCGACGAGATCAAGCACGTCATCGCGATCGACAAAACTCATCTCCATGTCGAGCTGGGTAAATTCGGGTTGCCGGTCGGCGCGCTGGTCTTCGTCGCGGAAGCAGCGGGCGATCTGGAAGTAACGCTCGACGCCGGCCACCTGCAAGAGCTGCTTGAGCTGCTGAGGGCTTTGCGGCAGGGCGTAGAACGTTCCCGGATAGATGCGGCTGGGCACCAGATAGTCGCGCGCCCCTTCGGGCGTGGTTTTGAACAGAATGGGCGTTTCGATCTCCAGGAAACCGCGCGCGTCCAGATAATCGCGGATGAACTTGCAGAAGCGATGGCGCAGTGTCAGGTTTTTCTGCATGCGCTCGCGGCGCAGATCGAGGTAGCGGTACTTGAGGCGCAGGTTCTCGTCCACGTCGCGGGCGTCGCTGTCGATGAGGAAGGGCGGCGTTTTGGCCGGGTTGAGGATTTCCAGAGCATCGGCCATCACTTCGATGTCGCCGGTAGCCATGCGCGGGTTGCGCATGCCTTCGGGGCGCAGTTGCACTGCGCCCCTGATCTGCACCACGAATTCACTGCGCAGCGACTCGCCGAGCCTGAACTGCTCCGGCGTCACGTTGGCCGGGTTGATGACCACCTGAGCAATTCCCCAGCGGTCGCGCAGATCGATGAAGATAACGCCGCCATGATCGCGCCGGCGGTGCACCCAGCCGGCCAGGGTCACGCGCTGCCCGGCGTGCTCAGCCCTCAATTCACCGCATCGATGTGTCTTGAACATGTGCCTTGCTCCTCCTTGTTTGCCCAAACAAAAAGCCGCCTGATGGGGCGGCTTCCGTCTCTACGCTGCTGCTCTCACTTTGTGTCGCGCGCGACAGACCTGGCGACGCCCCGCTCAGCGGGCAGCGTCATTGTCGTCGTTGTTATTGGCGCGCGCAGGCCGTGCAAACATTGGTCGCTATGATACCGCAAATCTAGCGCATCGCCACGTCGTGCGCGCCGCTTTCGGCCCGGCCCGCCGCAGTGATCGGGACGAACTCGGCTTTGTCCCACAACTCGGCGATCGTGGCCGCGCCGGCGTAGCTCAGGCCGGAGCGCACGCCGCCGACGAGTTGATGCACGATGTCCTTCACCGGCCCGCGCGCCGGCACCATCGCTTCCACGCCCTCCGGCACCACCTGCTCCCAGTCGTCAGGATCGACTTCACGGCCGCGTTCGATCTCCTGCCGGTCGATATTGGCGGTCAGCGACGCCATGCCGCGCACGACTTTGTAGCGTTGCCCGTTGCGCACGACGCTGGCGCCGGGCGCTTCATCAGTGCCGGCCAGCAGGCTGCCCAGCATCACGGTGCTGGCGCCGGCGGCCAGCGCCTTGGTGATGTCGCCCGATGCGCGAATGCCGCCGTCAGCGATGATGGGCACGCCCAGCGCGCGGCCGGCCTCGGCGCACTCCAGCACAGCCTGAAGTTGCGGCACGCCAAAGCCGGTCACGATGCGCGTGATGCAGATCGAGCCGGCGCCCACGCCCACTTTGACCGCGTCGGCGCCGGCTTCCACCATATCGCGCACGCCCTCGGCGGTCGCCACGTTGCCGCCAATGATGTCCACCTGTGGGAAGCGCTGCTTGAGCGCGCGCACCATGTCCAGCGCATTGTCCGAGTGACCATGCGCAATATCCACGACCAGCGCGTCGGCGCCGGCGTTCACACAGGCCACGGCGCGATCCATGTCCGAAGGGCGCACGCCAATGGCAGCCGCCACCCGCAAGCGGCCGCGCTCGTCTTTGGTGGCGTTGGGCCACTGCTCCAGCCTGGCGATATCCTGAGCGGTGATCAGCCCGCGCAGGCGGCCGTGCTCGTCGAGCACCGGCAATTTCTCGATGCGATGCTGATGCAACATCTCGCGCGCCGTTTCCAGCGTCGCATCCTCGCTGACGACCACCAGCCGGTCGCGCGGGGTCATTACTTCCAGGACGGGCCGGTTGGGATTGCGCTCGAACATCACGTCGCGGCTGGTCACCAGGCCCAGCACCTCATCCTGCGGGCCGGTAACCACCAGGCCACCGATGTGGTGTTCGTCCATGCGGGCGCGGGCTTCCTGAACCGTCGCGCTGGCAGGCAGGTTGTAGGGCCGCTCAACCATGAATCCTTCGGCGCGTTTGACACGCCGGATTTCCGCCGCCTGGCGCTCGACGGTCATGAAACGATGAATGACGCCCAGACCGCCCAGGCGCGCCATGGCGCGCGCCATCGCGGCTTCGGTCACGGTGTCCATGTTCGACGAGATGATGGGAATAGCCAGCGCAATGTTGCGGCTGAACTGCGTGCGCGTGTTGACGGCCTGGCGCGACCGAATGGGCGATCGCTTCGGAACAAGCAACACATCGTCAAAGGTCAAAGCCGCGTCGTGGCGCAGTTTCATAGGTCACTGTCACTCCTTAACAATTGGGTCGGGCCGGGGTTGCCAGCAGGCATTCATCCTAGCATATCGCCTCGCCGGGTGGTTATAATCCACGCCGTAATCGCAACCTGTTCTGGACATGCCGCATCCCTCTGGATGGCCGGCGCCTTTCCTGCAACCCTGCATGTGTATGCGTTGTTAGAACGCTGACTGACGCGAGCCTATGAACGCCAACCACCTGATTTCGATGCGCCACCGCCGGCGGGGCAAATCCCGCAACAGCGTGGCCAAAAAACTGTTGCAACTGGCGCTGGTCGCCGGCATTATCTTCTCCATTGTCAGCGTCACCGCGCCGGCGGCGGCCTTCGCGGCAGCCACAGCCATCTACAACGCCTTCACCGCCGATCTCCCCGACCCCTCCCAGATCGTCAAGGTGCAGAGCGATTTCCAGACCACCAAACTGTATGACCGCACCGGCAAGCTGCTGTACGAAATCATCGATCCCACCGGCGGCGACCGCCAATGGGCGCAGTTCGATGACATCTCGCCGTTCCTGCGCTGCGCCACGGTTGCCAACGAGGATCGCCGGTTCTACGAAACAGAGGGGATTGACCTTCGCGGCCTGGCGCGCGCGCTGGTGAACAACCTGCAGGGCGGCCCGACCCAGGGCGCCTCGAACATTGCCCAGCAGTTGGTCAAAAATGTGATCACACCGCCCGAGGAGCGCGCCGGCCCCAGGCGCACCCTCACCGTCAAGGCGCGCGAGGCGTTGCTGGCCATGGAGGTCAGCCGGCGCTACGAGAAGAAAACCCTGCTGGAGTGGTACGTCAACACCAACTTCTACGGCAATCTGGCGTATGGGATCGAGGCGGCGGCGCGTGTCTACTTCAACAAGAGCGCGCGCGATCTGACGCTGGCCGAAGCGGCCATGCTGGCGCCCATCCCGCAATTCCCCAAACTGAACCCGTTCGACAATCCGACCAGCGCCAAAGACCGCCAGGCAATCACGCTCGACGCCATGGCGCAAGCGACGCGCGACGGCGTGCCGGACTGCGACGTGACGCCGCAGATGGCAACCGCCGCCAAACGCGAAACGCTCAAACTGTCGAACAAACAGGAGCGCTTCAACATCCTGGCGCCGCACTTTTCTGTGTTCGCCCGCGATCGCGCCATTGAGCTGCTGGGCGACCATCTGGGCATCGGCAGCGACGCCGCCACACAACTCGTCAACCGGGGCGGACTGAAGATCTACACCACGCTGGACCTGGACGCCGACACCGAAATCCGGCGCATGGCCAATGCGCGCGTCGCCGCGTTGCAGGCCGAAGGCAAAAATGTGAACAACGCCTCGGTGGTGGTGATGAAACCCGGCAGCGGCGAAATCATCGCCATGGTCGGCAGCCTGGACTACTTCAACGACGCCATCGACGGCAAGTTCAATGTAGCCACCGGCCTGCGCCAGCCCGGCTCATCGTTCAAGCCAATCGTGTATCTGGAGTTGTTGCGCCAGGGCGCCTCGCCGGCCACGTTGTTCTGGGATGTGCGCACAGCGTTCGATGTGGGCGGGCTGGCGCCCTACACGCCGGAGAACTACGACCGCAAATACCACGGGCCGGTGCGCATGCGGCAGGCGCTGGCGCGCTCGTACAACATCCCGGCAGTCGACGCGCTGAATCAGGCCGGCATCGGCAACGCCCTGCGCACGGCGCACAAGCTGGGCATCAACGACCTGGACAAGGGCTTGCAGTTCTACGGTCTGGCGCTGGTGCTGGGGAGCGGCGAGGTCAAGTTGCTCGACATGACCTATGTGTACGCCACGTTTGCCAACGGCGGCTCGATGATCGGCGCGCCGCGTCCGGCCCGGTTGAAACGCCCCGGCTACCGTGACCTCGACCCGGCAGTGATTCTGCGCGTCGAAGACGCGAAAGGCAATGTGCTGTACGAATATCAGCCGGCAGTCAATCCCAATCTGCTCGGCCCGAACAGCGCGCAGTTGACCTACCTGATCACCAGCATGTTGAGCGACCCGCAGGCGCGCGCGGCGGCGTTCGGTTATCCCAGCGTGCTCGACCTGAGCGGGGGCCGGCCGGCAGCCGTCAAGACCGGCACAACCAACGACAACAAAGACAACTGGACCATGGGCTACACCCCCGACTACGTGGTGGGGGTCTGGGTCGGCAACACCGACAACAGCCCCATGAACCGCAACGTCACCGGCCTGACCGGCGCAGCGCCGATCTGGAACGATGTGATGGAATACCTGCACCGCGACCGGCCCGCTCAATACTTTGCCCAGCCGCCGGGTCTGGTGGAGCTGACTGTCTGTGAGATCGACGGCCTGCGGTCGAATGGCGTGTGCCCCGGCGTGCGCGAGCTGTTCCTGCCCGGCACCGAGCCAACACAGGAAAGCACGATGGCGCAGAGGTTCCCCATCAACCGTGAGACGGGCCGGCTGGCCCTGCCCGGCACCCCGCCGGAGCTGGTGGAGGAGCGCGTGATGTACGTCTTCCCGCCGCAGGCCCAGGACTGGTGGATGTCGCTGAGCGACGAAGACAAGCAGAAGTACCCGCAGCCGCCGGCCGAATTCGATGTGCAGTACGGTGGCGTGGCAGCGGCCAGCGGCGATGTCGCCATCGTCTCGCCGGCCAACGGTGGCTACGTCAGCGGCCTGCTGGCGGCGGAGAACGGCGGCAACATCGAGATTCGCGGCAACGCCAAAGGCGGCGACTGGATGTCCTATCGCGTCTCCATCGGCGCCGGCTACGATGTGCCGCCCGAAGGCTGGGTTCAGATCGGCCCCGATCACGGCGAGCAGGTGGACAACAATTTGCTGGAACTCTGGAATGTGTCCGGCTTCCAGCCGGGCGTGTACAGCATCCGGCTGACGCGCTTCGAACACAACGGCGCGGCCACAGACGCCATCGTTCAGGTTACGCTCGACAACACTGCGCCGACCATCAGGCTGATCCAGCCGCAGGATGGCGAGTTCTTCGACCTGAAGCAGGATGAATGGGTCGATGTCAACGCGCAGGTGCAGGATGATCACACCATCAGCCGCGTCGAGTTCTTCACCAATGGCGCGCCAGACACGCCGTTCGTGGTCAAGACCGTTGCGCCGTTCACGGTGAAGTGGACGATCCCGCGCGGGACGAGCGGCACGGTCGAGTTCTGGGCGGTGGCATATGACGGCGCCGGCAACAAGACCGAGAGCGCGCGGGTCAGGGCGGTGCTGGGCGCGCGATAGTGCCGCCGAGCCAGACAGCCAGACAGCAGAGAAACAGAGAAAGGGTGTAGCGCAGATTTGTGAACGTCACAGCCGGCGACACTGACAGATTGCGGCATCCAGCCGATTGCTATACAGTTCACACAAGGCTGCGAGCATGGCAGCGGCATTCTGACGTCCCCACCCGCGACATGGGCCTTTCAAACGACGCTGGATCACGGTCTTGCACCCGCTCTCCACCACACCACT
>CALBEF010000051.1 GCA_937927775.1 uncultured Anaerolineae bacterium | reverse complement strand
CGGGGTGTAGAACTCGCCGCCCTTTTTGCCCTCGGCGCTGGCGAACTGCGACAGGAAATACTCATACACCCGGCCCAGGATGTCCTTCTCGCGCGCGGCCTCATCGCCGACGCGCAGGTTGCTCATCAGGTCGATCAACTGGCCCAAACGCTGCTTGTCGAGCGCCGGGCGGGCATAGTCCCTGGGCAGGACGCCCTTCAGCGCGGGGTTGTCGCGCTCGATGGCGGTCATGGCTTCGTCGATCACCTGACCGATGCTCGGCTGCCGCGCCTGGGCTTGCAGCCGCGCCCAGCGCGCCTCAGCCGGCGCCCAGAAGATGCCCTTTGCGCGGTACTCGTCGGGGTCTTCGGGGTCGGCGCCCTGGTCGCGTTCGCGTTCCAGTTGGGCGTGATACGCCTCGAAGGCATCGGAGATGTATTTGAGAAAGATCAGCCCCAGCGCCACATGTTTGTACTCGGCGGCGTCCATGCTGCCGCGCAGCGCGTCGGCGGCGGCCCAGAGTTCTCGTTCGAAGCCGAGTGTGGCGCCATTGCCCGCATTGGGGCGGCTTGCCTGTGCTTTTGCCATCGTGTCCTCTCACTTTCAGTGCTGCCCGGGCTGGACATCTTCGGGCCGGCGCGCCGGGACGATGACGGCGGCGCGCTCCTGCTGCTCGGCGTCCAGCGTGACCAGCGCCGCGCCAAAGCGGCGCGCCACGGCGACATAGACCGCGTCGCTGCCGCGCAGGCGATGGCGGGCGGCGATCTCGGCGGCCTCCTGCGCCAGGGAAGGGTCCAGGTTGACCAGCGTGAGTTCGGGGAAGTGGCTCACCTCCAGCGCAAAGGCATAGCCGAGATCAGGTTTGCCCTGTCCACGTCCGATGGCGGCGGCGATTTCGACGATAGCCAGGGTAGGCAGGATGATCGGCGTCTCTGAGCGACGTATTTCGCGCAGCAAAGCCTTACAGGATAGGTGCGCCTGCTCCGACGGAGTGAATGCACTGACCAAAACGCTGGCGTCTATGGTAAAGGCGTCGCTCATCGGCGCATCTCCGAGAGAATCTCGACGGCGCTTTTCTCGCTTTGCCAGTTTTGAGCGATCTCCTTGCCCAACGCTTCCAGCCGCGCCCACACCTCGTCCGGGTCGGGCTGGGGCGGGACGGCGTCCGCCGGCAGCAGAACGGCGACCGGCTGACCGCGCTGCGTAATCACGTAGCGGGCGCGGCGTTCCTTGACCGCCCGCACTACTTCCGATGCGCGGGCCTTCAGTTCACGGATACCAATTTCTTCCATCGCAGTTTTTCCTTATGTGGTCACTTGTGTGACCACATTGTACGACCGTTGCCGATCGGCATCAAGTCCGGGGGCGATGGCATTCCTTCTGCGCGTGTGGCGCGCCGATGGAGAGGGAGGCTACCATGCCGTGTTGCAGAATGTCCTCACCGGCGAGCGGGTGGGCTTCAACGGACGCATTTCCCGGCAGGGGCAGACCGCCGGGCAACATGCCCCCGGAGAAATATACCCACCGCGCCTGTCGCGCAGTCGCTGATAGAATCGCAACGCGAGGCGCAGAGGGCGCTCTGGTATGGCAGCAACGTTTGATGTGATCGTAGTTGGCGCCGGCTACATCGGCTGCGCCGCCGCGGCCGAGCTGGCTGTTGCCGGCCTGCGCACGTTGCTGATCGAGCGCGGCGAAATCGGGGCCGGCGCCTCGCGCGCCAACTACGGCAACGTGCAGGCGCAGGACGCTGAGCTGACCCACAGCCTGCCGCTGACGCTGGCCGGCCTGTCGCGCTTCCCGGCGTTGGAGGAGCAGCTCGGCGCTTCGGTGGGCTATCGCCGGCTGGGGAGCCTGTTGCTGATCGAGACGGCGGCGCAGTGGCAGACGATGGCGGCCCGGCTGCCCATCCTGCGCGCCGCCGGCATCGCCGCCGAGCTTGCGCCGGCCGAGCGCCTGCCGGAAATCGAACCGCTGCTCGACCCGCAAACCGTCCTCGGCGCGTGCTACCACCCGCACGAAGGGCAGGTCGATCCGTTCGCTCTGCTGTGGGCCTGTCTGCGGCGCGGGCGCGCGCATGGCCTGACAGTGCGCGCGCACACGCAAGCCCTGGAACTGGAAATCGCGCAGGGCCGCGTTGCCGGCGTGCGGACGGCGCAGGGCTTATTCAGCGCCGGCGCGGTCGTTTTGACTACCGGCGCATGGACAAATCAGTTGGGGCGTCAGATGGGCCGGGCCTGGCCGATCCAGCATGTGCGCGGCCAGGCGCTGGTCACCGAAGCCAGCGCGCTGCGCTTGAACAATCACATCGCTTCGGCGGCTTTCTTCGAGGACATCGAAAACACCGCCGGCGGCGCCGTGCTGGCCATCTCGCAGACAGCGCGCGGCCACTTCCTGCTGGGCGAGGCGGCTTATCCCGATCCAGACATGAGCCAGCGCGCCGAGCCTGACGGGATGCGCGCCATTGCCGCCGTTGCAACCCGCTTCTTTCCGGCGCTGGGCGCGCTGCGCGCCCTCCGAACATGGGCCGCGCCCGTGGCGTCTACGCCGGACGGGTTGCCCTGTCTCGGAGCAGTCGAGGGGCTGCCCGGCCTGTACATCGCCACCGGCTTTAAGTCCACGGTGATTGTCACGCCCGTTGTCGGCGAGCTGATCGTCAATTTGATTCTGGGCCGGCCATCGGCCATCGATCTGTCCCCTTTCCGGCCCGATCGGAGGATTGACCATGCGCATCGCCCCTGAATCGCCGCTGGCGCCTGTTGCGCGCGGCGGGTCGATTACCCTCTGGGTCGATGGACAGCCCGTTGTCGCATACGCCGGCGAGACGCTGGCTGCCGCGCTGTTGGCCGCAGGCCGGCGCGCGCTATACCGTCCCGCCGGCTATGGCGAACCGATTCGCCCGCACGGGGTGTATTGCGGCATGGGCGTCTGTTTCGAGTGTCTGGTGTGGGTGGAGCAGCCCCGCCGCGCTGAAACGGACGCGCCGGCGCAGGACGGCGCCGGGGCCTGGCTGCGCGCGTGCGTGACGCCGGCTGAAGATGGGATGCGCGTGCGCACCCGGGCTGACCTGCCAGGCGCGTGACCGTTGGGGCAATGTCTGAACATGAGCGACCTGTTTGATCTGGCGATCGTGGGCGCGGGGCCGGCCGGCCTGGCGGCGTTGATCGCCGCTGCCGAAGCAAGCGACGGGCGCGCGCGCATGGCGATCATCGACAGCCGGCCACAACCGGGCGGTCAGTATTACCTGCAACCGCCGCCCGACTTTCAGCCGCCGGCGCGCGAATCCTTCCTGCATCATCGCGCCGAGGCGCAGGCGTGGTTCGCGCGCGCCAGCGCATGCGACGCCGACTGGCTGTTGGACACTGACGTATGGGGCATCACCCGGCTGGACGATGCCGGCTGGCAGTTGCACTTGCGCGGGCGCGACGCCCTGCGCTGCCTGAGCGCGCGGGGGGTTATCCTGGCCGTCGGCGCGTATGATCGCCCGATTCCGTTCCCTGGCTGGACATTGCCCGGCGTGATGACCGCCGGCGCTGCGCAGAACTTGCTCAAAAGCCAGGGCCTGCTGCCGGGGCGAAGCATTGTGGTGTCGGGCAGCGGGCCGTTGGCGCTGGCGGTGGCGGCGAATATGGCGGAAGCCGGCGCGCGCGTGGCGGCCTTTCTGCACGCTGCGCCGCGCCTGATTCGGCGCAGCCTGCGTCACCTGCCGGCGCTGTGGGGCCAATGGGCGCGCTTGCGCGAAGGGCATCACTACTGGCGCGTCCTGCGCCGCGCGCGCGTTCCCATCCGCCTGGGATGGGCTGCTGCTGCCGCGCACGGCGAAGGGGAGTTGCGCGCCGTGCGGGCTGTCCGTCTGGGGCCGGACTGGCGTCCGCTGCCGGGCGCGCAGAACACAGAGACATTCGAGGCTGACGCGCTGATCGTGGGGTATGGCTTTACGCCGGCGGTTCAGCTCAGCCGGCTGGCGGGATGCCGGCATGTCTTCGATCCGCGCAGCGGCAACGATGCGCCGGCGCGCGAGGCGGATATGGCGTCGTCGCAGCCGGGGCTGTGGATCGCCGGCGACGGGGCCGGCATCGGCGGGGCGGCGCTGGCGCAAATCGAAGGCCAGATCGCCGGCATTGCCGCCATGCGCGACGTGGGCTATGCGCAGCGCGAGCGGGCCGAAGCGCAGATTGGGCGACTGCGCGGGGCATTGCGTCGTGAGCAGCGCTTCGCTGCGCTGCTGGCTGCGCTGTTCACACCGGGGCCGGCTTTCTACACGCTGGCGCAGGATGACACCCTGATGTGTCGGTGTGAAAATGTGCCGCGCAGCGCCCTTGTCGCCGCCGCGCAGGACGGCGCGCAAACGATCAACGAGGTCAAAGGGCTGACTCGCGCCGGCATGGGATTGTGCCAGGGGCGCATGTGCGCTGAAGCGGTGGCGCAAGTCATGCGTGCTGCGCGGCAAAGCGGATACAGTCCGCCGCCGGCTGCGCTTGATCCCGACCTGTCGCCAGCGGCCACGCCGCGCGCCCCGCTGTGGCCGCTGACGCTCGATGAGCTGCGCCGGCCGGTTGAAACGGTAGAGCCGGGGCGCCGTTGAGGGCGATCGTTTTCAAGTTTGAGAGAGCGCCCTGCTCTGGCTGGCGCCAGATAACGGCTGCCCCGGGACTGGTCGAAGATTGGTTTGAATCTGCGTCGGGATTACCTCATCAATGGGTTGATCCTCTCGACCATACTCGCACTTCATCGGCGGCCGGGCTGCGGACATTGATGCTCGCCGGCGCGCCCGGCGCCAACAACGGGCAAGTCCATCTCCCTTTTTTACGCAGGAACTGGCAGCCCGTCTGGCAGGGGCCACGAATCGATTCTCTGTGCTGCGCCAACGGGCCCGCAATTTGCCAGCCCGCCATCAAACACTTGCCCACGCCATCGACTGGAGTTACCGGCAGCTCGACTTGACCGAGCAAAAGCTGTTCGCCAGCCTCGGCGTGTTCGCAGGCTCATTTGACCTGCCGGCGGTGGCGTCGATCTGCGCATATGAGCCGCGCCCGGAAAGCAGCGAACCCCCGGCCGGCCAGACCGGATCAACGGCAACGGTTTTGCGCTCGCTCATTCACAAGAGCCTGGTTCAATCTGCGCCCGCCGCGCGCGCCGAAACACGCTTTGCGCTGCTCGAAACCTTGCGCGAATACGCCGAAGCGCTGCTGGAGGCCGCCGGCGAACTGGAACAGGCCAGACGCCGGCATGCCGGCTACTATCTTGCGCGCGCCGAAGCCGTGTGGCGTCAGGCTCGGGAGGCTGAAGGCGACGCCGCTCTGGAGCAGTTCGACCGCGACCACGACAATATGCGCGCAGCGTTGCAGTGGTTGTTGAGAAATGACCCTGACGCAGCCCTGCAACTGGCCGGCGCGATCGGCCCATACTGGCAGACGCGCGGCCGGCACACCGAAGGACGCGCTCTGCTGGGGCGGGCGCTGCGCCATCCGGGCGGCGCGCCCTCACACCGCGCGCGGGCGCTTATGGCCGCTGCGATACTGGCCCATCGTCAAAGCGATTACTCCAGCGCCATGGCGCTGGCCGAACAAGGCATCGCGCTTTATCGCGCGCTGGATGACCGGGCCGGCCTGGGGCGCGCCCTGCAAACCTGCGCCTGGATCGCCTACGACATGCAAGACCGCGCCGGCGCCGAGCGTATGTTCCAGGAGGGTCTGGCGATCCTGCGCGAGGCCGGCGATCAGCGCAGCGCCGCGACGATCCTCACCGAACTAGCGCACATCGTCCACCGGCCTGGCATCAACGATGAGCAGGTCATCCACTCGCTGGATGATGCGCTGACTATGCTGCGCGCGTTGGGTTGGACGGAGGGTATCGCGCATGCGCTGTTCGAGCGCGGTTCACTGGAGACGCGGCTGGGCCGGGGCGAGGCGGCGCAGCCTTACTTTCTTGAGGCGCTGGCGCTCTACCAGCAACTTGGCAGCGCGCACCTGACCGCATGGGCGCAGGCTTCGCTGGGAGAAGTGGCGTGGCTGCGCGGAGATCTGGCCGCTGCCGAGGCGCACTACACGTCGGCGCTGAGCGCGTTTGCGGCGTCGCAGGATCGCTCGGCCATTCTGATTGTGACGCATCACCTGGGCCAGATTGCGCGCCGGCTGAACGACGTTGCGCGGGCAGGCCGGCTCTATTCGCAGAGCCTGGACATGGCGCGCGAGTTGAGCAACCAGCACATGGTAGCGCGTTGTCTGGCCGGGCTGGCCGGCGTGGCGCTGATGCAATCGGAAGCGCGCCGGGCAGCCGGCCTGCTGGGCGCTGCGTTTCGGCTGTTCGACACGCTGCCGCCGTTCCTGGCGCCGGGCGATCGGGCCGAATACGAGCAATTCGTCTGCCAGGCGCGGGTGGCGCTGGGCGACGCCTTCGACGCGGCGTGGGCCGAGGGGGCTGCGTCGGTCGATGGGCCGGCCTGAGTTCGCTCATGCACGCCGGACTTCTCGCCTGCGCGCTGAACAGGCGCGGAGCGCCACGTTAGTCTCCCCCAACGCGGCGGGCATTTGAGGAGCAGTGTGGCCGGCGCGGACTTATTCCCTGTTTTGATTGCAAAAACAGGGAACCAAACTCCCTTGTTTTTGACAAAATGTCGCTCGTGATGTAGACTGTTCGCATGTTCCAGCGCGCTTATGAACCTTTGGATGCCTTCCTGAAGCCCAACAAGGTTTTGGTCATTTACGGACCGCGCCGGGTCGGTAAAACCACGTTGCTACACCGATTCCTGGACCAAACGCCTTTGAAGTATAAACTGGACTCGGGGGACAATATCCGCACGCAACAGGCGCTGAGTTCGCAGGATTTCGCGCAAATTCTGGCGTATGTCGAGGGATACCAACTGCTCGCTATTGACGAAGCGCAAAATATCCCGAATATCGGCATGGGTCTCAAGATCATTGTGGATCAGACGCCCGATATTTACGTCATTGCTACCGGGTCTTCGTCCTTTGAACTGGCCGGGCAGGTGGGCGAACCGTTGACCGGGCGCAAGGTCACCTTGAGTTTATTTCCGCTGGCGCAGATGGAGTTGCGCTCCACCTACAATCGCTTTGAACTGCGGGAAAAGCTCGAGGATTTCCTCATCTTCGGCGCCTATCCCGAAGTCCTGCTTGCGCCCACCCGACGGGAACGCATCGCAATCCTGACTGAAATTGCCGATGCCTACCTGCTCAAGGATATTCTTGCCCTGGACCGCATCAAGCGCTCTCGCACGCTGTTCGATTTGTTGAAGTTGCTGGCTCTGCAAGTCGGGAGTGAAGTGTCCATCAGTGAGTTGGCGACGCAGTTGGGGATAGATGTTAAAACGGTCAAGCGTTACCTCGATCTGCTCGAAAAAGCCTTTGTTATCCAGCGTCTGAGCGGGTTCAGCCGCAACCTGCGCCAGGAAGTTGCGAACAAGTCGAAGTACTACTTTCTGGATAACGGCATCCGCAACGCCATCCTGGCTCAGTTCAACCGCCTCGACCAACGTAGCGACGTTGGGGCATTATGGGAGAATTTCATCCTGATGGAGCGCCTGAAGTACCGCGCCTATGCTCTGCTACCGGCGAATAGCTACTTCTGGCGCACCTATCAGCAACAGGAAATTGATCTGGTCGAAGAGCGAGAGGGGAAATTGTACGGGTATGAGTTCAAATGGCAGGCGAAGAAACCGATCGTTCCCCCAAAGGTTTGGCGCGAGACATACGAAAATTCAGAATTCAGGGCGATTCACCCGGGGAATTACCTGGATTTCGTCTTGCCGTAGTCTTTACATCTGCCCCGGACTTCTCGCCTTCCCGCGCAGTGAAAGCCGGCCAGCGCGTAGGTGGTTTTCTGCGCGCTGAACAGGCGCGGAGTGCCAGGTTAGTCACCCCCAACGTAGCGGGCATTTGAGCAAGTCCGCGCCTATGCTCTGATGCCGGCGAATAGCTACTTCTGGCGCACCTGTCAGCAACAGGAAATTGACGCGGTCGAAAAGCGCTTGCGGCATGGGCGTGCCCTCCTCAAGCGCGCACAAACCTGAACTTACCACACGCTCCCGGCGCATTCATCGATACGCCGGCCTGAGTTCGCTCATCTGCCGCTCAGCCGGCTGTGCTATTTGTTTCCCTCAGATTTCTCACCCTGCCGCAGGCTCAGCGCCTGGACGAGGGTTTATGGATTGATGTTGAAGGAGAGACGACGCAATGAATAACGTTGTTGGCATGTGGGGCCGCGCGCTGCGCGGGGTGCCGCGCCTGGGGCCGGAGGAATGGCGCCGGCTGGATGTGCTGGCGAAGTGGCTGATCGCCACGCGCTCGGCCGTGCTCATCATGACCTTCATCTCGGCGGCCATCGCCGGCATTTTCGCCGTCCGGGCCGGCAAGTTCGACCTGGGCCTGTGGGCGATCATGACGGTGGGGCTTGTGATGGCGCACGCCACCAACAATCTGCTGAACGACATGACCGACTACTCGCGCGGCGTGGACAAGGGCAATTATTATCGCGCGCAGTATGGCGTGCAGCCGCTGGAAGCCGGCTTCTGGACGATGAAAGACGCCTGGCGCTACGCGATTGTCACCGGCGGCATCGCGCTGGCCTGCGGCGTCATCCTTGTGGCAGCGCGTGGCGGGCTGACGCTGCCGCTGCTGATCGCCGGGGCGTTCTTTGTGCTGGCGTACACCTGGCCGCTGAAGTATGTCGGGCTGGGCGAAGTGGCCGTGCTGCTGGTGTGGGGGCCGTTGATGATCGGCGGCGGGTACTACGTGGTGGCCGGCGAGTGGGACTGGAACGTGGTGCTGGGCGGGCTGCCCTACGCGCTGGGCACAACGATGGTCATTTTTGGCAAGCACATCGACAAGCGCGCCGCCGACCGTGAGAAGGGCATCTTCACGCTGCCGGTGATTCTGGGCGACAATCTGGCGCGCTGGGTCGCCATCGGCTGCATGTTGATGCAGTATGTTCTGGTCGCGGGGCTGGTGGCTGCCGGCTTCTTCTCGCCGGTGCTGCTGATCGTGGCCATGGCAATCCGTCAACTGGGTCTGGCGTTCAGGATGTTCCGCCTGCCGAAGCCGGCGGAGAAGCCGGACTGGTTCCCCGCCGATGCATGGCCGACCTGGCTGGCGGCGTTTGCCTTTGTGCACAACCGGGCGTTTGGCCTGCTGTTCCTGCTGGCGCTGGTGATCGAAACAGGCGCGCGGCTGGTGATGGGCTGAGCCTGGGCCGGCAATGGTATAACCGGCGCAATAAACAGGTTCACATTGCGCCAGACAAAGGCAGCCCTGATTAAGATGATGTCATCTGCCGATCCAGAATACCGGGCGCGCGAGGCGCTGAGCGGGGATAAAGAGTTCGAGTCACGGCTGGAATGCCTGACAGAGCTGCGCGCAGCGACACAAGCCTGATGCCGCTTGAGCCTGACGAGTGGCCGCCTGACTACTGCTCAAGTGCGCGGCGGGTGCGCCTGTGATTTTTGCACGGAGGGCGCGCCGTTGCCTTCGACAGGCTCAGGCAACGGCATTTCGGCGGCTTCGACAAGCTCAGCCGCCGAAATCCATTCGACTGCGGGGCGCTATGCAAAATATCCGGGCGCACCCTGCGCGGCCACCGCTCTTCTCTGCGCGACTACAATTGCTCCTCTCGCAGAACATGCAGACCAGGAGGCCAACGAGTTTGACAAAGTCAGACGATTCACACTCCACTTCATTTGCCCGTCCACCTTTTGGCGGACATGAGAAATTCACCTTTCGACATGGCTGGCTGAAGAAGGGCTTGGATGCCATTGTGGAGGAGCCTGGCATTTTCAGTCGTGAGGATGCGTTTGTCAGCCTTGGTGTCGGCAAGAACATGGCGGCTTCAATCCGCTACTGGGGGCTGACGTTGGGCTTGTTTCAGCCGGCCACAGATAATCCTCGCGCACTGCGCCCCTCGCCAATAGGGAGCGCGCTGTTCGCCGACAATGGCTGGGACCCGTATCTGGAGGACATCGGTTCACTGTGGCTGCTGCACTGGCAACTTGCCAGCAACCGGGAGCGCGGGCTGGTGTGGCATTTGGCCTTCTCGCGCTACTATGATGTCGAGTTCCACAAGACAACGCTGGCGGAATTTCTCAAAACACAGCTAACCCAGCGCGGTCTGGACACAACCGAAGCCATGATCGAGCGTGAGTTCGACGTTTTCATTCGCACGTACGTTTCCGCGCGCACTCAAAAGGGAGATGGCGAAGAAGGTCCAGGCTGCCCGCTGGTAGATTTGAACCTGATCCATCTAATCCCCGGCGAGGGCGTGTATCGCTTCGATGTGGGGCCAAAACCGTCCCTGCCATCGCCTATTTTTGGGCATGCCCTGCTGGGGTTTCTATCAGACAAGATAGCCCAACAACGCACAGTGCTGGTAGACGAGTGTGTTTATTCGCCGGGCAGCCCAGGCCAGATTTTCAAGCTGGACGAGAACAGCGCAATGGATTATCTGGCAGATTTGGAAGCGCTCACTCGCGGCGCTTTGCGCGTCCAGGAGACTGCGGGAATGCGCCAGATTTATCTGCACACAACATCGCGCGATCTGGGCTGGCAACTATTGAAGACCTACTATGCCTAAGGCATCGTTGTTGAGCGATGTTATCCAGATCCGTTATGCCCGCCTGCGCGCCATACGGCTGGAAGATGATTTGCCCGATGGCGATTTGCTGAACGGCTATACGCTGACTGCGCAGGCCGTCGCAGCGCTGCAGCGCATTGCGGAAGGCCTGACCAACCATGCCAGGGCCTGGACATTGACCGGCCCGTATGGCTCAGGGAAATCCTTCTTTGGGCTGTTCTTAAGTCATCTGTTCGACCCGCAACGCTCAGGACACAAAACCGCATGGCAAGTAGTGAGCCAGACTGACCCGCTCCTGGCGCAACAACTTCGCCAAATACTAAAAGCCACAGGCGGGTTGCAAACTGTGGCTGTGACCGGCGCATGCGCCTCTCTACAGAAATGCCTGGCGCGTGGATTCGACCAGGCGTTGCGAGCCGAAGATCTTCCCCGCAACTTGCATAATGCCCTGAAACATGCCCGTCAGGCCGATAGTCGCGCTTTCCTCGACTGGATAAAAACGTTCACCGAAACGGTCAGCCACGCTCGTCCAGGGGTGAACGGCGCGCTGATTATTTTTGATGAGATGGGCAAGGCGCTGGAACAGGCGGCTGCTCATCCACAGGATAGCGATGTTTATCTGCTTCAGGAATTAGCGGAACTCGCCGCGCGCAGCCGGGAACATCCGCTTGTCTTCATCGGGATTCTGCATCAGTCGTTTGAAGGATACGCTGCTTCATTAGATCGGGCTACCCAGCGCGAGTGGACAAAAGTGCAGGGGAGATTCGAGGACATCCCCTTTCAGGAGCCGGCTGTTCAACAAATGCGCCTGCTGGCCGATGTCTTCATGCCGCCGCGCCGCGCCCTGCCTGAGCTGGATTTTGATCTGGAGGCATGGCGCCCGGCAACAATGGACGCCGACGAGTTCAAGCGCCTTAGTCGCAAAACCTATCCCCTGCACCCCAGCGTCCTGGCGGCGCTGCCCCACATCTTTCGCCGGCTGGCGCAAAATGAACGCTCGATCTTCAGCTATCTCTCCTCCCAGGAGCCGTTTGGATTTCAAGCGTTTCTGGTTGCCCATCGCCCGGGTGAGATGCTGCGCCTGCCCGATGTGTTCGACTATCTGGCAGCCAACTATCGCAACCGCATCTACGCCGTTGACCGCGCGCGCCCGCTCACTGAGACGCTGGAGCGATTGGAAAGCGTAGCCAACCTGAGGCCGATCGAGCAGGCGCTTGTAAAGACGATCGGCCTGCTCAACTGGCTGGGGGAAGCGAGCACGCTGCGGGCTGAAACGTCAAGGATTTTGGACGCCCTGACACCGGACTACGAGGAGAGCGACCTGCGCGCCGCGCTGGGCGCGCTTCAACGTCGCTCGATCATTGTGCACCGTCGCTTCAACGAAACGTATTCTGTTTGGCAAGGCAGCGACATAGATCTCGAAGAATGTCTGGAAACAGCGCGCGCGGCGGTGGACAAGACGTTGAGCCTGGCAGAAACTCTACAACGTTATCTGCCGCCCCGCCCACTGCTGGCGGGGCGCCACAGCTACCTGACCGGCGCCCAGCGCTTCTTTGAAGTGCGCTATGTGGACAGCCACAATCGGCTGTCTGTCTCTCTGACTACCTCAGCGGGCGCAAGCGGAGTCGTGCTATTGTGCTTGCCCGGCGCGTTGCACGAGATTCCTGATTTCGAGCAGTGGGCGCAGGGGGAGCAACTGCGTGGCCGGTCTGACCTGGTAGTGGGGGTAGCGAAGCGCGCGATTCGCCTGAGAGAGCTGGCCCAGGAGTTGAGCAGCCTGTACTGGGTGCGCGAGCACACGCCTGCTCTGCGCGATGACCCGGTCGCGCGGCGCGAGTGGCGCGCACGGGTTGCTGTCATCGAGCGGGCCGTCCGCGCTGAATTGCATCAGTCGCTTAACTTGCAGCAAATCTCCGCTTTGCAAGCGTGCCGGTGGTTCTACCAGGGTGAGGATGTGTCCTCAAAGACTCGGCGCAGATTGTCGGCCCTGCTCTCAGATATTTGTGATGCGTTATACACGGCCTCTCCGCGCCTGCGCAACGAGCTTCTCAATCGGCGCGAGCTGACTTCGCAGGGCGCGGCAGCGCGCCGAACGCTGATCGAAGGCATTCTGACGCGCGCCGAGCAGCCGCTGCTGGGCATCCAAAAATTCCCGCCCGAGCGCAGCATGTATGAGACGCTTCTGCGACGCGGAGGATTGCACCGGCAGCGGGGAGAAGAATGGAAGATAGTTCCGCCGCCGCGGGAAGACCCGCTCAATCTGCGGCCAACGTGGGAGGCCATCGCGCAGTTTGTCTTCGGCAGCCAGCCGGAGCCACGACCGCTGACCGATTTGTATGCTTGGCTGTGCGCCCCGCCTTATGGCGTCACAGCCGGCCTGGCGCCGGTGCTGCTTGCCGCCTTCTACAAAGCGCATGAGCAGGAAATCACACTGTATAAAGAGGGCAGCCTGCTAGTCGAGCCAACTATTGCTGACTGGGAAGTGCTGCTGCGCCGGCCGGAATTGTTCGCGCTGGCCGGATGCCGGCTGAGCGGGATGCGCGCTGCTGTTGTGGAACGTATGGCGCGCGGGCTGGGCGTCCCGCCTTACGTCATGCCGGTCGTGCGATCGCTGATCGGGCGGCTCAAATCTCTGCCCGAACACACCTGGCGCACCCGCAATCTGCCCAAAGCAGCCCTGCAGGTGCGCCGTGTGGTCGAAACGACTCGTTCGCCTGAGCGCTTTCTTTTCGTGGAGTTGCCCGAGGCAGTTGGCCTGCCGCCTTTCGAGGCCGAGGCGTTTGACCCTGCTCGGTTCGACGAGTTCTTTGCGCGATTGAATCAGGCGTTGGAGGCGCTGAGCAGGGCCACGCCAGATCTGCTTGCGCGCGCGCGCGATACGTGGCTGCTGGCCTGCGGGCTACCTGCAGGCGAGGAAGGATGGCAAATATTTCGCGCAGAAGCGCAGCATCTGGTTGCGCGTGTTTCACACCCGAAATTGCTGCCACTGCTTAAGCGCGCAGCCGAAGCAACGGACTCCCGTTCTGCGATCGAGAGCGTCCTGGCATTCATCTCGAATCGGCCGCTGCGCGCATGGAGCGACGCTGATGCAGAGCAATTCGAGGCGCGCGCGCGTCATCTGGCGGAGGCCTGGCGCGCCGAGCGCGACGAATGGGCCTTTCCGGCGCTCTCGCCGGAGCTTCGAGCGCGCGCAAAAGCGCTGGCCAATCAGCTCGAAGCGGTCTTGCGCGATAGCAATGAACCACCTGAAATGCTGCGCGCTGCCGTGTACATGCTACGCGAACGTTTGAAGTCATAGATGCTATAATCGAATAGCCGTCGTCGATCAAGATCAATCAGGATTGATCACTCATCCTCGTGGGCAGATCTGAGACGCGCTTGATAAGGCAGGACAACATAAAAGCTAATTTGATGACCTGCTGCTAAATTTGCAGCTATACAGGGTTATTTGTGACGCTGGAAGGAGCAGAAATGTGTGAGCAATCCATTCGCCATATCGTTTCCCTTTCCGGCGGGAAAGATAGCACTGCCCTGGCAATTTATCTGAAAGACCGCATCCCTGACTTGGAATACGTCTTCTGTGACACCGGCGAGGAGTTGCCTGAGACATACGAGTATTTGGAGAAGTTGGAAGTTTTTTTAGGTAGAGAAATTAAGAAACTTAGGGCGCGCCAGTCATTTGAAGATATGCTCAAAGCACGGAGAGGCTTTTTGCCGTCTGGGCAAGTTCGCTGGTGTACAGAGTATCTCAAGATAAAACCTTTTGAAGAGCATATCGGCAGCAGCACCTGTTACAACTATATAGGCATCCGCGCCGACGAATCACATCGAAAAGGCTACATTTCCACGAGGAAAAATATCATTCCTCGCTATCCATTTATAGAAGATGGTGTTAAGAAAGACGATGTTATCAGGATATTAGAAGAAAGCGGCTTAGGTTTGCCTGAATACTATAAATGGCGCTCTCGTTCCGGGTGTTATTTTTGCTTCTTCCAACAAAGAAACGAATGGCTTGGTCTTCTGGACAATCATCCTGACCTGTACGAGAAGGCTGAATCCTTTGAGAAAGAGAACGCAGAAACCGGCGAGCGATACACATGGTCGCAAAGTGAGAGCCTTGGAGAACTACGCTTGCCTGAGCGAAGAAAGGAAATCCTGGAAGAACTTGAACGTCGAAAGAGGTTTGACCAAAAGAGGGCAAACTTAAACCTGGTTTCTCTCTTTGAAGCGGAAGCAACAGATGACGGGGGTTGTCTGATTTGTCATTTGTAAAGGCCAAACATGAGTTTGACGTTTCATCGCACCTTCTCGCTTTCGTGCTCGTCTATAGCAAAGGTTCTACGTGTTGCCCAGCAAATATCAGGATTTAAGCAATCCGATCTTGCAGCGAGCACCGACCTGGGCACAATTTATCAGGAAGCCATGCCGCGCTACGCTCAACGCGCCGGCCTGCTGGATGCGAAAAATCACCTCACCCTGCTGGGCCGATTTGTTGTCGAGCACGATCCGGCTCTGGACAAAGCCGGCACGCAGTGGCTGTTGCATTATCATCTCTCTGCGCCGCATGGCCCAACTACCTTTTGGCACTACCTGGTCAAGCGACGATTTTTGCCCGGCAATGTGTTCACCAGCGCCGAGCTGAGCGCCGATCTGACCGACTTTCTGCGCAACACGGCCGGGAAAGACCCCGCGCCGCGTTCGGTGCGCAGCACTGTGACGGTGTTCACCGGCACATACACCAAGAGCGACGGGCTGCGCCGCCTGAGTCTGCTGAGCGAAGAAGACAAGGAAACCTATCGCGTAGCTTCGCCTGCTCCGCCGCCGATGTGGGCGCTGGGCTATGCTTTGGCCGAGTATTGGCAAGCGCACTACGGCCAACGCCTAACGGTTAATCTGGCAGACCTGAGCGGGGAAAACCTCGCCGGCCTCTTCATGCTCGGCGAAGTCAGTTTCACAGAGCTGCTGGCGCAACTCAAACAAGAGGGGATGGTTGACCTTTACCGCATCGCGCACCCCTATCAGGTCGTGCTGCTCCAACCCAGCCTGGAGATCGCGCTGGAGAGGCTGTATGCGTGACGCAAAACGGGGGCTGCGATGAGCGCAATGGATATTCGGTCGCTAACGCAACAGCTTCGTCAGCCGGGCGCGCGCGTCGGCGTCGGCGTGTGGCTGTTGCCGCGCGAGTGGCTGGGGCGGGAAGAAGAGCTGGCCGTCAGGCTGAACTTGCAACCACTGGACGCGCGGCAAGCCTATCTCGACTCCCTGCCGGCAGGAGCGCGTTTCTCCGGCCTCACCCGCCCGGACGCCCACCAAAAACTGCTCGACCTGCTGCGCCGCCTGACTGCACAGGCGCATCGCCGCGATTGTCTGCTCGTGCACACACTTGATCTGCTTCTGCTCGGCATGGAGGTTGATGAGCGGGAACTTTTCTGGCGCGGCGCGCTGGAAGGGTTGCCCTATCCACGCACCCGGCTGATGCTGACGCTGCCAGAACACGCCGACGCGCTCTTTCCGCCTGCGCAATACGATTCCCGAGTTGCCAGAGGAAGCCTGTAACTGCACTAAACAATGGGGAGAGACTGATATGCGTATCAAGGACCTGGTGAATATTGACGAACACGGCGCGTTCCGCTCCGATGTTCAATTAAGCGATTACGATAATCCCACCCTCAACTGCGACCTGTTGCGCAACTACATCTTCACGGTCAGCGCGCCGGCTACCAGCGGCGCCGGGCGCGACATGTCCGCCAAAGATGTGCTCGACGCGCTCAAAACGGCTTTTACGCTGGAGCGCGTCGAAAACCGCATAGTGCTGACTGCAAACTATGGGCGCGGCAAAAGTCACCTGGCGTTGATCCTGGCCAACCTCTTCGCGCGGCCGGCGGACTCCGAGGAAGTGCGCATCATTCTCGATCGTCTGGGCCATGCGCTCAACAATCCAGCGACGGTCAAAGGCTATCAGGAATTCAAGCAGAGCAAAGGCGAATTCCTGGTCATCCGTCTGCGCGGTGACGGGTTCGACGACCTGCAGGATGGCTTTTTGCGAGCGCTGGAACAGGCGCTGAGCGAACATGAGCGCACGCGCGACGTTAAATTGCCCTTCTGGCATGAGCGCGCCAGGGAATGGCTGGACAAGCTGAGCGACGATTCCCGGCGGAAAGCGGAAGCTTTTCTGGCCGATCATCGCACCGACCTGACGACCCTGCGCCAGGATTTGCGCAAACAGGGCGCCTATGAACTCGTCCAGGAAACCTTCAAGCATGTCACCGGCCTGTATGCTGACTTTGGGCGCGCAGTCAGCTTGAAAGATCTGGTGCTGTGGGCGGTGGACGAGGTCTGCGCGCCGAACAAGATGGGCGGCCTGTTGATCCTGTTCGACGAATTCAGCCTCTTTCTGCAGAAGTACGCCGGCTCACGCGCCGCCGGCAAACTGCAGGAGTTGCTCAACGGCGTCAGCGACCGGCAGGGGAAGAGCGCCTTCCTGGCTTTCACCCAAATTGCGCCGGAGAGTGTCCTGGAAGTGTATGCGCAGGGCAGCCGGCGGGACGACGTTAAAAAAGAGCTTGATCGCCTGCCACAGGATAAACGCGCGCGGCTGTTCTCGTTGATGGAGAGTGTGCTTGATTCCTACCTGAAGCAGGATGAAAAAGCCTGGCAGGCCTGGCAACAGCGTCAGCCCATTCGCAGCGGCCTGGCGCGCAACCGGGAGATGCTCTACGAATACTTTGGCCAGCGCTACAGCGACGACCTGCGGTGGGATTTGCAGAAAACAGAACAAACCATCGTAAAGGGATGTTTCCCGCTGCATCCGCTGACGACAGCGATTCTATCTAACCATACCTTCGATGCCGGGGCCGGCGAAAACCCGCGCACCGCCCTGCACTTCATCCGCGACCGCTGGGATAAGGGACTACCCGACCAGCCGGCCGAGCGGGAAGACGGCTCGCCCAGCTTTATCTTTGCGATTGAGCTGGTGGATTTCTTCGGCGCGCAGATTTCTAAAGACCGGCACGCAGCTTATTGCGCTGCCCTGGAGAACTCACGGGTCACCCTTGAAGACGAAGACCGCGCCGCTTTGAAAGCGTTGCTGCTTCAGCAAGCCGTCAGCGCGCTGGACAAAAAGAAGGCGGCCGGCCCTGCGCAGCTCGAATTGCTGAGCGCGCTCTCCGGCCTGCCGCAAGATCGCCTGAAAGAGATTTTGCGCAAGCTCAGCGATAACCGCGTCATTCAATTTGACCCATATCGCAAAGTCTCTTCTCTGCCGCCTGTCGGCGCGCGATCTCCAGAAACCGACGCCGTCCTGGAGCAGGCTGTGCGGAAGACGCCAATTGATCGCGCGTTGCTGGACAAAATTGCAAGCGACATTCCGCATTTAGCTATCCCACTGAAGTTTGGGAACGCTGACGACTGGGCGCCGCGCCAGGTCCTGCTGACCACCGAATTTTTTACGCCTGAAACACTCAAAACCCTGCTGTGGTCCTATCGCGCTGAGCGAGACGGCATCGAGGAAGGCCCGCGCGGATTGATCGTCTGGCTGCTGGCGCGGACTGAAGAAGAGAAGATGCGCCTGCGCCAGAACGCGCAGGGAATATTAGACGAGGCGATCGGCGCAAACAAACACCCTTTGCCGGTCGTGGTCGTGCTGCCCGATCGCCCGCATGGGGAGTTGCTTCAAGCCGCCCAGCGCCGAAAAGCCGTCAAAGACCTGGACCGCGCCGGGCAGGAGAAGATCGGCACAATCGGGTATCAGAACGAAATGGATCAGGCGACACGCAATTTTCATGTCAATTTTGAACATTTTATCGACCGGGAGCATTACGCCGACCTGCCGCGCCAGCCACACGACCTGGTTGTGCCCGGACCCTATCTGAGCGCTGTTCAAGTGCTCAAGAATCACTCCTTAAAAAATGTGCTGGAGGAGTGCTATCAGCAGGCCTACACACATCGCGTCGAGTTTTCCGACAAACCGGTGAGCGGCAAGGGAGTCAATCATCTGCGCACGGCAGTTCAACATGTGACGGGCTGGCTGTTTCGGGATACAGCGGGCCAAAGCATAGATAACCTGACAAGCAAAGATATGCAATATACGGTCGCGCGTCATTACTTGACCGACAAGTGGGGCCTGCTGTCGCGCGACGGGTATGCCATCCAGCCCCCAACCTCGCTCAAGTTGCGCGAAGCGTGGAACCGGCTGGAAGCGACTTTCCCGCCCGGCTGCAAGGAAACTCGCGCCGACGGCGTGTTGTTGGAATTACTCAACCCACCCTACGGTCACGACTACAACACACTTACGCTTCTGCTGGCGGCCTGGATGGGGTACCATCGCCGCGAAATCAGGCTATCTTTGAGCGGAAAGCGCGTTTTACCTGATCAGCTTAGAGAACTTTTCGACACAGCGAAAAGCCCCAAACAGTTTCTCGAGAGCCTTATCGTCTCCGACCCGCTCGCTATCGGCCGCATCAATCCCAGTGAAATATTTGCCGAGGTGGATGCTATCCTGGAGCGCGCGCGTCGAAATCAGCCCTTCAGTCTGCCGGAAGCGGAGGGCACGCTTGCCAAGTTGCAGCAGGCGCAGGACCATCCGGCGCTGTCGCCCGATCGGCGGGAAGCTATCGCTGAGCTCATGCCGCGTCTGAGGGAAGCTGTTGCGCAAGCTGGAAAGTACGACGAAGGAGCAGCCAAATGGAGGAATGAGATTTCAAACGCTGCCTTCGACCGGTTGCTGAAGCTGCGTCACGATTGGGAAGAGTTAGCAGAGCCGCCGGCGCTTGTCTCGACCTCTCAACCGGACAAAGCCACCCTGCTGAAAGAGTGGGAATCGCGTTTGGCGCGCGAAACAGAGAGCTACTGCGGGCCTTATGCCGACCTCAAAGATCTGAGCGAATACAAAGCGCACGAGGAGATGTTAAACAAGGCGCTGCGCGCGCTGCAGGAGTATCCCGACCTGCGTGCGGTAGCCGAGAAGGCGCGTCAGGCGCTCCGCCAGCGCCGTGATGAACTGAAGCAAGCGGAGAGTGAGAGGCCCATCATCGCGGAAATTAAGAGCATGGCGACCTCGGCAGGTTTAGCGGACTTGTATAAATACCGCGACCGGTTAGCGCAACTCGGCGAACTGTCACTGTCTCCCGAGACTGAACAGTTGCGCCGGGACAAAGCGCAGGAGGTCGAGAGCCGCATTCAGGAATTCGAGCAACTGGCGCACACATTGGCGCAAGAGACTGAGCAGGCGAGTTCGCTCGAAGCGATGCGCAGGCTTGAAAACTCTCTCTCGCGCAGGATTGAACAAACGAAAGGCACGCCGCTTCATGCCAGGCTGGAAGAGCTCGCAGACGAGATAAGCCAGCTTATGGCGTTCTTTGAGCGTCTGCAAAAGACTGACAAACTACCCCGGCTCTCTCCGCAAGACCTGAACAGCATTGAGGCGGAATTTGCGGACCTGGAGGCGCAGTTTTCAGCGCGCCTTAGCCCCACGCAAGTCGGCCTGCTAAGAGACAAGCAACAGCAGCTCGTCAGCTTCCGACAGCAGAAAGCGCAAGAGGCTGATCGGTGGCTGGCAGAACTGGAGCGGCGCCATCAAACAAAGGCTGCGCCGCCCGACGCGCTGTTGCGCGAGGCGCAAGCTGCGCACGCTTTCCTGTCGCAGGAGGATGCGCCCGGATTGGAGCAGTTGAAACAAGCGCTGCAGCGCGAGATCGACGCCGACCGCGTGCTAAAGATCGAGTCGCTGTTCAAAGAGCTTGACGCCGAGGCGCGTCGCGCATGTCTAATGCGCTTGCAGGCTTTGATAGACATGCCATGAATGCCGACATTCTGCTTGACGCCGAGGGAGACTTTCCGGCTGCGCCGGGCGTCCGGCTCATCGAAAGCGAAGTGGAGTTCCTGCGCTACGGCGTAGACGGCGGAGCGATGCTGATTCGCGGCGCGCGGCTGTGTCAGTGGGCGCAGGATTTCTATGCGCTGCGCGGCGCGCCGGTAAAAACAGTTGAGTCAACGCGCGCCATCTTGCGGCGGGTCTTCCCGGCTCTTTCTTCTGAACAGGCCGAAGAGCTATCCAGCAGAATCGGGCGGCCGCAACTGCGAAAAGAAGAGGTGTCGGCTGCTTTCGTCCTGAACGCCTGCTTTCCAGCCGATAGCGCGTTGTGGCAGGGCAGCCCCAGCCCGCAACATGCCGCCGGCTGGCTGCTCTGGCTACTGGAACACACGCCGAGCGAAGCGGAGCGCATCGTCCTGGAACGCTTTACTTCCGAGATGCGAATCAGGGCCGGCGATACCCCGCTCGCGGATATCTATTGCGCCCATGACCCGACCGAGGCACAGACCTTGTTCCTGCGCTGGTTGGGGGCGGGAGAAGACAGGCGACCCGATCTGGGAGAGTTCCCGCGGGCGCTGACCTCACGCGCGCTTGAGTTGGTCAGGCAAGCCTGGCTCAAACGCATCATCGTCACGCAAGGACAATTTTTCGCAGAGACCCTTTCCTTCCCGCTTCCGCCGGCGCTGCGCCGGGAATTAGCGCGCCAAACGGCCGAATACTACCTCGAGCTCGAAAATACCCGTCATCTCAACCGGGCTGTGCTTCAGGAGCTTTCCAGCTATCTCGACCCGCAAATCGTAGCTAAACTTGAGAAGGTGTTGCCCCCGCCAGAGCCTTCCAGTCCACCCGAAGGGGAAGACGATATTCTGGCCTGGTTTGAACGCGAATATTTGCCTTACCGGCGCTGGCAGGCGCAGTCTGGCGATGAAACTGCGCGCCAAACGGCTGTCAAACGCGCCCAGGCTTTTGCGCGCTGGTTGCTGGAGCGTTATCCGCGCTGGCTGATTAGCGGCGAGCATCTGGCCTTTCAAAAGGCCACCCATCTGGCCGACTTGAAAGCCCTGACCTTGTGCGTCATTCTTGACGGCCTGCCGGCCTGGGATGCGGAATGGATGGCGCAGGAACTTTCTGCCCGCGCGCCGCGCCTGACGCTGTTGCAAAAAACGTACTGCTTCGCCGCCCTGCCAACTGTCACCGAATTCGCCAAAGAAGCCCTGTTGCGCGGTGTGTCGCCGCGTTGCGCCTCGGAGGTCTCATGTTTGGGCAACGTCGTGCCCGACAATCAATCGCCGCACAAGCGGCTGACCGATGCCGCTGCCGGGCAAGTCTGGTTCTGGCGCGTGGAACAGCCGGATAAGGCCTATCACTTTGAGCAGGAAGACAAGCGCGAGCGGCAAGTGCGGGGCGAATTGTCTGCTATTGTCGAGGAAATCAAACAAGTTGCTGATGAAATACCCGACGCGCTCTTTCTGAACATCCTGATCACCAGCGACCATGGCCGGCTGTTGAACGCCCGTTCACCGCGTCAATTGCCTGTCGGAGCAGGAATGCAGGCGCACGGGCGCGCCGCATGGGGCAGCTTTCAACGTGACTTTCCTGCCAGCGGCTTTGCAGTTGACGAACAGGCCGGCCGGGTTGATGTGTATGGCGAGCGTTTTGGCGTTGAACCCAACCTGCGCCTGGCGTGGGACGAAAGCAGCTTTGCGAATGCCAACGGCGCGGAAGCTTATCCCCACGGGGGCCTGTTCCCTGAAGAAGTGATCGTGCCCTGGTTTCTATTTCAACGCGATGCTCAGGAGCCTGAAATTGAAATTAGCCTGACCGGCAAAGGTGAAGCAGAGATAAGCGGCGAAGTGACGGTCCGTGTTCTCAACAAAAGCCGGCTGGCGCTGAAGTGCCGCGAAGCGCACTTTTCGCACAACGCCACGCTCAAAAAAGTTGAGTGGAATATCCCACCGCTAAGCGAACGCCAATTCCAGGCCACGCTCATGCCCTGGCCGCCAAAATCGGCGGAAGGGAAGGTGACTGCGTCGCTCGTGTTTGTTCGAGCCAGTGGCGCGCCCTTCACCCGCTCTGTCGCTGCCGATTTGACCATCAACGTGCTATACGACCGAACCGATGACCTGCTCAAGGATTTGACCGCATGAGCTCCGCTCTCACACCTGAAGCGCTCAACGAAAAGGTTAAGGCGGTCTTTGGTCGCCTTGCCATAGATAAGCGTCGCTTGCACAGCAGCCAACTGAGCCGGCGCAGCGTGCCTGCTTACGTCGCTGAATGGGTGCTGGAAAACATTGCTCCCGGCGATGGGCCTGTCACTTCGGCGGAGCTGGAGAAGATCCAGGCCTGGGCGGATCGCTTTTTGCCGCTGCCTGAAGACGCCAAACTCATTCGCAACCGCCTGCTCAACGGGGAGGTTGTCAAAGTGCTCACGCCGGTCGAGGTTGAGGTTGTTCTCACCAGGCACAAGCGCGGACGCGCAGCACAGCTCAAACAGCTGGGATTGTCCGAGGTAGAAATTGCTGATGGGATTGTCGATCAATACCCCGACTTGCTCAAACAAGGCATGTGGGGCGTGGCCGAATTGACCGACACACAGGCAGGCGTCGCGCTCACTTCGTTCAAGCCGATGCAGGCCTCGGTCAACCTGGAAATTTATAAAAATAAACGCGCCGCGCTCACGTTGGAAGAATGGCGCGCCCTGCTATTGACCTCGATGGGCTACAACCCGTGGAAATTCGATGAGCGCGAGAAGACCTACCTGCTCTGCCGGCTGCTGCCATTGGTCGAGAAAAACCTGCATCTGCTGGAACTGGCTCCCAAAGGCACGGGCAAAAGCTACCTGTATGAAAACATCAATCCGCGCGTGCGGCTGGTGAGTGGCGGCAATATCTCCCCCGCAGTGCTGTTTGTCAACAACGCCAGCGGTCAATGGGGTTTGCTGGCACGCTTTGCGGTTGTGGTTTTAGATGAAGTCCAAACGCTGAAGTTTGAAAAGCCGGAGGAGATCGTCGGCGGCCTCAAAGGGTTTCTGGCTAACGGCCGGCTGACGCGCGGTGGCCTGTACGAGAGCGCCAGCGGAGCCAGCCTGATGCTGCTGGCGAACATCCTGCTCGACAGTGAACAGCGCCCAATCAATTCTCTGCTGGTCAACGACCTGCCCGAATTTCTGCGCGAAACCGCTTTCCTCGATCGTCTGCGCGGCATTATCCCCGGCTGGAAGGTGCGCAAACTGAGCGGCGATTCGTTTGCGCAGGGGGTGGGGCTGAAATCGGACTTTTTCGGAGATGCGTTGCTTGCGCTGCGCGAAGACATGACGGCCAGCCAGCACGCTTACGACGCCATCACGCTGGCCGGCGAAAGGCGTTACAAACGCAACGAGGACGCTGTGCGCATGATCGCCAGCGGGCTGATGAAGATCCAATTTCCCCACGGTCAGGTTTCCGCTGAAGACTTTGAAGCCTACTGCCTGCGCCCGGCTATCGAGTTGCGCCAACTGGTATGGGATCAACTTTATCAGCTCGACGCCGAATACCGTCAATACGACGAGGAAATCCGCGCGGCGTGAACCAGGGATCAACTTTCAACCGACCTGCTCAAATGCCGCGCTGCGTACAATGAATCCCATCTACCTTGACTACAACGCTACCACCCCCTGCGACCCGCGCGTGGTGCAGGCAATGTTGCCGTACTTCACCGAAATTTATGGCAACCCGGCCAACGGACTGCACGTCTTAGGGCGCAAGGCGGCGCGGGCGGTCGAAACTGCCCGCGAGCAGGCGGCGGCCCTCCTGCAAGCCCGCCCCGGCGAGATTTTCTTCACCTCCGGGGCAACCGAAAGCAATCACCTGGCTATTCTGGGGACGGCTGAATACGCTCCTCCCGCGCGGCGCAAAGTCGTCACTTGTGCGATTGAACACAAGGCTGTGCTGTCCCCCATCTATCGCCTGCGCGAGCACGGCTTTGAAGTTGTGGTGCTGCCCGTGGACGAAAACGGGCTGGTTCGGCTTGCTGACCTGGAAAGCGCGCTTGATGGTGAAATCTTTCTCGTCTCTATCCAGGCCGCGAATAACGAAATCGGTGTGCTACAACCCATAGCGGAAATTGTCGCTCTAGCTCATCGCCATGGTGCGCTCGTGCACACCGACGCTACGCAGGCAGTGGGCAAAATCCCGGTTGATGTGAATGTCTGGGGCGTGGATTTGCTTTCGTTCAGCGCGCACAAACTCTACGGCCCGAAGGGCATCGGTGGCTTGTATGTGCGTGGGGGCAAACGTCAAATCCCCATTCGTCCGCTGCTGGAAGGTGGCGGGCAGGAAAGCGGCCTGCGTTCCGGCACTTCTAATGTCGCCGGCATCGTGGGGCTGGGCGCAGCGTGTCAGATTGCCCATGAAGCGTTGCCAGTTGAATCTGCGCGCTTGCAAATCCTGAGGGATGAACTGGAAGAATCGCTGTTGGCAAGCATCCCTGATTTGAAAATCAACGCGCGCGCTGCCCCGCGCCTGCCCAACACGACTAACCTGACCCTGACGGGGGTAGAAGCGGATGCGCTCTTGTTGCAGATGCCTCATCTGATGATGAGCACCGGCGCCGCCTGTAACACCGGCGCGCCAGAGCCTTCGCACGTTTTGCAGAGCATCGGGCTGAGCCGCGAACAAGCCGGCTCCTCTGTTCGCATCTCGCTGGGCCGCATGACGCAGGCCGAGCAGATCCCGCTCATCGCCCAAAGCATCGTCGCCGCGCTGGGTAGCCTGAAAAGCTGATTCAAGGCGCAGCGATGGCCGCAGCCGCCGCGGGGGTCGGCTCATCACGCCACAACCTGCGTTATAGTCGCCGGCATGGCCGACAACAAGGGACGCTGGCGCTTGCTGATGAATTCACCCGGCTGCCTGATCGCCGCCGGTCTGGCCGTCGTCGCGGTCGTGGTGGGATTCGGGCTGCTGGCGCGCGCGCTTCTCACGCCGGCCAGCGCGCCGACTCGCGCTGCGCCGATCGCCGCCACATCCACGCCCATCTTTGTGGTCGTGCAGGTCACGCCGGCCCCTGGCACGCCGGCGCCTTCGCCAGAGCCACCCACGCGCACGCCCATTCCTCCCGCGCCCTCGCCGACAGCGCCGCCCACTCAAACACCGTCGCCGACCCCCACGCCGAGCCCAGTGCCGTCGCCCACACCTACACCCACGCCGACGCCGATTCCGCTGCCGATCTGGCGCAACATCGGCGAACTGGCGATGGTGGAATACACGCTGGCGACCGAAGCCGAGGCCAAAGTCGAGCGCGAAGGATTGCTGCAACTCTTCGGCACAGACAAGGTGATTCTCTACGCCGTGGGGCGGATCAAGGTCGGCCTCGATCTCATCCGGCTCGACCGGCGCTCGATTCAGCGCGACGGCGCGGCGATCACACTCACGCTGCCGGCGGTGTCGGTGCTGAGCGTGGAAATGTTGCCGGAAGAATCGCGCATTCGCGTCTCGGAGCGCAGTTGGATCTACTCAGAGTACGAAGGGCTGGAGTTGGAGGCGCTGGCCCGCGCCCGGCAACAACTGGCCGAGATGGTCGCCAACAACCCCAGCATGATGGATCTGGCGCAGGAGCTGGCCGAGCTGCGCCTGACCGAGCATCTGCGCAGCCTGGGCTTCACCGAAATTACAATTGTCTTTCAAACCAGGTAAACCTGTTCCAGGGTAGCCAGGAGAGCATGATTCAGGCCACTCAACTGGCGCGACTGAAGGAGGCGCTGCCGTTTCTGGAACATGCCGGCCCGGCGCTGGCAGACGACTTTGCGCGCCACGCAGCCATCCAGCGCGTGCCGGCCGGCGCAACCGTGTTTGTCGAGGGCGACGAGTGCAGCGCCATCGCCATCCTCGTCAGCGGCTGTGTGCGTGTATACAAAATGAGCGAGACCGGTCGCGAGATCACCCTGTATCGCTTCCAGCGCGGCGAGAGCTGCATCCTGACCGCCAACTGCATCCTCAGCCGGCAACAGTTCCCGGCCATTGCCACCGTCGAACAGGACGCCGAAGCCATCTTCATCCCCGCGCCGGTCTTCCGCGACTGGATCGAGCGTTATCCCGCCTGGCGCGACTATGTGTTCGACCTGCTTGCGCGCCGGCTGTCCGTGCTGATGGCCGTCGTCAATGAGGTGGCCTTCCGGCGCATGGATGCGCGCGTGGCCGACTTGCTCATCCGCCGGCGCGACCCCGCCCAGCCCGTGCTCAGACTCACCCATCAGCAGATCGCCGATGAACTGGGCACGTCGCGCGAGGTGGTCAGCCGCATCCTGGAGGATTTCGCCGGCAGCGGATGGATCGAGACCGGGCGCGGCACGATCACCATTCTGAACGCGGCGGGGCTGGCAAACAAGGCGCGCGCCTGATGCCGGCTGCCGTTGTGTGACTTTGTCACAGACAAACCGCCGTTTGCCGGGTACGATAGCGCCACAATCAATTTTGCTTTTTTGCGGAGGTTAAGATGAAACAGAATGTGGGAACCATTGATCGTGTG
>CALBEF010000050.1 GCA_937927775.1 uncultured Anaerolineae bacterium | reverse complement strand
CCAGAACTCAGAACCCGGAACTCGGCACTCAGAATCCAAAATCCCAAATCCCCAATCCAAAATCCTTTGTGGTGGATCAGTTCTTCCTGCCCGACCCGGCCGGCGAGGCCGGCATGTTGTGCGCGCTGGATTGGCTGATCGACCAGCGGCAGACGCTGGTGACCTTCAACGGGCGCGGGTTCGATGCGCCGCTGCTCGAAACGCGGTATGCGCTGGCGCGTATTCCTCCCGCGCTGGCCGACAAGGCGCATCTGGATTTGCTGTCCCCCAGCCGGCGGTTGTGGCGCTACGCCCTTGCCTCGCGCAGCCTGGGGTCGATCGAGTACCACATCCTCAATGTGCGCCGCGACCAGCAGGACATCGCCGGCTTTCTGATCCCGGAGTTGTACCGCGAGTATCTCAAGACCGGGCGCGCCGATGACATGGAGCGCGTGATGTATCACAACCTGTTCGACGTGCTGTCGATGGTGACGCTGGCGTCTCGCATCGCCGAGTCTCTGGCCGAGCCATCCACGCCCGGCGAACGCCTGTCTGTCGGCGTGGACTGCGAGCGCAACGGCGACAACGCGCGGGCCGAGGCCGCCTATCGCGCCGTGTTGCGGGACGAGGCATCTGGCGCGCAGCGCAGCATCGCGTTGCGCCGGCTGGCGCGCTGCATGAAGCGCCAGAAGCGCCGCGCCGATGCGCTCTCCATGTGGCAGGAACTGGCCGAACAGGGTGATACAGATGGCATTCGCATCGACGCGCTCGTTGAGATCGCCAAACATTACGAGTGGCATGTGGGCGATCTGTCGGCGGCCCTGGCCACCTGCGAACGCGCCCTGCGCCTGTGCAATGAGCCGGCCACGCGCGCCGAACTCGCGCGCCGGGCTGCCCGCATCGAGCGCAAACTGCGCCGCGCCCTGGCCTGTGGCACTGAGATTCCAGGGATGGCGAGGTAGTCTGTTCTGGTAGAGTCCTATGTGGAACACCGGCTGCGCAGCCGGCGTCTAAACAGGTTGAGGTTTCCAGGCTATGACGAAGTTTGCCCTGCGTCTGACTCACTGTGTGGCGATCTGTGCGTTGCTGGTTGCATGTCAGCCGGCTGCGGCCCCCGCACCCACTGCCCTGCCGATTGGCGAAGTGTCGCCGTTCATCACTGTGGCCCCGCCCCAGGCCCTGCCGGGCCAATCGCTGACGATCAGCGGCGCAGCATGGCGGGCCGGCGAGGAAATATCGCTTGTCGTGCAGCCGGCGGATACATCGCAGGGGGTCGGGCTGTCGGGCGGGAGTGTGCGCGCCGACGAGCAGGGGCGGTTCCAGCGCGCTGTGATGTTGCCGTTTGATATGCAGCCCGGCGCGTGGATCGTCATCGCGCGTGGCGCGGGGCCGGAGCGAACTGCCAGCGTCGCCTTCGCCGTGCTGACGCCCACGCGAGCGCCGGGCGCCCTGGCAACACTGACGCCGACCGTCACCGACACACCGACGGCGTTGCCGGTCTTAACCGTGACAGCAACCGCGACCCAGCCGGCGCTCCCCAGCGCAACCCCAACGCGCCTGCCGCCCACACCCACGCGCCCCTCGGCGCCGCCAACGCCCACCGCCACACCGCCTGTCATCACAGACTGGCGCGGCGACTACTTCAACAACCCAACGCTGGCCGGCAACCCGGCCTTCACGCGCAACGATCCTTCCATCGCCTTCAACTGGGGCAATGAGTCGCCCGACCCGCGCCTGAGCGCCGATGGCTTTTCAGCGCGCTGGACGCGCCGGCTGTATTTCGACGCCGGCCTGTATCGATTCACCGTGCGCGTCGATGACGGCGCGCGCGTGTTTGTCAACGGCGTCATGGTGATCGATGAATGGCGCGACGGCTCAGCGCGCGAGGTGTCCACGGACCTGACCCTTAGCGCAGGCGACCACGATCTGCGGGTCGAGTATTACGAGCGCAGCGGCGCGGCCTCCATCAGTTTCAGCTTTGCGCGCATCGCGCTGCCGCCGACGGCCACGCCCTCGCGCACGCCTGGGCCGGCCACACTCACACCCACAGCGTCACCTGTTCCATCCATGACGCCATCACGCACCCCCACAGTGACGCCTATTCCATTGCCCACGCAGGCCCCGCCACCCACCAACACACCCCGGCCAACGCCGATCCCGCTGCCTACCAGCACGCCAACGCGCCAGCCGACCGCCACGCCAACCGCGACTCCCACCAGCAGGCCCACAGCAACGGCCACACCCATTCCGCCAGCGGCCACCGCGACAGCTACAGCCATACCGGACTACACGGCCACGCCGACGCGTACCCCCAGCCCAACCGCGACCGACACGCCTGTGCCGCCCACGGCCACGCCGACGCCGATTCCGGTTCCGACCAACACACCAGTTCCGCCCACGGCCACGCCAACCGAGCAGCCAACCGACACACCCGTGCCGCCCACGGCCACGCCAACTGAGCAGCCAACCGACACGCCCGTGCCACCCATGGCCACGCCGACCGAACAGCCAACTGAGACCCCTGTGCCATTGCCGACCGAGACTATTGCGCCCGGGGAGCTGCCGACGGCCACTGTGACGTTGTCTGGCACCGTCCTGCTGATCGAGGGCGAGAACTGGCCGGCTGCTGCGCGCGTCACGGTGTCGTTGAGCGCCAGCGCCACCGGCGCCAACGCCAGGCGGGTCGGCGAAGTGCGCGCCAACCGCCGGGGTGAGCTGGCCGGCCGGGTCGAATTGCGCCAGGCGCCGGGCGCCGCGCGATATGCCGTCCTGCGCGCCGGGCAGATCCGGCTGATCGTGCCGATTGAGACCATCGAGGAGTCGTCAGGGGCTTTGCATCCGCGCGGCTAGCAAGAGCCATCGTAGGGCAAGTCGCCGGCTTGCCCTATACCAAAATACTTGCGCGTCAGGCAACGGCGCGGGTAATGCCGGTCGCTTCGACAAGCTCAGCCGTTGCAGGCTCGGTGACTCGTAATTTGTAACTGGCGGCAGGGCCGTAGTGCTACACTGTGCCCCCGATGGCAACGATACGACCTTTTCGCGGCATCCGCTATCGCTTGAGTGACGCCGGCGACTTGTCTCGCGTCATCACCCAGCCTTACGACCGCATCCACGACGCCGAGCAGGCCGCCTACTACGCTTTGCACCCGCGCAACTTCGTGCGCATCGAGATGGGCCTGCGCGACCCTGACATGCCCGGTGACAACGTCTACACGCGCGCCCGCGCCTGCGCGCAATCCTGGCTCGATCAGGGCGTGCTTGCGCGCGATACTGCGCCGGCGTTATACGTGATCGAGCAGCGATTCATCACGCCGGACGGTCGCGCGCGCACTCGGCGCGGCTTCACGGCGGCCCTGCAGCTCACCCGCTTCGATGAAGGCATCATCCTGCCCCACGAGCGCACGCTGAGCGGCCCAAAAACCGATCGGCTCAATCTCACCCGCGCGACGGAAACGGCCTGGGGGCACATCTTTGCCCTGTATCCCGACCCGGCCAACCGGATCAATCAGATCTTGCAGCCGTTTCTCGAAACGCATGCGCCGATGGTGGCGCGCGAGCAGGTCATCGAGCCGGCTGTCGAGCAGCGATTGTGGGTGGTGGACGATGCGGCCATCATTGCAGCGGTCGTTGAGGAGATGGCGCCCAAGCGCCGGCTCATCATTGCCGACGGACACCATCGCTATGAAACGGCGCTGAACTATCGTGACGAGATGCGCGCCCGGCAGCCGGATGCCCCGGTCAACGCGGCGTTCAACTTCGGGCTGGTCACCTTCGTCAGCATGAGCGACCCGGGACTGACCATTCTGCCCACCCACCGCCTGATTCATTCGTATGCGCGCCTGAGCAGCAACGAACTGCTGGGCGCTCTGGCGCCCTGGTTCGACGCGCAGCCCATACCGGGCCGTGAAGCGTGGTTGCAGGCTCTGTCCGACGCGCCGGACGACCGGCCAGCCTTCGGCTTTTACGATGGCGCGCACACCCTGCTCACGTTGCGCTCGCGCCAAACGATGGATCAGCTCGCGCCGGAGCGCCATCAGGCCTGGCGCGCGCTGGATGTGGCCGTGCTGCACAGAATCGTCCTGGAACATGTGATGGGCCTGACACAGGACAGCATTGCCCGGCAGGAGAATATCCGTTATCTGCGCGATGCCGGCCCCGGCTACGAGGCGGTGGATCGCGGCGAGGCGAACTTCCTGTTTGCGCTGAATCCGACACGCATCGAACAGGTGCGCGCCTGCGCCGAGGCCGGCGAGATCATGCCCCAAAAGTCCACCGACTTCTACCCGAAGATCATCAGCGGCTGGGTGGCGCTGCCGCTGACGGGCCTGATTGAGTAGCGCGTGTTGCGTATTGCGTGTTGCGTATTGCGTGTTGCGTGTTGCGTATTGCGTGGTGCGCGGCGCGCACAGTCTGTTTCGGAAATGGAGCAAGGCATCGAGGGAATACACATGAGCATCAGCAAAGTGAAAGTGGGCATCATCGGTTGTGGCAACATCAGTGGCGCGTACCTGCGCGCCGGCCCCACATTCGAGATTCTCGATATCGTGGCGGTGGCCGACGCGATCCCGGAGCGCGCCCGCGCCAAAGCAGACGAGTTCTCGCGCGACGGGCGCGCCCTGCGCGCGCTGACGGTGGCGGAATTGCTTGACGACCCTGAGATTCGGATCGTTGTCAATCTGACGACGCCCAACGCACATGCCGAAGTGGCGCTGGCTGCGCTCAACGCCGGCAAAAGCGTGTACAACGAGAAGCCGCTGGCCATTACGCGCGAGGATGGGCAACGGATGCTGGCGCTGGCGAAGTCCAAAGGTCTGCTGATCGGCGGCGCGCCCGACACGTTTCTGGGCGGCGCGCACCAGACCTGTCGCAAGCTGATCGATGATGGCGCGATCGGCGTGCCGGTGGCTGCCGTTGCATTCATGACCTGCCATGGCCACGAGAGCTGGCACCCCGACCCGGAGTTCTACTACAAGGCCGGCGGCGGCCCGATGTTCGACATGGGGCCTTACTACCTGACGGCGCTGATCAACATGATCGGGCCGGTGACGCGCGTGACCGGCTCGGCGCGCATCACATTCCCGGAGCGCACCATCACCAGTCAGCCCAAACATGGCGCGCGGATTGTTGTGGATGTGCCCACGCATGTGGCCGGCGTGCTGGATTTTGCCAATGGCGCGATCGGCACGATCATCACCAGCTTCGACGTGTGGTCGGCCAACCTGCCGCGCATCGAAGTGTACGGCAGCGAGGGATCGCTGAGCGTGCCCGACCCGAACGGCTTTGGCGGGCCGGTCAAACTGCGGCGGGCCACAGACAAAGAGTGGATCGATGTGCCGCTGACGCATGGCTACACCGACAACTATCGCAGCATCGGCGTGGCCGATATGGCTTACGCGCTCTCGAGCGGCCGGCCCCATCGCGCCAGCGGCGATTTGACGTATCACGTGCTCGACATCATGCACGCCTTCCACGACGCGTCGCGTGAAGGCCGGCACATCACGCTCACCAGCACATGCCACCAGCCGGCGGCGTTGCCCCCGGGCCTGGAGCCAGGCAAACTGGATGAGTGAATCGGACTGAATCGCATACCGATTGACCTGCGCCACATACGTTGTGGCGCAGGTCTGGTCGCCGGCCGATGTGACCCTCGACAGGGGCGCGATGCCAATCGCGCCCCTGATTGTTGATAGCGATTCACTTCAAGCAGGCCAATCGTCAGCCCGGAGTCATCCCGGTGCGCCATGTGTCGCGCATACTGGGGGCACTGATGCCGCATGGCGGCCCAATGCGTCGCAACTGTCATATGCGGCGCAAATTATCATTCAGGGAATGAGCGCAATGACAATGGCGGGCAACCTGGACACTCGTCTGGAATTGCGAGTGTTTGGCCGGCCGCGACTGTTGATCGACCGGCGCGAAGCGCGTTTTCGCCGGCGGCAGCCGCTTGCCATTCTGTCGGTGCTGGCCCTCAGCGATCGCCCCGTCACGCGCGATGAGCTGATGTATCTGATCTGGCCCGATGCCGCTGAGGAAGTCGCCCGGCAACGTCTGCGTCGCTCTCTTTCCGAATTGCGTCAAACGCTGGGGGCAGGCGCCGACCAGGCCCTGCCCGACCCAACCAGCCTGTCGAGCAACCTGCTGTACCTCGATCCGCGCATATGCCGGGTGGACGCGCGCGAGTTTGTGAGCCTGTTCAATCAGGCGCGCGCCTTGCCCGACCCCGACGGACTGCAAGCTGCCGAGCAGGCTGCCAGCCTGGGCGCTGCGCCCCTGCTGCAGGGCCTCGACCTGAGCGACGCGCCGGAATTTGAAACCTGGCTGCGCGACAAGCGCGAACTGTTCGAGCGGCTGCGCCTGGATGTGTTGCGCCGCATGGCGCAGGGCTACGCGGCGCTGGGCGACTACGCCCGCGCCCTGACGACCGTCGAGCAGGCCCTGGCGCTGGACGCGCTGTCCGAAGACCTGCACCGCAAGGCAATCTGGCTGTATGCGGCGACCGGCCGGCGCAGCGACGCCGCGCGCCAGTATGCCTGGTGCGCGGCGCTGCTCGACCGCGAGCTGGCCATCCTGCCCGATGACCTGACGCGCGCGTTGCACCAGGCCGTGCTGGAAGATCGCGCCGAAGCCGCGCGCGAGCTGGCTTTCCCGGCGCCGGCCAACAGGGACGCAGCGCAGCGCGCGCCATCTGCCTCGCCGACCGTGGACAGCGCCCTGCGCCTGGCCGAGTGGCCGCCGGCCGGCTTGCGCGATGAACTGGCGGACGCCATCGCGCAAGCCCTGCGTGGTCTGCCTAAAGTCGTGTGGATCACCGGCCCGGCCGGCGCCGGCAAGAACCGGCTGCTTCAGGCGGCGTTGTCGGCCCTGCAGCAGAATGGGGCGGCGCCGGGTTTGAGCGTATGGTCAGTCAGCGCGCGCGGGTTGGAGGATGGCGCCCCGTTTGCCTTGATGCGCACTCTGCTCGACATCGCCTTGCGCGAGCAACTGAGCCGTTCCGCGCAATCGCCGGGTTCTTCTACCGGCGCGCACCTCTGGAGCAGCGAAGCCACACGCCTGTTGCCCGAATTGCGCGCCGCCTTCTCGCAATTGTCCCAGTGGCAGCCGGTTGTCCTGGACGACCGGCCCGGCGCGCCCCTGCAACCGGTGCTGCGGCGGCGTTTACTGCAAGCCCTGCCGCGCGTCTTGCGGGCGCTGGCCGGCGATCGCCCAGCGGTGATCGCGCTGAACGATCTGGAATCGGCAGACCTCGCCTCACTCGAAGCGGTGAGATGGCTGGCGCGCGCGCTGGATCACAGCGGCCCGGCGCTTGTCATTACCTGCCGCGACATAGAAAACGGCCCGCCCGAACTCAAGGCGCTGTCGGCTGACCTGCGAGCGGGATTGGCGCGCGTGTGGACAGCGCCGCCGCCCGATCGGGCCACTGCGCTGACGCTGGGCCGGCAACACGCCGTGCCGGCCAAAGTGGCCGAGGCAATCTGGCAGCGCGCCAACGGCAGCCAGGCCGCCCTGCTGGAGATGTTGCGCGCCACAGTCGCTTCGCGTCAACAGGGCGAACTGATCGCGCCGGCCTCGTTGCGCGCCGCCATCGACATCAACCTGCGCGCGCTCGATCCCGTCACGCGACAGGTTTTGGAAGCGGCCGCCGTCCTGGGCGGCGACACGGCGCACTGGCTGCAACACGTCAGCGGGCGCGTCCCGGATGAGGTGGAACGCGCCTGCGACACCCTGCTGGCTTGCGGCTGGTTCACCCTGGCCGGCGATCGTTACATCATCAGCGCGCCGGAAGTGCGCCAGGCGGTGTTGGATCAACTGAGTGTGGCGCGCCGGCAGCGTTTGCACAGCCAGGCCGCCCTGTTGCTGCGCCAGCACGGACGCGACGCGCACACCATCGCGCGCCATCTGGAAGCTGCCGGCCAGCCGGATCAGGCCGCCGAGATGTGGTTGCAGGCAGCCCGACGCGCGCAGGAACTGTATGTCTCGGAAGCGGCCCTGGTAGCCGCGCAACGCGGCCTGGCGCTGACAAACGATCCACGCTTGCAGTTTGAGCTGCTATGCGAACAGGAGGCTGCGCTTCACGTGCTGGGCCGGCACGACGCCCAGGCCGACACCCTGAGCGCGCTGGAGCGCCTGGTCGAAGCCTGGCCCGATCACGCTGAATGGCGCGCCATGGTCTATTACCGCCGGGGACGCTACGCTATTCCTCGCAATGACTGGACGACTGCCATAGACGCGCTCCAGCGCGCGGCCGCCTGCGCCTTGCAGACCGACGGCGACATTTTGCGTTTGCTGGCGCGCGCGCTGGCGCACAGCCGGCGCTGGGACGAAGCGGGATCCATTTCGCAACGCGCGCTGACCCTGGCCGAGCAGCAGGCCGATCACCTGGCCCAGGCGCAATGCTGGCTGTTGCGCGGCCAGATCGCTGCCATGCGTGAGCAATATGACGTGGCGGAGGCTGCCATCAAGCGCGCGGTTGACCTTGCCGGCTCGCAACCCGCCCTCTTGCCCTATCTGATGCTCGAACTGGGCAATTTGGCCTCACTGCGCAATGATTTTGCCGGCGCGTTGACCTATGGACAGGAGGCGCTGCGCCTGTTCGCCCAGCGCGGCCTGCCTGACGCCGAAGCCAACGCCCAGACGCTGATCGCCCGCATGTGCGCTCGCCTGGGCCGGCTCGATGAGGCGCTGGCCGCCTATTCCGCCGCCTATACGGCCTATGCCGCGCTCGACCTGCGCCAGGGCATGGCCGCCGCGCGCGTCAACGCCAGCACGCTGGCCCTGCGCAGCGGGGACTTTGAACAGGGCGTCACCTTTGCGCGCGAGGCATATGCGCTGTTTGACGCGATTCAGGACGCGCGCGGGCTGTGTGTGGCGGCCAGCAACATCGGCGCGGCGCATGTGTGGCTGGGCCAGGGCCAGGAAGGCGAGCGTTGGCTGCGCGAGTCCTGTGCGCGCGCGAGCGAGGTGAACCTGCCGGCGCAACAGGCCGCCGCGCTGGCCAACCTGGGCGCGGCGCTGCTGCAACAGGGCCGGCTGGATGAAGCGCGTCAGCACATGGAACAGGGCATGACGCTGCGCAGCGCACAGGGCCACCTGGACATGAGCATAGACCGCGCCTTTCTGTCTATCGCCTGCCTGCGCCTGGGCGATCTGCCGGCTGCCGACGCTCACAGCGCCCAGGCCATCGCCGACGCGCAACGCCTGCCCAACGTGGAAAACCCACAACAGATATGGTTTGCGCGGGCGCAGGTGCTGCGCGCGCTGGGCCAGCCGGACGAAGCGCGCGGGGCACTGGGCGAAGCAGTAGCTTGTCTGCGCCGTCTGCAAGAGGCGCTCCTGCCAGACCAGCGTGAACGCTATCTCTCCGCTTTTGCCTTCAATCGAGCCATCCTGCGCGCCGGCGCCGAAGACATCTGGCCCGATCCGCCGGCGCTGGTGTAACGTAGTCGCTGCCTGAAAGGCAGACCGGGTTCCCGCCTGGGCGGGAACGCCCCCTTCCTTGTCACATCCCCGCAAGGCCGGCAGCGCTTGCAGGCCCTGTCCCCATCACACTGACATAAGCTCGCCATAAGGGCAATCGTTGAAGACTGCGGGCCTACTCACTGCTGCGCCGCGCCGATGTGGACGTTTTGTGGACGCCGGTGTGATAGCAAAGCGTCTGAAGTAGCCGGAGCGGCTTTTGCCGACAGGCTATCGGCAACTTTCTTTGCTCAGCGATGCATTTGCAATCTGCGCGCATCCTGCGCACATAAGGAGATCAACTGATGGAACAAACCAAAACTTCCCCCCCCGTATCTGCCGACAACAAACAGCTAAAACGCCTGGTGATCGGCGGCCTCCTGCTGTTCGCCCTGACCGTGCTGGCGGGCTGCGTCACCATCCTGCCGCAGTGGCGGACCACGCAAGAGATCAGCCGACAACAGTTGGGCCAGCCCATCACCGACACCACGCCGATCATCGCCCAGTCGGGCAACGAACGGTTCATCCTGTTCATCGGCGCGACAACTGATGGCGACAACGAGTTATTTTTGCAGCGCATGAACGCCGCCGGTGAGCTGGTGGGCGGGCCAGTCCAGTTAACCACCAATCCAGGGGAAGATGATCAGCCGCGCATGGTCGAGCAGGACGGCTGGCTATATGTCGTTTGGCGCTATCGCGCTAATCCGACAGCAAACCCCACCATCTGGTGGGCGCGCGTGAACACGACTACGCTCGCCTACGCCAGCGGCCCGGTTCAGGTTTCCTTGACTCTTTCCGGGCCGAACGACACGCCTGATCTGGCCGTGCGCTCAACTGGGACGAGCGTGGTGGTGTGGGCAAATGCCAACCCCACCAGCACAATTTACTATCGCCAGGTGGACTTCAATGGCGCACTGCCTACTGCGCCGGTAATTGTGTCACAATGGCCGGGGTGCGCGCCGCCGCAGTACTCTCAGCGCTCCCCAAGAGTGACGCGGAGCTATACAGCAGGTAACTTTGCGCAAATTGCCTGGATCGGCGACAACGCCCCCGCGAGCGATAGCGTCTATTGGCGGGATTTTGATAACACCACGAGCACTCCCAGCTCGGCTTGTTTGGTCCTGAGCAACGAGGTAACTTATCCGGGCGCGGAGATTGACCTTGACCTGGCGATCAATCCAGCAGATAACCGTAGCTACGTCGCTTGGACGCACCAAAACAGCAGCACAGGTGACTGGGACGTGTACTACCGCTCGGTGAATTTCTCTCCTGCTCCCTGTCAGATTCTCAACCTTTCCAACGCCATCACCACGACATTCGAGGGAGGCGTGCGCATCGCGGCAGGACACAGCATCAGCAACTGGGTGCACCTGGTCTGGGAGCGATACTCGCAAACTGCCGGCCAGGGCGCGATCCGCTATGCGCTGGTTCAGGACGATAGTTGCAGCGCCACGCCCACGCGGATCACCCCCAGCGGCAACGTTTCGCTCAGCCCAGCCCCCGTGCCGGCCGGCGCCGATGTGGATTCGCCGCGCATCGCCGTCGCGCGCAACGCCGTCATCGCCCGTCCGAACGGCAGCGGGAGCAGCACGATGATGGCGCTGAGCGTAGCCGACCTGGAGGAGAAGGCGGCCGAGGCAGCAGTTGCGGAGGCAGAAGCTGCAGCCGGCCCAGTGTTCGATGAGCGCCCGCTGCTGTCACCCGCCATCGCAAGCAACGCGGAGGCGCGCGAAACGGAGGACACTGGCCAACCCGCGCCGACGCCTGACTGCGCAGCCGATCCGCAGCATCCGCGCTGCGCGGAGCTGGCCGCGTTGGGAGCAGCGCCGATGACAACCATGGCCGCGCAGGCTGCCAGTTCAACGGCGTCGTTCCAATGCGGCAGCAACGCCGCCGACGCTGTTGTGGTGTCGTTCTTCGACGATACCAACAAAAAGATGTATGCGGGTTTGTTCCAGGCCGGCGAGGTGCTGAACGGCAGCTCCTGCGTGCGCGTGGTAAGCGCCCAGTATCCCGCCAATGGCGGGCTGCGCCTGCAAGCCCTGGAACGCAACGACTATTCCGCGCCCAACTTTGTGGACTACGACGATCACTTCCCGTTCATCAGCGCGCGCGGGCTGCCGACCGTCGCCTGGCGCGGGCGCGAGCCTGGCAATTTCATCTCCACGGCCAACGACGAGATCTACGTGGCCGAGGCGAAGTTCCCGGCCTATGCGCCGATCACGCGCAAGCCCTGATCGTGATCGCTCTTCAGGTGTCGGACTTCTTTGAGAAGTCCGACACCTGTTATTCCTCCGGCGCGGCAGTGGGCGTAAGGGTGGCCGGCGGGCGCGGCGGCGGCGTCGATGTCGGCCCCACATCCAGCACCGGCAATTTGTCGATCAACACATAGGGGCGCAGGAAACGCGCATACGACCAGCCGATGATGCCGTAACGGGTGCGCAGCCGGAACCAGTTGCCGTCCACCGAGCGCGCCACCAGCTCCACCTGTTCGCCCTGCCGCAGCACGGTCAGCACGCGCTCGTTCAGGCTGGGGCCGGCCCGCACGTTCAGCACCACCGTGGCGCGCGCCGGCCACAGGCCCAGCGTCGGCTCCGGCGTGGGTGGCGGAATGGGCGTGTCGGTCGCTTCGCCCGTGCGCGCGCTGTTGCGCGCGCCTGTTGTGGCTGCCTCGTCCGTTGGCAGCGCAGGCTTCGCGTTCAATGAGGCGATCAGCGCATCGAGCGCGGATAGAGCGGGGGTGAAGTTGTCCGCCGGCTGCCGCTCGATGGTGTTGACCGCGTCGATCAGGTAACGGTCGAAGTTGCGGATGAAGGCGTCGATGTCCTCAGCGGCCTGGGTGTAGCCGGCGTTGTCGGGCAGCGCCGGCGTTGTCAACGGATAGAAGAACGACACGTAGTAGTTCCCGTCCGAGGTCAACCCCTGGAAGGCGTACAGGATGTTTTGGTTGGTCACAGGCGTCAGTTCATCCACGTAGGCGGTCACGAAGCGCACCCCGGCGCCGTTCTGGAAAGACAGATAGCGCACGCGGGCGCGGAAAATCTGCGCTGCGTTGATGAGGGGCAGCACCGGGATATCCGAGGTGAACTCGATCGGCTGTTTGGCCAGCACCTCTTTGAGATCGTCGATCACGCGCGACAGGGCCGGGTCGATCCTGCGGTATGCCGCGACGGGGAAGACGCGCAACTGCGCGTCGCGCGGCGACAGGATATACGGCTGTTGATTGGCGCCGAAGGTGAACAGCACATGCGCCGGCGCCGCGCCGCCGAAGCCGGCCTCGGGCGCTTTGGGAATGGCCGGCGCCAGCTTGCCGCGCGTCTTGAGCGCCAGTGGGTGGTCCGCGCGCAGGCTGACGCCGGCGTAGCTGCCGCTGAAGCGGTAGGCGTCTTCGAGCGCGCGCGCTTTCTGCTCGGCCTCGGCCCGCTCTTGCGCCCTTTTGATCTCCGGCACGACCGTGGCCAGCCTGTACTGCGTGGCGCGATCACAGCCGGCCAGCGCGACGACCAGCGCCACGATCAGCCGAGTCAAACGGAATGAGGAGGATTGAGTCATTGGGTGATTGGGTGATTGAGTGATTGAGTGATTGCGTGAGCTGCCGGATGGCCGGATAAGCCGATGAGTGCACGGGGAAATGATACATCGGCCTGTTTCCGTGTTTGGGCGGTCGGAGATATAAAAGGATGCAACCATGAACACGATCCACCCAAACGCTCACGACTGGGAGAACCCGCATGTGCTTCAGCGCAACCGCGAGCCGGCGCGCGCGACGCTTGTGCCTTATGCCGATGAAACGTCTGCGCTGGCCGGCGAGCGCGGCGCCAGCCCATTCTTTCTGATGCTCAGCGGCGCGTGGCAGTTTCACTATGCCCCATCGCCGCGCGATGTGCCCGCAGATTTTCAGCGCGAGTCGTTCGACGCCAGCGCGTGGGACGCCATCCCCGTGCCCGGCAACTGGCAAATGCACGGCTATGGCCGGCCAAACTACACCAACGTCACCTACCCTTATCCCGTCGATCCGCCGCGCGTGCCACAGGACAACCCCACCGGCTGCTATCGCCGCGAATTCATCGTCCCCGACGGCTGGGCCGGCCGTCAGGTGTTTCTCAATTTCGACGGTGTGAACTCGGCCTTCCATGTGTGGGTCAACGGTCAGATGGCCGGCTATAGCCAGGGCGCGCACCTGCCGGCTGAGTTCAACATCACCGCGCTGCTGCGCCCTGGCCGCAACCTGTTGGCGGTGCAGGTCTATCAATGGTCGGATGGCGCGTATCTGGAAGATCAGGACTTCTGGCGGCTGAACGGCATTTTCCGCGACGTGTATCTGCTGGCGACTCCGGCTGTTCACGTGCGCGATGTGTGGGCGCGCGCCCGGCTCACCAATCACTACACGGATGGCAGCCTGAGCGCGCGTGTGGCGCTGAAGAACGATGGCAACGAGATCGGGGAAGGCTATGGCGTCCTGGCCCGCCTGGTCAACGCCGACGGCGAGACGATCGTCGAGCAGGCGCTGACCGAGGCCGCCCGCATCGAGCCGGGGCAGGAGATACAGGTCGAGGCCGAGGCCGATGTCATGACGCCGAGCAAGTGGAGCGCCGAGACGCCCAGCCTGTACACGCTGCTGATCATCCTGACCCGAACTTCCGCTGACCAGCCCCGCGAAGTCCTGCAAGCGCTGCCGGTCAAAGTCGGCTTCCGCAACATCGAGGTGAAGGAGCAGCGCCTGCTGGTCAACGGCCAGCCGGTCAAACTGAAAGGCGTTAACCGGCATGACACGCACCCGGACTTTGGCCATGCCGTCACCTATGAATCGATGCTGCGCGACATTTTTCTGATGAAGCAGCACAACATCAACACCGTGCGCACGTCGCACTATCCGAACGACCCGCGCTGGCTCGACCTGTGCGACCGCTATGGCCTGTATGTGATCGACGAGGCCGATCTGGAGACGCACGGCTTTGCCTACACCGACATCAACCGGCTCTCCAACGACCCGGAGTGGGAAGCCGCTTACCTCGACCGCGCCGAGCGCATGGTCGAGCGCGACAAGAATCATCCGTGCGTGATCTTCTGGTCGCTGGGCAATGAGTCGGGCTATGGCCGCAATCACGACGCGATGTCGGCCTGGATTCGCGCGCGCGACGATTCGCGGCTGATTCACTACGAAGGCGCGCAATACGCGCCGGGCGTGGTGGATGTGGTCAGCCAGATGTATCCGACGGTGGCGCACATCATCGCGCAGGGTCAGGTGACGGACGATCCCCGGCCCTACTTCATGTGCGAATACGCGCACGCCATGGGCAACGGGCCGGGCAATCTGAAGGAATACTGGGACGCCATCTACGCTTATCCGCGTCTGATCGGCGGCTGCGTCTGGGAGTGGGTCGATCACGCCATCCGCCGGCGTCTGCCCGATGGCCGCGAATGGTTCGCCTATGGCGGCGACTTCGACGATCACCCCAACGACGGCAATTTCTGCATCGACGGCCTGAACTTCCCTGATCGCATACCGCACACCGGCCTGATCGAGTACAAGAAGGTCATCGAGCCGGTGCGCGTCGAGGCAGTCGATTTGCCGGCCGGCAAGGTGCGCATCCACAATCGCTATGACTTCCTGTCGCCTGGTCACCTGGACATTGCCTGGAGCGTGACCCGCGACGGCGAGTTGATCGAGGAGGGCGAGCTGCCGCGCCTGGATACGCCGCCGCATGGCGCAACCGTCGTCTCCTTGCCGTTCAGCCTGCCGAAGGGCGCGCCGGGCGCGATCTACCATTTGAACCTGTCCTTCAGGCTGGCGCGAACAATGCCCTGGGCCGCGCGCGGCTTCGAGGTGGCCTGGGCGCAGTTTGAACTGCCGGTCAAGCCGGCGCCACGGCCCGTTGTTCGCGCGCAGTCCATGCCGGCCCTGCGCGTGACCCCCTTGCAGCGCGTCATCGAAATCGAAGGCCAGGACTTCGAGATGGTGTTCGACCGCTGGACAGGCACAATCGCTCACTGGGCATACGCCGGCCTCGACCTGCTCACTGCCGGACCCCGGCTGCAACTGTGGCGCGCGCCGACCGACAACGATGTGCACATCGCGCGCGAGTGGCGCAAGGCCGGCTATGATCGCCTCATGACGCAAGTGGATCAGGTCGCCATCACCGCGCAGTCGCCCGGCGCTGCGCGCATCGAAGTGGATTACCGGCTGAATGCATACGGCGTGACCACCTGCTTCGAGTGCCGCTCCGTGTACACCATCTATGGCGCGGGCGATGTCGTTGCGCAGACTGCGTTAAAGCCCGCGTCTGCCCCCGAAGCGCCCCTGCCGCCGCTGCCGCGCGTGGCGTTGCAGATGCGTTTGCCCGATCAGTTCGATCAGTTTGCCTGGCTGGGGCGCGGCCCGCACGAGAGCTATATCGACCGCAGGGAGAGCGCGCGCTTCGGCCTGTACGCCGGCCCGGTCGATGCGCAGTTCGTGCCGTACATCTTCCCGCAGGAGAACGGCCTCAAGTCCGATGCGCGCTGGGCGGCGCTCACCAACCGGCGTGGCGTGGGGCTGCTGGTGATCGGTATGCCGAGCATCAACGTGGCCGCGCAGCGCTATTCGACCGAGGACCTGACACAGGCCCGCCACACGCATGAGCTGACCCGACTTGACGAGATCGTGCTGACGCTGGATCACGCGCACAACGGGCTGGGCAGCAACAGTTGCGGGCCGGGGCCGCTGCCGCAATACACGCTGCAACCGGCGCCGATCTCATTCGCTGTGCGCCTGTCGCCGTTCGCCGGCGAGGTGTTGTCCGCCGGCGCGCGCGCCCGCGTCGAACTGGAAGCGTTGTAGGCGCGGAGAGGGGATATCGCGGGGCGCAGCGGCATTGCGCCCCGCTCATGGCCGGGTCAACGGCGCCATGCTGCGCGCGACCGGCCGTCCTTCTGCATCAAAGAAGGTGTGGCTGGGGACGATGTTCGGCGTGACGGTGAGGAACATCAACAATGGCTCGTTGGCGCTGCCGTTTCCGATGATGTGCCACTCGCCGGCCGGATTGACGATGACGCTGCCCGCCGGCAGGAACACATCCTGATCGGGCGCGACGATGTGGGCTGTGCCCTGATAGAACCAGAAGATTTCGTCGGCGCCCTCGTGAAAGTGCCGCTCTGCGGCAAAGCCCGGCGCAAAGTTGAGCACCCGGCTGCGAAAGTAATCCGTGTAGGTCAGTCCCAGGCCGTCTTTGACCTCGAAGCACTCCGCGCTTGCCAGCGGCGGCATCAGCGCGCGGGCCGGATCGAAGCCGGGATGCCGGCTGTCCACACGCAGCACTTTGACGCCCTGCGCGCCGGCCGTCGCCGACCAGTCCATGCCGGGCGGGATGTGCGCGCCGTGCATGGCCGGCAGTGTGGCCGGTGCCGCGCCGGGCGAGGCAACCGTCAGCGCGCCCTCGACCACACACACGATGGTTTCGGCGCGTGACCTGCTCTGTCCGCCAATGACCTCGCCTGCGCCATAGCGCCGCGCCTCGGCATAGGTCAGCGGCGTGTCGCACAACACGATGTCGTCTTGATCGATGGAGAAAATATGCATGGGAGTGGGGGGAGTAGTCAGTCGTCAGTCGTCAGTAGTCAGTAGTCAGTCGTCAGTAGTCAGTAGTCAGTCGTCAGATGACAGATGACAGACGATCCTCAACCTTGAGAACCTGAGCTAACTTTACCAACCCTCAACCCTCGACCTTCAACCTTCAACCTTCAACCTTCAACCCTCAACCTTAAGAATGACCTTCCCGGCGGCCTGAGTGCGCGCGAACTGAACGGCTTGCATGGCCTGATCGAGGGGGAATTGCTCCTGCACCACCGGCGTCCAGTCGATGGCCTGCTCCATGCGGATGGTGCGCTCATATTCCAGCACGCCGCCCCACGAGGTGCGCAGGGTGTACTCGCGCAAAAACATGTCGTTGGGAGAGATGGGGACGCTGATGTGCGTGGGCGCCAGGCCGGCCCACATCACCATGCCGCCGATGGCGACCAGTTCGATGGCCTGCGACAGCGCCGGCTCCAGTCCGACTCCTTCCATGCTGATCTCGACGCCGCGCCCGTGTGTGAGATCCATGACCACCTCGCGCAGGTCCTGGGCTTTGGGATCGACCACAACATCGATCCCCATGCGCTTCGCAAGCTCGCGCCGGCTGGCGCGGATGTCGCTGACGATGACCAGCGCCGCGCCGGCGTGTTTGGCCAGCACGGCGGAAAACAGGCCGATCGGCCCGGCGCCGATCACGCACATGTTCTGCCCGGCCTTGAGGCCGGCGCGGTCGATGATGCGCACCGCGCACGACAACGGCTCGGTGATCGCGCCGACCGGGTTGGGCACATCATCGGGCAGCGCGTACACCAGTTGCTCCGGCGCGACGATAGCCTCGGCCCACGAGCCGCCGCGATGCGTCACCTTGCGGCACAGCGCGCTGATGCCGGCCCGGCACAACTCGCACTTGCCGCACGGCCCGCGCGGCACAACGGTCACGCGCTGGCCGGGACGGACAGACTTCACCTCCGCGCCGATCTCGACCACCGTGCCGGCGTATTCGTGCCCCAGGTTCGACGGCGCCAGCGCCCCGCCCAGCGCGCCTTTGGAAAGCTCGTAGCCTTCGATGGCGTGCAGCTCGGAGCCGCAAATGCCGGTGTGGCTGATGTGGATCAGCACGTCGTCGGGCTTCTCGATGGCCGGCCAGGGGGCCTGATCCACACGCACATCCAGCTTGCCATACAGCCGCGCAGCGCGCATCGTTCGGGGAGTGTGTCCGTTGCTCATGCTGTTTCTCCGGGTCCGGCCTTTTGTCGGCCCACATATTCGCGGACATTGTACTGTCGGGCGTTCATTCGACCGGCACGAGTTCCAGCCGGCCCCCGCTCAGTTCGCGCAGCGCCTGCTGAAACGGCGCGATGTCATCCACGGCGAACACCAGCGTCAGCAGCACGGTGGCGCCGAATTCCTCGCCGGCAATGGCGCCGTGATGGGCGGCCACCAGCAGCCGCGCCCGCTCGAAGAGCGGATACGGCGCTTCGAGCAGAAACGTTCTGCGCTCCACCCGCTCGGATCGTGGCAGCGCGTCCAGTCCTGCCTTGAGCGCGCCGCTGAAAGCGCGCACCAGCCCGCCCGTGCCCAGCTTCGTCCCGCCAAACCAGCGCGACACCACTGCAACCACATCACCCAGCCCGCTGCCCTGCAGGACGGCCAGCATCGGTTTGCCGGCGGTGCCGCTCGGCTCGCCGCCGTCGTTGCAGCCGTCGATCACACTCGCGCCGTATCCCACCCGAAAAGCGTAGGCATGGGCGCTGGCGGTGGCGTGCTGCTCCTTGACGCGCCGGATGAACGCCATGGCGTCATTCACAGAGCGCGCTTCGCCAATGGTGCAGATGAAACGCGAGTTGACGACGGTTGTTTCAACGGCAATTTCCCGGGCCGGGATGGGATAACGCATCTTCGATTTTGGATTTTGGCGTTTGGATTTTGGGTTTGAGATCAGGACGCGCGGGGCACGCACACATGAACGGCGGCGGGCAAAACGCTGATAGCGCAAGGGGTCGTAGAAACGGTGTCGCCGTCGATCTGCACCGGCTGCGGCGGAGACGCCGCGATCGAGACGCGATCCCTGACCACGATGTGCCTGAGCACCGCCGGCGGCAGCCAGTCGTTGCGCCCCGCTGCGCGCCGGTTGTTGCCGAACACCCAGCGCGCCAGAGAGCGCAGGTTGCGCAGGGCGCTGACGTGAAAGATGCACAGATCGAGCTGGCCGTCATCGAGCCGGATCAGCGGGTTCAACTCCAGGCCGAGCACGCCCAGCGCGCCGGTGTTGGCCACCCAGACAGACTCGGCGCGCAAACGGAACGGCCGGCCGCCATCGACCCGGAATCGATAGCGGGCGACCTGAAGGCGCAGAGCATGGCGCGCGGCATACCAGGCATAGGCCAGTTTCCCAAACCGCGTTTTCAGCGCCGGGGTTGTGTCGCGCGTCACCTGCGCTTCGTAGCCGGCGCTGAACCGCAACGCGAAATAAAAGCGATCGTCCAGCACGCCCAGATCGACAGGCCGGCGCGCGCAATCCGGGTCCAGCGCATCCGCGCATGCCTGTTGCCAATCCGCGCTCAACCCCAGCGCCGCTGCCAGCACATTGCCCGTGCCGCCCGGCGTGATCGCCAGCGGCGTCTCGACCCCGATCATGCCGCCCATGATCTGGGTGACGGTGCCATCTCCGCCAACGGCGACGACGCGATCGAACTGCGCCGCGTCACGAACCAGCTCGGCTGCCGACACATCCGGCGCGGTGTAGCGCACAGCCATCTCGAGCTGGCCGGCCGCAGACAATTCGACCAGGCGCTTGATGATCGGCACTGCCTGCTGGCTGCCGGATTTTGGATTGGCAATCACCAGGATGCGATGCAGTGCGCCGGAGCCGGCGACAGGAGAGTGAGCGCGCATGGTGCGCGGCGAGTATAGCGCGCCGGGGCGCGCTGATCCAGCCGCGTTAGAATGTCGCCCACTCACAGGATGACGCCTGCATGTTCTACGAGTTTGCTCATTGGTGCGCCCGGCTGCTAATCCACACGGTGGCGCGCGCGCATGTTGACCGCGCCGAGCTGCTCGATCAGCCGCCGCCCTACATTCTGGCCACCAACCACCTGACCAGTTGGGATCCCCCGCTGATCTTTGCCTGCGCTTCGCGCCGCGCGCGCATGACCGTGCTGGCCGCCGACAAGTGGCGCAAAGTGCCGCCGATCCTCGTGCTGTTCAATCTGATGGGCGCGATCTGGGTCAAGCGCGGTGAGGTGGATCGCGCCGCTTTGCGCCGATGCGTGGAGGTCTTGCAGCAGGGAGGCGTGATCGGCATGTCGCCGGAGGGCACACGCAGCCGCACCGGCGGCTTGATCCAGGGCCGGCCCGGCGTGGCTTACCTGGCGCGCAAGGCCGGCGTGCCGATTCTGCCGGTGGCGTTGTGGGGCGTGGAGCAGATCGGGCCGAACTGGCGGCGTCTGCGCCGGACGGACGTGTATCTGCGTGTGGGCGAATTCATCCATCTGCCGCCGGGCGAGGCCCGCGCGGCGCAGCTCGACGCAGACACCGAACACATCATGCGCGTGATTGCGTCCATGCTGCCTGAGCGGTATCGCGGCGTGTATGCCTGAGACACCCAATACGCAACACGCAACACGCAATACGCAATACGCAATACGCAATACGCAATACGCAACACGCAACACGCACCACGTCACGTCACGCGCGGCACGCGCGGCAGGATCGCGGACACCACCTCATAGTTGATCGTGCCGAGACGAGCGGCGACATCTTCCGCCGTAATGCGCTGATCGCCCTGCCGGCCAATCAGCGCCACTTCATCCCCGATGCGCGCGCCGGGGATATCCGTCACGTCGATCATGGTTTGATCCATGCACACCCGGCCCACGATCGGCGCGCGCCGGCCGCGCACCAGCACCTCGCCGGAATGTTGTGGCGCGCGGCGAAAACCGTCGGCGTAACCCACCGGGATCACGGCAATGCGCCGCTCGCCCTGGCAGCGATATGTCGCCCCATAGGAAACCGGCGCGCCGTCGGGCAGCGTTTTCACCTGCGAGATCGTCGTCTTCCACGCCAGCGCCGGGCGCAGGTGTGCGACTCCATCCGGCAGTTCTGTCCGATCTGCGCCAAACGGCGACAGGCCATACAGCGCCAGCCCCACCCGCGCCATGTTCAGGCGCGTCTCGGGCAGGGTGAATGTGGCGGCGGAGTTGGCCGCGTGAAACCACTTTGGCTTGTGGCTTTTGGCTTGTAGATTGTGGACGATCTCCAGGAAGCGCGACAGTTGCAGGCGGGTGAAATCCGGGTCGGTGTCGGCGCAACTGAAGTGCGTGAACAGGCCCTCGATCTCGATGCCCGGCAGTTCGGCCACAGCGTTGATGAACGCAACGGCGTCCTTCGGCAGCACACCCAGCCGGCCCATGCCGGTGTCGATCTTGATGTGCGCGCGGGCCGGGCGCTGCAAGTCGATCGCGGCGCGCGAGAAGGCGCGCGCCACATCCAGGTCGTAGAGTGTGACGGTCACATCGCGCAGCAGGGCTTCGCGGGCGTGCCAGGCCGGCGTGTAACCCAGGATCAGGATTGGCGCGTCGATGTTGGCGGCGCGCAGAACGGCCGCCTCGTTCAGAGACGCAACGCCGCAGCACACGGCCCCATTGTTCAACGCCGTGCGCGCGACTTTCACTGCGCCATGTCCGTACCCGTCGGCCTTCAGCACCGCCATCAGCGCCACCTGCGGGCCGATGACCTGCTTGATCAGCCGCGTGTTGTGGGCGATGGCATCCAGGTCGATCTCCAGCCAGGTGGGACGCTCCGGCTGGGCGATGCGAACCGATTCCCACCCCGGCTCCTGACGCGCCAGGCGGGCCTTGTCGGACGGATTCGCCAGCAGCGCGGCCACGACGCGCTCCATGCGCGCGCTGATGTCACCTTTCACCAGCACGAGGCCGCCCGCGCCGGCGTGTCGCTGCGCCGCCTCAATGGCGTCACGCGCCACATACGTCACGACGACCTGATCCGACGACATGCCCGCGCCCAACGCTCCATCGGCGATGCCCTGCGCGCGTTCGCCCAGCGTGATGAGGGTGATTGCGCCGGCAGGATGTTCGCGCGCCAGCCGGGCCACCAGCGCGCCGATCTCGCGGTGATAGCGCGCACTGTGATCGCCCAGTTGATCCATGTCGCCCAAAACCAACACGATTGACGATTGACGATTGACGATTGACGATTGACGATTGACGATTGATGATTGACGATTGACGATTGACGATTGGTGATTGGCGATTGACGATTGCCAGTGGTCAACCGTCGATTCGATGGCGGCGCGCATGGAGGTGGGGTTGGCGTTGAAGGAGTCGTCGAGCAACAGGCAGCCGTTGACGCCCGGCAGGGGGTTCATGCGCCCGGGCAGGGGCGGCAGATGCGCCAGCGCGTCTTCGATCTCGGCGTCGGGGATCCCGAAATGCCGGCCCACGGCGCGGGCAATTTCGGCTTTCAGCGCGTGCATGGGGGGGCGCAGATCGGCGCCGGCGCGCACGCCGATCACCTCGGCCTGCGTCTGTTCGCGCATGGCCCACACGCGCGGATCATCGGCGTTCAGAATCGCCAGGCCATCCGGCGGCAGAACGCGCGCCAGCGTTTCCTTTTCACGCGCAATGGCGTCCAGCGAGCCAAAGTAGGCCAGGTGCGACTCGCTGACGCTGGTGATGATGCCGATGCGCGGCGGGGCAATCTCGCACAGATCGTGAATCTCGCCCGGCGCGTCGGTGCCCATTTCGAGCACCAGGATTTGATGATGATCTTCCAGCGCGCCCAGCGCGATCGACAGACCCAGCCGGCCGTTGAAGTTGGCCGGGTTGCGGAACACGGCATATCGTTTGGCAAGCACAGCCGCGACGGCCTCGCGCGCGCTGGTCTTGCCCAGGCTGCCGGTGATGGCGATGACGGGCAACTGACGCTGCCGGATGATGAAGCGCCCGTAGTCAGCGAGCGCAGCCAGCGTGTCAGGCACCGCCACGATCACAGGCTGACCGCGCGCCGGCAGATCGGCGGTGAAGCGGCTTTCGTCAACCAGCGCGCCGGCGCATCCGCGCGCCAGCGCGTCGGCGATGAAGTCGTGCCCGTCGCC
>CALBEF010000049.1 GCA_937927775.1 uncultured Anaerolineae bacterium | reverse complement strand
ACCGCCGTGCAATCACCGGTCAGCCGGGTAAAGTTGGGATCGGGCGTGCCATCTCCATCCATATCATAGACGTAGTACGACCTCGGCTGCGGCAGAGTGAACCACCCGACCGCTCCGCTGCCTGTTACGTTGATCTTGTTGAACGACTGCTCGCGCCAGTAGTGGCCCAGGCCAGGGTACGTGTCGGCATACATGTTCTGGAAAAACGACAGCGCCTTCGGCTCAATCGCGACATCGCTGAACTTGCACAGAATGGAGATCCACGGTTGCGGGCCGCTGACTCCCTGGATGCTCAACGGAGCGACAAGGGCCTCAACTGGTTGCGCCAGACGTATGTCGCTTGCCACCATGAACCGGGGACGATCATCAGCAGATAAGGGCATGCCGGAAGACGCCAGAGTGCCGCGCACACTCACACGCTGCCGATTCAGCGCCATCACCCCGCCGGCGGCCTGCAATACTTTGTCGCCGATCTCCAGTTCGATGCGTGTGCCGTCATCCAACTGCAGCCAGTATCGCGTGGTAGTGTAGCCGCTGCCCGGCTCGCCATCTCCCCAGACAACATTCAGCCGTCCAACGATTTCTTGTGTCGCTTCCAGATGAGCGACGACGCGCAGGCTGCCGCGCGATGGACCGATTCCTTCGACATCAGCCCAGCCCATCGTTGGGGACAGCGTCAGAATCAGCGCGCCAAGAACACAAAGCGACCTCAACCTGAAAGCAATTGTGGTGCTCATCATGCGCATCCCTTGTCAGCGCGTAGACTGTGATTTACTACTGAATTCAAACAACATACGTCGAGGCGAATTATCTGTTGCTTTGATGGCGCATGACATTGATTATACTCCGAGTGGTTGCGTTCGGCCTGTCAAGGATGCATTTTTACAAGCGGCAGAACTGGCAAGGCCGAATCCGGGCGTAAAGATATCCGGGTACGGGGCCGGCAAGGCTATCAGCCGTGTAAGGTCTCTGGCTGCACCCGAAGCCGCCGAGCAGCGCCATAGCGGCGGGTACAATGGCTGCCTATGGTGCATCAGCTATGAGCGCATTCAGCCTGTGTGTGATCTCCGGCGATGGCGTTGGGCGCGAGGTGATTCCGTGCGCGGTCGAAGTGTTGCAACAAGTCTTGCCCGGCGTGGCGCTGATCGACGCAGACGCCGGCTGGGATTGTTTCACCCGCGCCGGCCAGGCATTGCCCGACGCGACGGTTGAAAAGATCGAGGCCTGCGGCGCGGCGCTGTTCGGCGCTGTATCCTCGCCTTCGCGCAAAGTCGAAGGCTATCGCAGCCCGATCGTCCAGATGCGCCAGCGCTTCGACCTGTATGCCAACCTGCGCCCGACGCGCGCCCTCGGCGCGGATCGGGCGGTCGATTTATTGATCGTGCGCGAAAACACGCAGGGACTGTATGCCGGGCGCGAGTACCTGCGCGGCGATGAAGCCATCGCCGAGCGCGTGATCACGCGCGCCGCCTCGATGCGCATCGGGCAAATGGCGTTCAGGCTGGCGGCTGAACGCCCGCGCAGGCACGTCACGATTGTGCACAAGGCCAACATCCTGCCGATCACCGATGGCGTGTTCCGCGACGCCGTGCGCGACGCCGGCGCAGACTACCCCGGCGTCACCATCAACGAAACGCTGGTTGACACGGCGGCGATGCTGCTGGCCTCCAGGCCGGAGCAGTTCGATGTCATCGTCACTACCAACCTGTTCGGCGACATCCTGTCCGATGTCGCCAGCGTGTGGGGCGGGGGCATGGGCGTCGCGCCGGCGCTCAACCTGGGCGCGTCGGTGGCCGTGGCCGAGCCGGTGCATGGCAGCGCGCCGGACATCGCCGGCAAGGGCATCGCCAACCCCGCCGGCGCGATTCTCAGCGTGGCGCTGCTGTTGCGCTATCACTGGGGCCGGCCCGCCGAAGCCGATCGCATCGAGCGCGCCGTGTGCGCAGCCATTGAGGCCGGCTGTCGCACGCCCGATCTGGGCGGGCGCGCCACTACCCGCGATATGCTGGAAGCCATTCTGGAAAGGATGAAGGGATGATTCGCAGAAAAGTGGTGGGGCAGAGCGAGAACACACTGCTGTGAAGAGGAGGTTCTTGAATGGCTGACACAGCATCCGAACTTGAAGCGGTAATTCAACGCTTTTGCGCTGAAGTTGAGAAAAAGGAACAGGCTGTAGTTGTAGGATGACCTGAGCGTCTGTGCCACGATCACTTTTTGCCGGATAAAACCCTGAACAAGTATCCACAGCATGCTGCTGCCGCTCGTCACATCCAAAATCCAAAATCGACACGGTGTTGTCTGAATCCTTTCTCAGGTCATTGCACGGGTTGCGGCTGGCGTCGCCAAAGCGCCGGCCCGGCAATCTGATGGGCGAGCGTCGCAGTATGCGGCGCGGACGCTCCATCGAGTTTGCCGACTACCGCACCTACACCCCCGGCGACGACCCGCGCCGCGTGGACTGGAACATTTACGCCCGGCTGGAAAAGCCCTTCATCAAGCTCTACGAAGATGAACAGGATCTCACGGTGCACATCCTGCTCGATGCCAGCCCGTCCATGCGCTGGCGAGACGAGACAGCCGGCGGCGCGGACTTTGCCCGCAGCGCCGGCGCATCGGGCAAGTGGACGCGCGCCGCGCAACTCGCCATCGCCATCGGCCACATTGCGCTCACTTCGGGCGATCGCCTGCTGGTGGAGCTGAGCACCCGCGAGCGGTTCGGCCCCAAACGCGGCGCGAATGCCACAGCGGAGTTGATTGCCTTTATCGAGACTCGATCGGTCGAAATGGATCTGCGCGAGTCGCGCATTGAGCCGAGCCTGCTTGCGCCGGCCATCAGCCTGAACGCGTGGTGGAAACGCTACGCGCTCGACGCGCGACCCGGCATCTGCGTCATCATCTCTGATCTGCTCGATGCCGAAGGCTGCGCCGAGGGCCTGAATGCGCTGGGCGCCAGTCGGCTGGACACGCGCTTGTTGCACACGCTTTGCCCGGCCGAGTTGGAACCCGAATTTGCCGGCGATGTGCGGCTGAAGGATATCGAAACCACTGCCACCCAGGATGTCAGCCTTGACGACGCCACGCTGCGCCAGTACCGCGACCGCCTGCGCGCCTGGACGGCTGATCTGCGCGATCTGTGCCGCAAACGCGGCGCGCGCTATCATCTGACGAACACGGCAACGCCAATCGAACAGATCATGTTGCGCGATTTGCGCCGCGAAGGCTGGCTGGTGTGAAGCGCGACACGGAAAGCGGAAGATGAATGTGTTGAACGCGCCGGCTCTCCTGTTCGCGCTCCTTGCCATTCCGATTGTGCTGCTGTACCTGCTGCGGCTGCGCCGGCGCGAACAGACGGTTTCCAGCACGCTGTTGTGGCGGCAGGTGTTGCTCGACCGCGAGGCCAACACCCTGTGGCAGCGTCTGCGCCGCAATCTGTTGCTGCTGCTCCAACTCATCACGCTGGCGTTGCTGGTCTTTGCGCTGAGCCGGCCCTACGTCGACGCGCCCGGCGGCGTCAGCGGGCGTCACATCGTGCTGCTCGACGCTTCGGCCTCGATGCAGGCCACTGATACGCCTCCTTCGCGTTTCGAGGTCGCCCGCGCCCGCGCGCGTGACATGATCGCGCAACTCGGCCCCGGCGACACAATGTCGATCATTCTGGTTGACCGCGCGCCGCGCGCCCTGACCGCCGCGACGGACAACAAAGCCGAACTGCTGAACGCGCTGGACGCCGCGCAACCCTCTTTGCACGCGGCCAACTGGAGCGCGGCGATCGCGCTGGCGCAGGCCACAGCCGGCAGCGAATCGCCACTCATCACGGTCATCAGCGACGGCGCCGGCGCTGCCTCATCCCCCGGCCCGGCCAGTGGGTTGCCGGCGTCTCCTCTGAGCCTGCTGGGCGACACGGCGCGCTTTGTTCCGATCGGCGCTTCGAGCGACAATCTCGCCATCACCAATCTGTCGCTGCGGCGCACGCTGCAGGGGCTGGCTGCGCTGGTGCGTGTCGAGAATCTGGGCGACCAGCCGCGCGAGGCGCTGGTGTCGTTGCGCGTGGACGGCGCGCTGGCCGACGCGCGCACGCTGCTCCTGCCGGCCGGACAATCGGTCGCCTGGACGGTGAGCGGACTTGACCTGCGCGCTTCATCTGTCCAGGCCACGCTCCAGGCCGATGCAGGGAATGCGCTTGCCATCGACGACACAGCCTATGCCGTCAATACGGCGCGCAACATCCGCCGCGCCCTGCTGCTCAGCCGAGGCAATTTGTTCCTGGAACAGGCGCTGGTCGCCCTGCCTGAACTGGAGGTCACGCGGGCGGTGACGCCGCCGATGTTGCCAGACGCCGGCCTGCTGCTCGCGGCCGGCGGCAATTTCGGTTTCGATCTGTTCATCCTCGACGGCCTGACGATGACGCTGCCGCCGGAAGCGAATGTGTTGTACATCGGCGCAGCGGCCCCTTTCACCGTCACCGGCGAGTTCAGCAACACGGCCTATGTGCGCGCCGAAGCGCATCCCGTCATGGATGCGGTGGATTGGCGGCCTGTGAATCTCTTGAACGCCACACTTTTCGACGCGCCGGCCTGGCTGAAGCCGCTGGTTCAGACGCAGGGCGGGCCGGCGCTGTACGCCGGCCAGCCGATCGGGTTGCCTGATGGCGGGCGTGTCGTGGCGATCCCGTTCGATCTGCGCCGCAGCGACCTGCCGTTGCAGATTGCCTTTCCGGTGCTGATCGCCAATGCGGTCGAATGGCTTGCGCCGGCTCAGGGCGCAGGCATCCCCGCATCGGTCAGGCCGGGCGAAGCCGTGGCGCTGCCGCCCAACAGCAGGGTGCAACTGCCGGATGGATCGGTTGTGACCGTGGGCGAGCGCGGCTTTGCCGACACCGATCAACCTGGCATCTATCAGGCGCTTGTAAGCGGCGCGCGCGCGCCTGTGCGCGCGCCTGCGCGCAGCGACTTTGCTGTGAACTTCATCAATCGATCCGAGTCGAACATTGCGCCGAATCTGCAAGCCCTGGCCGGCAGAACGGAACTTGCGCCGGCCGCCGCAACAGATACTGCAACATCCCAGCGGGAGATATGGCCGTGGCTGGCAGCCCTGGCGCTGGTTGTGCTGTTGGCGGAATGGTGGATTTATCAGCGCGGGCTGCCGGCCTTCAACCCCAGGCGCAATACGTAATACGCAATACGCAATACGCAATACGCAACACGCAACGACAGGAGGCCCAGTGAAACGCTCCTCATCCAAAGCCAATCCACCCCCCAGGCGCAGGAAGCGCGACGCATCCGGCAGGAACGCAAATAGCGGCATCAGCCGCGCACAGTTGCTCGCGCTCCTGGCCGGCCTGCTTCTGGTCGGTCTTCTCGCGCTGCGCAATCAACTTTTCCCGTCAGCGCAGCCGGCCCCGACGCCGGCGCTCACGCCCACCGGCGCGGCGACATTGCCCGGCGCCACTGGCATCGAACTGCACATTTATCCCGAAGATGACGAACAGGCGCTGCTCGATCTCATCGGCCAGGCCAGGCAGCGCGTGTACATGAAGGTTTACCTGCTCACCGACGAGCAGGTGATCGACGCCATGAAACGCGCCATGAACAACGGCGCGCAGGTGCGCGCCATGCTGGAAGAGAAACCATTTGGCGGGGCCGGCACGACGAAGCAGATGTTCGAGAAATTGAAACAGGCCGGCGTCGATGTCAAATACACCAATCCCACCTTCCGCTTCACGCACGAGAAGAGTTTTGTGATCGACGATCAGGCCGTGATCATGACGGCCAACATGACCAAAGCCGCGTTCACGCGCAACCGCGAACTGCTCGTCATCACGCGCGACCCGGCCGATGTCGCAGAAGTCGCCGCCGCGTTCGAGGCGGACTGGAACCGCGAAGCTTTCACGCCGCAGCGCCCTCACCTGGTATGGAGTCCGGTCAACTCGCGCGAGCGGATCAACCAGGTGATCAACACCGCCACGCGCACGCTGGACGTGTATGCTGAGGTGGCCGAGGACACACGCCAGATTGCGCTGATGACCGAGGCAGTGCAGCGCGGCGTGGTGGTGCGCCTCGTCACATCGCCCTCCACAACCGGCGAAAGCAAGGGTTTGGACGCGCTACAGGCCGGCGGGGTCAAGGTGCGCTACGTGCGCAGCCCGTATATCCACGCCAAGATGTTCGTGGCCGATGGCGCGTTCGCCTACACCGGCTCGGAGAACATCACCACCACCTCGCTCGACTTCAACCGCGAGCTGGGTATTCTGCTCTCCGACGGGCCGGCCATTCAGCGGATGTTGGAGGCGTTCGAGAAGGATTGGAACAAGGGGGTGGAGCGATGACGCCGTTTGTCATGCAGCCCGACGCGATGACCGCTGCGTTCGAGGCCGCCGGTTTCGACGCGAACTATTCTGATGTGTTCGTCGCGCGTCGCGAGCAGGACACGGTGTGGGAAGTCGCCATCGACAACAGCGGCCGGCTGAAAGCCACGGTCACCTGCGTTACCGAGCCGGCCGGCGAGACAACAGCCCCGTTGCTCGACCGCGAGGCGATGGTGCTGGTCGAGCACAGCGCGGCCATCACTGTCGTGTTTCAGCTCCACGACGCCGCTGAATTGCCTGACGTGCTGACGAGCATCGAGCGCATTGTGGCGCGACATATCCGTTCGATTGACGACTGGGGGATTGACGATTGAGGGGATTGACGATTGAGAGATTGACGATTGAGAGATTGACGATTGAGAGATTGACGATTGACGATTGGGGGAACTATCGACTGGCTACTGGCTACTGACGACTGACTACTGACGACTGGCTACTGGCTACTGACTGACGACTGGCTACTGACGACTGGCTACTGACTGACGACTGTCCACACAGCGCGCGATGAGCCGATCCACCTGGCCGGCCCAGCTTGCTGCCTCCTCCTGGCCTGCCACCAGCCCGCTCAGCACTTCGGTCAGCGCCGCATTCACCGGCGTTGCCATGCCGAGTTGCCGTCCCAGCCTCACCACTGCGCCATTGAGCCATTCCACCTCGCAGCGTGACTTCGAGACGGCTCCCGCGCGCGGCACATCATAGTAGAACGACGGCATCTTGTCTCCGCGTCCGCGCGCGATCGACTGCTGCAACAGTGGATGCAGCGTCCAGTCGGGAAGCAGGCGTGTCAGGCGCGCCAGCCACGCCGCCGGCGCGCCGGGCAGGTTCACCATGCGGATGCCGGCTGCGCGCGAGACGGCCAGCGTCTCGCGCACCATGCGCATCTCCAATCGAAACAGGCGCGGGTCGGCGTAGACCTCAGCCGGCGTCAAATCCAGAATGGCGCTGCTGGCGTTGCCCATGAGGTTGAGCAGCAGCTTCGACCACTTCATCGCCCGATAGTCGGCATACGCTTCGATGCGCAACCTGGTCTGACGCAGGGCGTCCACCAGCAGGATGAACGGATCGGGCGACGGCTGCCGCAGCGCCAGTTCGATGGCGCGCGGGGACAGATCGGGCAGGCGGCCCTCACATGGCGCAAGGCCGATGCCACCGCCGGCCCGCGCCAGTCGCACCACCCCCGGCGCAGTCACCGACACCGGGCTGGTGAGCGTGCCGGCGATCACCCGCGCCGCGCCAAACGCGCCGGCAAATTGTTCCTCGCTGCCCACGCCATTTTGAAATGTCACGATCGGGGCGGGGCGAGCGCCGCCGCGATTCCAGGCTGCTTCCGTCACGCGCAACGCCTCGATCACTTCTGCCACGTCATACGCTTTGACGCACACCAGGACAGCATCGTAGGGCGGCGCGTGGAAACTGTCCTGTGCCTGCATCGCGTCGTCGATTGTCTCCACGGCGCGCGCGTTGTGTGTTACCCAACTTTGGCCGGATGGCATCTCGACCTTAAAACCGCGCGCCTCGACAGCGCGGACAAAGGGGGCGCGCCCGACCAGCGTGACCCAGTGGCCGCTGCGGGCGAGATGACCGCCGATCCATCCGCCAACCGCGCCGGCCCCAACGACAAGAACTCGCATGGCTGTGTAGCTACTCCAACACCTGAATCTCGACTGGCGGGCTATCGACATGCGCGCCGTCGGTCAGATACGCGCGCGCAAACAAGGTGTGCCGGCCCGCCTCCAGCGCCCAGAAAGCGCGATACGGAAACGCCGGCAGCGCGGCAAGCACGCGCTGCCCCGCTGCGTCATCCAGAATGACCTCCACGCGCGCGACGCTGGATAAACGGATGCGGTCGGCGTCGACGCGCGCCTCCAGCGGAATGCGCTGCACGCTGCGCGGCAACTGGCGTGAGATGCGAAAGATCGCGCCCTGGTCTGGTTGCGCCAGCGTCACCGGGGGGCAGGGAGCGGCAGCCCCGTCGCAGGACGGCCCGGCGGTGGCGGTGGGTGCGTTGCTCGTCGCCGGCTCGGTCGCCAGCGGCCAGCCCTGCTCGCGCGCCCAGTCACGCGCCTCAACCGGCAGGCGAAACGCCAGCCGCGTCGCAACACGCTCGCGCGGCGTGCGCTCGTCGGCGAGTTGGCCGGTGGCGCGATCGATGCGCTCGCGCACGTGCCACGTGTCCGGCGCGACAGGCTGTGTGCCCTCCAGAAACCATTCCCAGCGTGTATGCGGACAATCGGGCGCGGGCAACAGGCCGGACAGGGCGCACACCTCCACGCGAATCAACCCGTCGGGGCGCTGGAACCAGCGCGCCGGCTGACCGCGATGCGCCACTTCCATCACATCGGCCCAGATCGGGCCGGCGCCCGTCACCCCGCTCACACGGCGCATCGGCTGGCCGTCGGCATTGCCCACCCACACGCCTGTGACCAGATCAGGCGTATAGCCCACCGTCCAGTTGTCGCGCCAGTCGGTGGTGGTGCCGGTCTTGACGGCAGCGGGCCGGCTCAGCTTCAACACGCTGTTCTGGCCAAAGGCCGCTGCGCGCGCCGCGTTGTCGGCCAGGATGTCGGTCACCAGCCAGGCCACGCGCGGATCGAGAATCCGGGGTTGAGCAGAAGCAGGCTCGGCTGTGGGGCGGACGTAGCGCGCGCGTCCGCTGGCGTCGGCCACTTCGGACACCACAAATGGATCGACGCGCCGGCCTGCGTTAGCCAGGGCTGCATAGGCAGCGGTCAATTCCAGCAGGCGCACCTCGCCGCCGCCCAGCGTCAACGCCAGGCCGTATGTATCGGCGGAGCGGAAGGAGTGGATGCCCAGCGCGTTCGCCACAGCGAGCATATTGTCCAGGCCAACCTGTTGCAACACGCGCACGGCGGCCACATTGTTCGAGGTCGCCAGCGCGTCGCGGGCGCTGATGGGGCCGTGAAAACGGCGATCGTAGTTCTCCGGCAGATAGGGCGTGCCCTCGCGCGTTGGGAATGCGGTGCGCACGTCGAGGATCGGCGTGGCGGCGGTAAAACCGCGCAGGCGTTCAAAGGCGGCGGCATAGGTGATCGGCTTGATGGCGCTGCCCGGTTGGCGCAGGGCGATCGCGGCGTTGACCGCCCCACTGATGCCGGCGTCGAAATAATCGGGGCTGCCGACCATCGCGCGAATCGCGCCGGTTTGCGGGTCCATCACAACAACGGCGGCGTTGCGCGCGTTGTGAGCGGGCAGCCCGCCGGCCGGCTCTTGAAGCTGCTTCAAACGCGCCCGCACAATTGCTGTCGCTGCGTCATTCAGCGCCAGATCGAGCGTGGTGGTGACGACCAGGCCGCCGCGCACCAACATCTCCGGCCCGAATTGTTGCTCCAGCCACAGCCGCGCATACGACACGAAGTGCGGCGCACGAATGGCAAAGGCGGAAGGGGCGTAGGACAGTCGGGCCTGGCGCGCCTCATCCGCTTCGGCAACGGTCAGGTAACCCTGCTTCACCATCAGGTCGAGCACGATGCTCTGGCGTTCTTTGGCGCGCTCCGGCGCGTTGAAGGGGTCGTACAGCGCGGGCGCCTGAATCAGCCCGGCCAGCAGCGCGCACTCGGCCAGGTCCAGCGCCTCGGCCGGCTTGCCGAAGTAGGCGCGCGCAGCCGCCTCGACGCCGTAGGCCAGATTGCCGTAGTACGACTGGTTGAGGTATAGCGCCAGCACGTCATCTTTGGAGTACCGCTGCGCGATCTGCCAGGCCAGCAGCGATTCGCGCAGCTTGCGCAGCAGGGTGCGCTGCGCGCGCTCCTCCGGCTCCAGCAGCATCATGCGCGCAAGCTGCTGGGTGATGGTGCTGCCGCCGGCCAGCACCTCGCCGCCCTGCAGGTTGATCCACAGCGCGCGCAGAATGCCGGCCAGATCGACGCCGGGGTTGGTGTAGAAGTTGGCGTCTTCGACGGCAATGGTGGCCTGGCGCAGGCGCAGGGGGATGCGATCAAGGGGCAGGGGCGTGTGATGGCCGGCGCGCGGATCAATGATTTCGTAGAGCAGCCGGCCATTGCGATCAAGCAGGCGCGTGCTGGGCGCCTGCGTCCGGCGATAGAGATCGTCTACCGAAGGCAGGGTCGCCCACAGCACGGCCAGCGCAAGCGCCGGCGCGGCGATCAGCAGCGCCAGAAGCGCCGCCAGGAGACGCCGCCGGGATAGATGTGCCAAAACCATAGGGATGCGCCGCGCAGGCCGACAAGTGGATTATAGAAGGCGGCGTGAGCGGGAGAATAGCCGGCGCGGCGTCACAACCAGCCGGCCAGCGCCAGGGCGATGATGATGACGCCGGCCCCCAGCCGATACCACGCGAATGGCTTTAATGTGCGGCGCGACACAAACCCCAGGAACCAGCGCACTACCAGCAGGGCGACGATGAACGAGACGACCAGCCCGACCCCAAACGCCGCAATCTGATCGCTCTGGATGCTCGACAGGTTCTTCAACAGCGCATAGATTGTGGCGATCACCATCGTCGGGATGGAGAGATAGAACGAGAAGCGCAGCGCGGTGGGGCGATCGAGGCCGGCCAGCAAACCGCCCACAATCGTCGCCGCCGAGCGCGACACGCCGGGAAACAAAGACGCGACCTGCGCGATGCCCACCAGCAGCGCCTGGCTCAGCGTCACTTGTTCGAGCGCGCGGCTCGTGGGCGGGCTTGATCGGCGCTCGACCAGCAGAATGACGATGGCCCCCACAACCAGCGCGATGCCGACGGTTGCCGGTTGGAACAGGTATGCGTCGATCAGATCGTTGAAGAAGAAGCCGATGACGCCGGCCGGCACAAACGCAATCGCCACGCCCAGCGCAAGACGTTGCGCGCTGCCGGCGCCGGGGTTGCCCGGCAACGCCTGCCGCAACAGCGCGACCAGATCGCGCGCGAAATACACAATCACGGCCAGGATGGCGCCAAGCTGGATGAAGATCGCAAACGTCGATTCGATGTTGGCCGGGAATTGCAGCACGCGGCTGGCGACGATCAGGTGGCCGGTGGAGGAAATGGGCAGGAACTCGGTCACGCCCTCGACGATGCCCATGATCGCCGCCTTGAACAGAAGCAGGATGTCCATTGCGGGTGGATGGTACGGGGAGACAAGGGAAACGTCAAACGCCTTGCGTTACGCCGGGCGGCGAATCCGGTATAGTCAAGCGCAGACACACCATACGGCAGGAGTGGAGGAATCATGGCTAAAGTTCGAATGACCCGAGGCAAGTTCAACGGCATTACGGCGCTGGCCGACCCCAACGGCATCATCGCGGCTGCGGCGATGGATCAGCGCGGCTCGCTCAAAAAGTCGATTGCGAAGGCGCGCGGCAGCGACGCGACCTATGACGATCTGGTCCAGTTCAAGCGCGCCGTCACCCGGGTGCTCACCCGGCACGCCAGCGCCATTCTGCTCGACCCGGAGTACGGCCTGCCGGCCACAAAGGAGCGCGCGCCGAATGCCGGCCTGCTTCTGGCCTATGAGAAGACCGGCTACGACGCAACCGTGAAGGGCCGCCTGCCCGATCTGCTGACGCACTGGAGCGCGCGCCGGCTGGTGGGCGCCGGCGCGGACGCGATCAAGGTGCTGCTCTACTACAGCCCGGCCGACGGCCCCGAGATCAACGACGGCAAACAGGCGTTCGTCGAGCGCATCGGCGCAGAGTGCAGGGCCTGCGACGTGCCGTTCTTTCTGGAGTGCATCACCTACGACGACACCATTTCGGACCCCCTGGAATTCGCCCGCCGCAAGCCGGCCTATGTCACCGATTACATGGCCGAGTTCTCGAAGCCGCAGTATGGCGTGGACGTGCTGAAAGTCGAGGCGCCGGTCGAGATGGGTTTTGTGGAGGGCACACGGGCGTTCAAGGGCGCAGCGGCCTACACGCGCCAGGAGGCCATGCGTCTCTTCCGCGAGTCGGCTGCGGCAGCCGGCCGGCCGTTCATCTATCTCAGCGCCGGCGTGACCGACGAGGTGTTCCGCGAGACGCTCGAACTGGCCGCCGAGGCTGGCGCGAATTTCTCCGGCGTGCTGTGCGGCCGAGCGACCTGGCAGGATGGCATCCCGATCTTTGCGCGGGAGGGCGTTCAGGCGCTGGAAGCCTGGCTTGAAGATCGCGGCGTGAAGAACATCCAGGCGTTGAACGAGGTGCTGGCCGCTGGCGCCAAACCGTGGTGGGTCCTGTACGGCAGCAGAGACAATATCGAGGTGGTGTAACTGCTCGTCCTCCCGCAGGGTCACAATCACATCCTGCGGGAGGACAGGCTGAGTCGTTGTGTATTTGGATTGACTGCGCAGGAGGTGAGGTGTGCCGAGGGTTGACTATCCGCTGGATCGCTTTGGCTTTCAGTTTTCAAACCGCTTCCGCAATGTGATCGCCGATTTGCCCGGCGGGCGCAGGATCGAGTTGAACGGGCGTTGCGGGGGCATGTCCTTTGCCTCGCTCGATCACTTCTTTGCCGGCCGGCCGGCCCCCTCTGTCCAGCCGGCCGATCTGCCCGCCGACACCGGCGTGCCGCCGGATGGCAGCCCGCTGGCCGATTACATCATGCGCCGGCACTATCACAGCCTGTCTATCCCGGCCATCCTGAATGTGTTTCTGTGGACGGTGCTGCCGGATCGTTCGACCTTCTTCGCCAGGGGCGTGCATGAGCGAACGATCAACGAGGAGCTGCCAAAGTTGCGCCAGGCAATCGACCAGGGCCGCCCAACGCCGTTGATTTTGATTTGCGCGCGCCGCCTGACTGACATCGGCTTGAATCATCAGGTGGTCGCCTATGGCTACGACGTGGAAGCCGGCGGCGGCGTCAAGGTCTATCTGTACGATTGCAACCACCCCGGCGAGGAAGCCACGCTTGTTTCAGATGGCGTAACGCCGGGGTTTAACGAGCTATGCCCCAGCCGGCATTGCGGCGAGCAGTGGCGCGGCTTCTTCGTCCATCCCACCTACACGCCGGCCCTGCCGCCTGTCAATCTCAGCCACCTGTTGCCCCCGCGCGCCGGGACACTGACCGGCGCAGAGGCGGTCGTCTTGCGGGCGTCGTCGCGCGCGCGCAAACGCAGTGTGCCGCTCACCGTCACTTTCGAGCGCGTGACTTTCGACAACCCGCGCGACCCGGCTGTGAGCGAGGAAGTGGCGTTGGCGCTGACGGTAAACGGCCAGACCGTGCGCTGGCCGCGCACCGGCGCGAAGGTGGCCGCGCATGGCCGGCGCTACGCGCTGAAGAAGCGCGTGCCGGTGTCGGTTGCCGGCGATGGCGCGCTGGATATTTCGGTCGCGCTGGCCGGCGACGCCTACGCCGCGCTGGCCGATGAAGGCGAGCCGGTGGGCCGCGTGACAGCCTTGTACAGCAAAGCCGAACATTGGGGCCGGGGCAGGCACGTCGTCCACAGCGAGGGGCCGGCCGGCGGGTTCACCATTGAATACACCATCGCCGGCGCGACCACGCGGACTCTGTCCGCGCGGACTCTGTCCGCAGGCAAAGACACTGCCAAAACGCGGCGCGCGCGCAGGGCGCCGGCAAAGGAGACACATGGCTGACACCACTGCCATCAGCGTCGCGGCTGCGCAGATGGCCGTCACGACCGATGTGGACGCCAACCTTAAAACCATTCTGCGCGCCATCGACTATGCCGCAGATCAGAAGGCGGACATCCTGCTCACGCCGGAGGGTGCGCTCAGCGGATACACGCCGCGCTTCGATCAGACTTTGGTGGAGCGGGCGCTGGCCGAGGCGACTGGCCGGGCGCGCATACGCGGCGTGGGACTGGCGCTGGGCACATGCTTCGTCGAGCCGGATGACGGCCTGTGCTACAACGAACTGCGCTTCTATGACCAGGCCGGCGGCTACCTGGGCTGCCACACCAAAATCCTGCGCTGCGGCACGATGACTGAGCCGAGCGAGGGCGAAATCAACGATTACGCCGCCCGCCCCCTGCGCGTGTTTCAGTTCAAGGGCCTCACGGTGGGCGGCCTCATCTGCAATGATCTGTGGGCCAATCCCGGCTGCACGCCCATGCCCGATCCGCACCTGACCCAGCAGTTGTCGCGCATGGGCGCGCGGGTGATCTTCCATGCCGTCAATGGCGGGCGCGATGGCAGCGAGCTGTCGCGCGTGGCCTGGCAGTTCCACGAGGCCAACGCGCGCATGCGCGCGCTGGCCGGCAAGGTGTGGATCGCGACGGTGGACAACTGCGAGCCGGCCACGTTGCCCTGTTCGGAGCAGAGCGGTGTAGTGGCGCCGGACGGCAACTGGGTGTTCCGTTCGCGCCCGCAGGGCGAGCATTTCTTCGCGCACACGATTGAACTGTAGAGCAGTTGGCGCATGACCACGAAACTGTTGCGTGGCGGGGGCGCCGGCGCTGCGCGGCTTGACAGGGCAGGGCGGTTTGCTACGGCGTGGTGAACACCACGAACGGCTTGCCGCATTGCAAGCCGGCCACCACGCGCATCGCTCCGTTCGGATAACGAACGGTTAACGCGCGCAGCGAGTCGGCGTCATCGACATGCAGCGCGAACCAGCCCGATTGTCCGCCCAGGTCCACCTCTGCCGCATCCATCCGGCCAACCTGCCGGCCCACCGTGTTTGGAAAGGTGATGTCGCCGATCCACACGCCCACCGCCCGCGAATCCACCCAGTGCGGATAACCGACGATGTAGGCGTTGCGCCGGTCGTGGCGGACTTTGTCCGTGCCCTGCGCCACCCATTCGTTCATCGCGCGGGCGATGTCGCTGGCATTCTGGGCGCGCGGGCAATATTGCGCCGGGTAATCGACGAACACGCGCTGATAGTTGACGGCGATCACGGCGAGGCAGAGCGCGGCGACAAGCCCGTATGCCGCCGCGCCGGCAACGATGCGCTGCCGGCCCGTCGTTGGCAGCGCGTCGAGCAACAGCCCCGGCCCGATCGCGCACACGATCATCAACATCGGCAGCGCCCCGCCGGTGCGCACCACGCTGGGGTTCTCACGCGGGAAGGCGACGCTCAACGCGGAGGGAATCAGCATCAACACGCCCGCGCCGAGCAGCAAAGCCGGCCAGGGCGCGCGTCGTTTCACGCTCAGCGCAATCGCCGCCGCCGCGCCGAGGACGAGCAGTCCGCCCAGCAATTCGTCCATCGCCGGGCGGTCGGGCAGATTCGCCACCCACACCTCGTCGCGCGTGTGGTTGAACATCAGCAGCACGTTTTTAAGGTTGTCGGCGAAGATGGCCGCCGGGTTGCCCTCGATGTCGCGTTCGGTGTTCGAGAGGCGCGTCGCGGCGCGATACAGCAACTGATCCGGGTTGTCCACGCCGTAACGGATCAGCGGCATGAGCGTCAGCGCGGCGATGCCGGCGGCTAAGCATGCGTTGACCAGCGTCTGAGCCGCTACGCTGCGTTGACGGCGCGCCCTGGCGCACAGCCACTGCCAGCCGGCCCAGGCCAGCGCGAGCAGCGGAATCACAACCAGCATGAAGCGATAGGCGGTGTAGCCCTGCAAGCCGATGCCGATCCAGAGGCCGGCGGCGAGCATGGCGTTGCGGTCCTGCCGGCGCAGGCCGTACACCAGAAAGAACATCGTCCATGCCACAGCGCACGGGGCCAGCGGATAGCGCAAGCCAAAGCGCGCCGTAATCACGCCCCAGCTTGCCACGGCGGCAAACAGCGTGGCGATCAGCGCCGTGCGCGCGCCAAACAGCTCGCGCGTCAGCAGGAAGATCGCCGGCAACATCAGCCAGCCGATCAGCGCCGTGCCGATCTTCAATGTCATGAAGTCCTGCGGCAGATTGAACAGCCTGATCAGCGCGACGGTCCAGTAGAACTGCCACGGCTCGCGGCCGGTGTTGCGCTCGAAGAAGATATACGGTTTGCCTTCGATCACGTCTTTTACGTCGAGCAACTTTTCGGCCTGATCGCTGTTCATGTCCAGCGGGTTCTCGGCCAGCGCGGCGAAGCGGAAGAACGCGCCCAGCGCCAGGATCGCTGCCAGCGCGATGACAACCAGGCCGGCCGGCCCTGCGCGCTGCGCAGCAACGCGCTGAAGTTGCGCCGGCCGATGGGCGAAGGCCAGCGCCCAACAGACGATGCTGCCGAGCCAGGCGGCCACGTTGGTCGGCGTGTAGCGGTTGCCCTCGCTCAGCGCGAATGTGGCTGCCCCGAACGCCAGCGCGGCGC
>CALBEF010000048.1 GCA_937927775.1 uncultured Anaerolineae bacterium | reverse complement strand
CAAGACTGAAGCCGACATGATTGCCATCATGCATCATGCGCTGGACTGTGGCATCACGCTGTGGGACACCGCGCCCGGTTACGGCGACGGTTACTCCGAGGTCATGGTGGGCAAGGCGCTCAAGGGCCGGCGCGAGCGGGTCGTGCTGGCGACCAAAGTCAACTATGACCACGCCACCCCGGAGCTGGTGCGGCGTTCCTGCGAGGAAAGCCTGCGCCGGCTCGACACGGATTACATCGACCTGTTGCAGGTGCACTGGCCTTCAGACAAGGAAGAGAACTACATGACGGTGGCCGGCATCGCCATGCTGGTCAAGGAAGGCAAGGTGCGCGCCGCCGGCCTGTCCAACTTCAACATCACCCAGACGGAAGAAGCCCTGTGCGTCTTTCCTGTCGCCTCCAACCAGTTGCCCTATGCGCTGGTGTGGCGTTACGAAGAGCCGTTGTTCGAGTTCTGCGGCCGGAACAACGTGGGCGTGCTGGCCTACAGCCCGCTGGGCGAAGGGATTCTCACCGGGCGTTACGATGAGACGACCACCTTCCCGCCCGGCGATGTGCGCAATCATTGCGTCTTCTTTCGGCCGGAGGTGATGCCGCACGCGCTGAAAGTCACGGCGGCTGCGCGTCAGGTTGCCGAGAAGCACGGCGTCACGCCGGCGCAGGTCGCCATCAACTGGGTTGCGCGCCAGCCGCACATCACCAGCACGATCGTCGGCAGCTCGTCGGTTGCCCAGGTGACGCAGAACGCCGCCGCCGTGGCGTGGGAAATGGACGACGAAGATCGGGCGCTGCTGCGGGCGGCCAGCGATGCCTGCGCGGCGAATGCGCCGCGCTTCGCCCACATGTGGGCGCAGTAGTTTCGGTATACTCGCACTTCATATGCAAGTCCCAGTATCCTGGCTCAAAGACTACGTTGACATCACCCTGCCCATCGAAGAACTGGCCGAGCGATTGACGCTGGCCGGCCTCGAAGTCGAGCACATTGACTACATCGGCCTCCCCGGCGCGGAACTGGTCTGGGATCGGGACAAGATATTCGTCGGCCAACTGCTCAAAGTCGAGCGCCACCCCAATGCGGACAAGCTGTTGCTGGCGACGGTTGCGTATGGCGCTGCGCAGCCGATTGTCGTCGTCACCGGCGCGCCGAACATCCAGCCGGGCGACGCCGGCCAGAAAGTGGCGCTGGCGCTGAAAGGCGCGAAGCTGTATGACGGCCACAAGCAGGGCCGCGTTGTGATGACGCTCAAAGAGGCCACCCTGCGCGGCATCAAAAATGACTCGATGGTGTGCAGTGAGAAAGAGCTGGGCCTGAGCGACGAGCACGAAGGCATCATCCTGCTGCCCGACGACGCGCCTGTTGGCGCGCCCCTGGCGGATTACCTCGGCGACGCTGTTCTGACCATCAACATTCTGCCCAACATCGCGCGCTGCGCGTCCATCGTTGGCGTGGCGCGCGAGGTGGCGGCCATCACCGGCCAGACGGTGCGCTATCCGCGCATGGACTTCATCGCAGACGGCCCGCCGGTCGAACAACTGGCCGCGCTCGATATCCGCGACCCGCGCCTCAACCCGCGCTTCACCATCGGCGTGATCCAGGGCGTCGCGCTCAAGCCGTCGCCCTTCTGGATGCAGCGCCGGCTGACCCTGGCCGGCATGCGCCCCATCAACAACATTGTCGATGTGTCGAACTATGTGATGCTGGAACTGGGGCAGCCCACCCACGCTTTCGACTTCGACGCCATCGCCGCAGACGACGCGGGCCGCAGGACGATCATCACCCGTCTGGCCGAGCCGGGCGAAAGGCTGACAACGCTCGACGGCGCAGAACGCGAGTTGTTGCCGGCCGATATTGTGGTGGCCGACCCGGCGCGCGCGCTGAGCATTGCCGGCGTGATGGGGGGCGCTGACAGCGAAGTAACCGACGCCACGCGCAACCTGCTCTTCGAGGTTGCTTCATGGCACTGGGTCAGCATCCGGCGCACTGCCCGCCATCACAACCTGCACAGTGAAGCGTCCTACCGCTTCGCGCGCGGGGTGCATCCTGAGCTGGCGATGCTCGCCCAGAAGCGAGGCCTGTCGCTCTTGCAGCAGCACGCCGGCGGTGTGATTGCCCAGGGCATCCTCGATGGCTACCCTGAGCCGCTGCCGCCGGTCGTCATCGACCTGAAGCCGGCTGAAGTCACCCGCGCGCTCGGCGTCGAGGCGCCGACCGACGACATCATGCGCATCCTGCGCAGCCTGGAGTTTCAGGTGCAGCCGGCCGCCGAAGGCTGCTTGCGCGTCACTGCGCCGCAGCACCGTCTCGATATCGAAGGCCCGCACGATCTGATCGAAGAAGTCGCCCGCATCTACGGTTACGACCGCGTGCCGGCGACGCTGATGAACGACGCCATCCCGCCGGCGCACGGCGCGCCGGCGCTGCGCTTTGAAGAGCGCGTGCGCGACCTGCTGGCCGGCCTCGGTCTGCAGGAGATCGTGAGCTACCGCCTGACCACCTGCGAAACAGAAGCGCGCATGTTGCAGCCGGGCGCGCCTGTGGACGACCGGCCCTACGTCACTCTGCAAAACCCGATCAACCCCGAACGGGTTGTCATGCGCCACACGCTCACGGCCAACGTTATGGAGGCGCTGGCCTCAAACCTGCGCCATCATGACCGGGCTGCGTTGTTCGAGCTGGGGGCGGTCTACCTGCCTTCTGAAGATAGCATTCTGCCGGATGAACTGTCGCGCCTTGCCATCGGCATGAGCGGCGCGCGCGCCACCAAAGACCTGCCGTGGCAGGTTGCGCCGGGCATGTTGGACTTCTTTGACTTGAAAGGCGTAGTCGAAGCGCTCCTCAGTGGGCTGTATATTCATGATGCGCGCTATGAGCCGGTCGAGCACCCCTCCTATCGGCCAGGGCGAACGGCTGCCGTGGTTGCCGGGGATCAGCGCATCGGCGTGCTGGGTGAAATCCATCCGCGCGTGCGCGAAGCCTGGGGCTTTGCGACAACGGCGCCGGTGTTGCTGGCCGATATCGACCTGGCAGCGTTGCAGACCATCGCCGAGGGCCGGGCCATGACGGTGTCCGACGTGCCGCGTTTCCCGGCCATTCACGAAGACCTGGCGGTGATTGTCGATGAGGCGCTGCCGGCCGAGACCGTGGAGCGCGCCATCCGCGCCGCCGGCGGCAGTCTGCTTGAAGACGCCCGGCTGTTCGACGTATTTCACGGGGAGCAGATCGGCGCCGGCAAAAAGAGCCTGGCTTATGCGCTGACCTACCGCGCCGACGACCGCACCCTGACCGACAAGGAGGCCGAAAAAGTGCGCAACAAGATCATCCGCAGCCTGGAAGGGCAGATCGGGGGTGTGGTGCGCCGTTGATCGTATTGCGTGTTGCGTGTTGCGTATTGCGTGTTGCGTATTGCGTGTTGCGTATTGCGTGTTGCGTATTGCGTATTCCGTACTTAGCACTCTGTACTCTGTACTCTGTATTCTGTATTCTGTATTCTGACTCCTGACTCCTGGCTCCTGACACCTGATGACCACCCAATCCCGCAGTGGCTGGATCGCCTTCGTGGCCGGCCTGATGATCGCCTGTGTCTGCGCCTTTTCGTGCGGCGGCGTGTATGTGTTCAGCCTGGCCCTGGCCCGGCTGGTGTCCGGCGACAGCGCGCCGCTGGCTGCGCCGCGCGCATCGGTGGTGGCGGGCGAGTCGGCAGCGCCCACGGTGACGGCCTACACAGCCGAACGTCCCACTCGGCGCGAGCCTGCCCCGACTCGGACTGTCAGGTTGGGCACGCCTGTTCCTGTCACGCCCAGCCCCTCCCAGGTCGCGCAGCTTGACATGCTTCAGAACGTTGTGCTGCCCAGGGAGGATTTGGCCGACCTGGCTGTACGGTTTCGCGGTGTCTCGCCCGATCAGGCGCGGGTGGTTTGCAAGACGCCGGCGAAAGGGTTTGAAGTCGGTGACCGGCGCTCATTCACCCTCAGCAACCAGGACAACAACAGCCAGTTCCAGATCGAAGCCGAGTTGCGCTACAAGACGCGCAATGTGTACATGTGGGTCGAAGTGTCGCCCAACAGGCCGCGCATCAACCAGAACGATCTGCGCCGCGCTGCCGATGCGTTCGATAGTCGCATCCTGGCCAGGACGCGGGCGTTCTTCGGCGATGAAGCCCGCCCCGGCGTGGACTGCGATCCCCGGCTTTATATTTTGCACGCCACCGGCATCGGCAGCACGGTGGGCGGCTACTTCTCATCGCCGGATGGTTATCCCCGCGCCGTGCGACCTGACTCGAACGAGGCTGAGATGTTCGTTGTCAATGCCGAGCCGGGCTACAACGGGGCCAACCCCGGCAGCCGCAGCTACATGAGCACCCTGGCGCACGAGTTGCAGCACATGATCAGCCACAATCAAAATCACGCCCCGGAACTGTGGCTGGAAGAAGGCGCCTCGCAACTGGCCGAGCGGCTCAACGGGTACGCCGACGAAGTGGCGACGGTCTATTCCTTTGCCAACAGCCCGGAAACCCAGCTCAACACCTGGTCGGAGACCAGCGCCGGCGAGAACAGCGCCCACTACGGCGGCGCTTACCTGTTCTGGGCTTATCTGTACGATCGCTTCGGTGAAACAGTGGTCAAGGCGCTGGCGCGCGCGCCAGAGCGCAGCATCCCTGGCATTATGCGCGCGCTGGCCGGGCAGGGCATTGTCAACCCCGACACCGGCAAGCCCTATGACTTCGCCGACTTGTTTGCCGACTTTGTGGCGGCCAACTATCTGGGTCGGCAGCAGGCCAACGGCGACGCTGCGAATCGCTTTAACTACACAGACACCGACGTGCCGCCGATGTCCATCCAGGCTGATCTCAACGCCGCCGACTGGCCCTGGCAGCGCAACGCCGAGGTCAGTCAATTCGGAACGCACTATTACGAACTGCGCGCCAACACGCCGGTTCAAATTGAATTCAGGGGGGCCGGCTTTGTGCCGCTCCTGCCGACCGCCGACGCCGACGGGCCGTTCTGGTGGTCGAACCGCGCCGACGCCAGCAACCCGCGCCTGACGCGCGAGGTTGACCTGACCGGCGTGAAAGAAGCTACGCTGAACTTTCGCGCCTGGTATCGCATCGAGCGCGATTATGACTATGCCTACGTCAGCGTGTCCACCGACGGGGGCAGGACGTGGGCCATTCAGACCACCACCTCATGCACCCGCTCGGATCCGAACGGCGCGAATCTGGGCTGTGGCTACACCGGCGTTTCCGGCCAGGTCGATGCGCCGGAGTGGGTTGAAGAGACCGTCGATCTCAGTCGCTACGCCGGCCGTAAGATTCAACTGCGCTTCGAGCTGGTCACGGATGCCGGCGTCAATCGCGAGGGCCTGGCGATCGATAACATCCGCATTCCGCAGATTGGATTGCGCGATGACGCCTCAAGCCCCAATGGCTGGCGCGCCGAAGGGTTTGCGCATATTCGGGAGGTCGTGGATGGTGTGCCGGCTCTGCCACAACTGTGGCGCGTGCAGCTCATCATCTTCCACAATGATGGGCAGGTGCGGCTGGAGCGTGTGGCGCTGTCTGCCGAGAACAAAGCTTCCATGCGCCTGGAACTGGGCCGCAATGCGCCGGCGCGGCGTGTCGTGCTCGCCATCTCGCCTGTGACGCCCGTCACGACGGAGCCGGCGCGGTACAGTCTGTCGATTGCTCGCGGCGAGTAGTCATGGCCGGGGGCCGTCGATGATACGGCGTGTCGCGGCCAAATCCTGCTCGTTGGCGAGCACCATCAGGCGGTCGCCGGCTTCGAGCACCGAGCTGCCGGTCGGGATGATCTGTCCCTCGCCGCGCCGGATCAGCACCACCAGCGCATTCGTCGGCAGTTCCAGGGCGACGATGGGCCGGCCGGCGGCTGGAGATCCATCTCCTACCTGCACCTCGTTCAGTTGCGCGGTCAAATCGCTGATCCAGGTCTCGCGCGGGTCGTCCCGGCTGGGCGCGGTTGGGTCATTCACCTTGAGCAGTCTGCTGACGAAGGGAATCGTCGTGCCCTGCACCAGAACCGAGGTGATCACGACGAAGAACACGAGATTGAACAGGACATTCGCATTCGGCACGCCGGCCAGCAATGGAAATGTGGCGAGAACGATTGGCGTTGCCCCGCGCAGACCAACCCACGACACAAAAAGATTGGCGCGCCATCCCAGCCGGAATGGCAGCAGCGTCACGAAGACTGCGATCGGCCGCGCCACCAGCACCAGCACGGCTGCTGTGAGCAGCGCCACGCCGGCCAGCGGGATCAATTGCGAGGGGAAAACCAGCAGCCCCAGCGTCAGGAACATGGCGATCTGCATCAGCCAGGCAATGCCATCGTGAAAGCGGCTGAGGCTGCGTTTGTGCACAAAGTCATAGCGGCTCATCACCAGGCCGGTGACATAGGTGGCGAGAAACCCGCTTCCTCCCAGCTTGGCGGTTGCCGCGTAGCTCAGCAGCACCACTGCGATGGTCAACACCGAGTACAGACCATCGTAACCCAGCCGGATGCGATTGATGATCCACACGCCCAGGCGCGCAAACAGGTAGCCGCCGGCCAGCCCAAACACAGCCTGTTGCGCAAACAAGCCCGCCAGTTCCAGCATCGGCGTGCCCGGCTCCATCAGCAGGCGCGTCAAGCCCAGGGTCAGCAGCACGGCCATGGGGTCGTTGCTCCCGCTCTCCAGTTCGAGCAGGGGTTCAAGCTGACCTTTCAGTTGCACGCCCTTTGATCGCAGGACGGCAAACACGGCTGCGGCGTCGGTTGACGAGACAATGGCCCCCAGCAGCATCCCCTCCAGCGGTGTCAGCCCCAGAACGAGTGTGGCGAACAGGGCAAGAATGGCAGCCGTCAGCAGCACGCCGACTGTTGACAGGGCAACCCCTGGCCACAGCGCGGGCCGCACGATCTGCCACTGGGTATCCAGTCCTCCCGAAAAGAGAATGAACGCCAGCGCAACGACGCCGATGGTCTGGGCGATCTGGGCGTTGTCAAAGTAAATGCCCCCCGGCCCCTCCGAGCCGGCCAGCATACCGATCGCCAGAAACAATACCAGCGCCGGCACCCCCAGTTGGCCGGAGGCTTTGCTCGCAATGACGCTGAGGAGCAGCAGCGCCGCTGCGCCCAGCAGGATTTGCTCGGCTGTCCAGGCCACAGTCACCGGTTCAGCGGCAGATTGCCGCGCATTTCAGCCAACTGACGCTCCAGTTCTGCGCGGCGCGCCGCTGCCGCGCGCCGGCCCTCCTCAAGCACGCTGTCGATCTCGTGTTTGATCTCCGCCTGCGTTTCTTTGCCCGGCTTCGGGGCCATCAACAGGCTGGCTGCTGCGCCAATCAACCCGCCAGCCAGAATCCCACTGAGAAAGCTAAAGAATCTGTTCCCGCTCATTCCTCATTCCTCCTTCTTCCTTCTTCTGAGTCGCGCCGGCTTGTGATGACAAGATGCACTAGAATCAGCACCGCGCCGGAGCGACGCCTTGCTCCCAGGCTGCTTTCAGGTAGTGAAGGGAGTCTCCCGGCCGGCGCGTGAATCACTCGTGACAGATTATATTCAGGGATGGGCGGCATCTGGCGCTGCAGCGACCGGGAATATCGCAGCAGGCGCTCTGCCTGGCCGATACGGTATCGCCGCTCGACCCTGTTCTGCGCCACAGCAGGGCATATGCAGCATGGCGCGCGCACTGAGGATTAAGAGGAGAGTCATTGCATGAGCATCTATCGTTTGGGCCGATTTCGCGAGCTTCAACAGGCGGCCGGCATGGATTATGTCGCCATTATGCCCGGCGCCAATCTGGTCTATTTCACCGGCATCCACGCCCACTTGAGCGAACGCCCGATCCTGGCCCTCTTTCCGGCTGATCGCGCGCAAAAGCCGGTCTTGTTCGCCCCGGAGTTCGAGGTCGGCAAGTGCAAAACAGGGCCGGTTCCCATTGACTGGCAGGTTTATGCCTATCCCGATGGCGCGGATCTCAGTGAGTTGTTTGCCCGCGCCGCGCGCGAACTGAATCTGGACGGCAGGACGATCGGCATGGAGCCGACTCAGTTGCGTATGCTCGAAGCGTCCCTGCTGACCGGCGCCGCCCCCCATGCGCGCCTGGTTCCAGCCGATCATCTGGTCGCCGAGTTGCGCATGGTCAAGGATGCTGACGAGGTGGCCCGTATGCGGCGCGCCGTCAGCGTCCCGGAGCGCGTTCTGGCCGAGGCCATCCCCCAGATCAAGCCCGGCATGACAGAACTGGAAGTGGCCGGTCTGCTGATGCGCGTGTCGCTCAATCAGAATATGCGCGAAATGGTGTCCTTCCCGCTGGTGCAAACCGGCCTGAGCGCCGCGTTCCCCCACGCTTTCGCCGGTGGCCGAACGGTGCAGAAGGGCGATCTGATCGTGATCGACTTTGGCGCTGTGGTGGACGACTACGGTTCCGATATCACCCGCACCATTGCTGTCGGCGAGCCGAGCGACGAGATGAAGCATATTTACCACGTCGTGCGCGAGGCGAACGAGGCCGGCCGCGCCGCCGTCCGGCCCGGCGTCACCTGCGAAGAGGTGGATTTCGCCGCTCGCGCTGTGATCGAAAAGGCCGGCTATGGCAAATACTTCATCCATCGCACCGGCCATGGGCTTGGACTCGAAGGCCATGAGCCGCCCTACATCGTCAGGGGCAACAAGACGGTATTGCAGCCGGGCATGACCTTCACCGTCGAGCCGGGCATCTACATCGAGGGCAAGGGCGGCGTTCGCATCGAGGATGATGTGCTGGTGACCAAAGACGGCGGCGAAAGCCTGACCACTTTCTCGCGCGATCTGCTGGTGGTCTGAGCGCCGTAATCATGGTTGCCACGGATGCGCTGATTCTGTGGGCCTGGGAGCACGATGCTGACTGGGTTGCCCGGCTGCGCGAGACATTGGCCCGGCGCGGTTTGTCGTGTGCGGCGTTGCACTACGACGACTGGGGCGATCTGCCGGCCCGCCTCGACAGCGGCGAGTTGCGCGCCCGGCTGGTCATCGATCGCGTCTGGGACTGGGGCGGCGAGTACGCGCGGCATGTTCCTGCCGTGCGCAGGCACATCCCCATCGTGCTCAACGACTACGATCTGGTCTCGCGCGCCTGGAGCAAGCCGGCCATGCACTATGCCTGCATCGCTCACGGCTTGCGCGCCCCGCACATGATCGTGTTGCCGTCTTTTGCCGCCGCGCCGGACATTGCCCCGCCTGACCTCACTCCCCTCGGTCTGCGCTTCTCGGTCAAGGGCGCGCATTCGGGCGGCAGCGGTGTCCTGCAGCCGGCTTCCTCGTGGGAAGAAGTGCTGCGCCTGCGGCAGGATTGGCCGAACGACGAAACGGCGCTGACGGCGTGGGTCGAGCCGGCCTGCCTCGGCGGGCGCCGGGCGTGGTTCCGCGTCTTCTATGCCTGCGGCGCCGCTTTCCCCTGCTGGTCCGATGATCTGACGCATGAGCAGATTCCCGTGACGCCGGCCGAAGAGACGCGCTGGGGGTTGGACATCCTGCGTGGCATGGCGCAGCAGATCGCCGGCCTGTGTGGATTGAACCTCTTTTCGACCGAGGTCAGTCTGGATGCGCGGCATATCTGGCAGGTGGTGGACTACGTTAACGAGCCGTGTGATTACCGCGTGAAATCTGCGGATGTGCCGAATGGCGTGCCGGATGAGGTTGTGGCGGCCATTGCCGAGCGCATCGCCGCGTGGGCCGCGCGACATTCCCAACATTACCGGAATCTTTAGGATTCCGGGAATAATGAACTGGGATGCGTTGGAATCGCCCAGCGGTTGATATCGCTGGTTCACAGGGAAGGCGCGCAGACTGCGCGTTGCGCTCCTGCGAATCGATCAGATGTTTTGACCTGTTCTGCATGAGGAGACCGGCTTTGGATCGGGAAGAGGTGATGGCTTTGCTGCGACAGCAGCGCGCTTTCCTTGCCGCCGAATACGGCGTCAGAAGGATAGGTCTGTTTGGCTCCTATGCCCATGGCAGGCCGGGGCCGGCGAGCGATGTCGATCTGCTTGTAGAGTTTGAGCGTCCGATCGGATTGCGCTTTGTGGAACTGGCCGAATATCTGGAAGACGCGCTGGGCCGGAAAGTGGATTTGCTGACCCCGGAAAGCATCCGGGGTATCCGGTTACCGGCGGTGGCGCTTGAGATCGAGAAAAGCGTGATCTATGTCTAGCCGCACAGACAGGGCCTTTCTGAGCGACATCCTGGAAGCGATCCGTCGGGCGCAGGCTTACACGCTCGGATGAAGCCTTCCTTGCAGACACGAAGACACAGGACGCAGTTGTGCGCAACCTGGAGATTGGATTATCGGCGAGGCGGCACGCGGCGTTTCACAGGATGTCCGCGAGCGGCGGCCGGCTGTGCCGTGGAAAAGCATGGCTGGCGTGCGCGATCGACTGATCCATCACTATTTCGGCGTCAACCTTGACGTGGTCTGGAAGATAGTCAGCAGCGATCTTGACGACGTATATCTTCGCGTGGAGGAACTGCTGAAGGAACTGCGGGACGAATAACGTGGCGTCTCTGCATCCAGCTACCGGCTCTCCTGAAAACCTCTGGCAAAGCGCAGGAAACGCTGGACATCCTCGAAGTTGCTGACGATGCCCAGCGACACGCGCACGGCCCCTGAACTCTTGCCGTCGATGCACAGCCTGAAGTCGTCGAGGGTCAGGCGTTGTTCGTGGCCCGGCTGCCGGAAGCACGCCGATAACTCGCGCGCCTCGATGCCCAGCGCAATTTCGCCGCCGCCGGGGTTGCAGAAGCAGCCGGTGCGCAGCGAGATGTTGGCTGCGCTGGCTTTCTGCTCGACGATGCGATGATCGACCGCCCGGCCTTCCGGCGTGTAGAAGTTGATCGTGACCGTGCCGCCGCGCCGCTCGGTGCTGGCCGGCCCGTACAATCGCGCCACCGGTTCTCCGTTCGCGTGCCGCAGCGCGAGCAGGTTGTCGATCAGCCAGCCGGTCAGGCAGCGCACCCGCTCGTGAATCACTTCGACGCCGATGGATTCGAGATGTTTCAATCCGATCTCGACCGCCGGCAGCATCAGGTAGTTCAGCGTGCCATCCTCGAACGCCATTTCGCCTTCGCCCAGGTAATACTTGTCGCCCTGCACCGAGGCGACGGTGATCGTGCCGCCGGCGAACCAGGGCCGGCGCAGTTTTGCCAGCGTTGCGCGCCGCGCCAGCAGGCAACCCACGCCGGTCGGGTAGCCGAACATCTTGTAGAACGAGAGCGAAACGAAATCGGGGTGAACCTGGCTCAGATCGAGCCGGTTGGTGGGCGTGAAGGCCGCCGCGTCGAGCAGCACATCCCAGCCGCGCGCATGCGCCTGTTCGATCCAGTCCAGCGGGTGTTGCACGCCGGAGAAGTTGGATTGCGCCGGATAGGCGAACAGATTGTCCGCGTTCGACTTCAATCGTTCCAGCGCGTCGAGCACTGCGGCGTCGTCGGCGCGCATGTCGGGCAGGCCGACCGGCAGATACGTGATGCGCGCGCCTTTGGCCCGCGCAAACTCGCGGATGCCGTTGACCGAGTTGTGGTTGTCGAAGGTGAGCAGGAAGTTGCCGCCGGCGCGGAAGGGATACGACTCGCCCACCAGCTTGAGCGCGCCGCTGGCATTCGCCGTGAAGATAGCGGCGTATTCCTGCGGCGAAGCGTTGAAGTAGCGCAGGACGTGTTGCCGTGCCCGCTCATCCAGTTCCGTCATCGCGCGCGAGGTCGGGTTGGAAGAGTGGGGGTTGCCGAACACGCCGGCCCGCAGCAGCGCCATGTGCTCGCGCAGTTGCGAATCGGCGTACAGGCTGCCGCCGGTATAGTCCAGGTACACGTGTCCGCCGGCGTCCAGGCGCGCATAGTCACGGGCGCGCAAATCGTCCAGGACAGCCGTGCGCGCGCAGGTCGGATAGCGGGAAATGAACGCCTCAAAAGTATGATCGGTCTGCGTCTCCATCGCGCCAATTGTCGCGCAGACGGACGCCTCTGACAATCAGGGGTGTGCCCGCGTCGCGGGCCATTGATGGCAAAACCGGCCTTCCCGAACGGATGTGCTATATCATAGGACACTATGCCTGCAACACCTGGCCGCAAGCGAATCGCAGATTCAACCGGTTTGCCACCACCTTAACTATGAGCGATCGTTTGGCGCTGCTTATCTCGGAGACAGTCTGGCGCTAATGAAGGGCCTGGCCGATGGATCGGTCAATCTGATTCTCACTTCGCCACCCTTTGCGTTGACCCGCAAAAAGGAATACGGCAATGCCTCTGCTGAGGAGTATGTGGAGTGGTTCATGGCGTTTGCCCGCGAGTTTCTCCTGCTATTGCGGCCGGATGGATCGCTGGTCATCGATCTGGGCGGCGCGTATCTGCCCGGCTACCCGGTGCGCAGCATCTATCAGTACGAGCTGCTGGTGCGTTTGTGCCGAGAGATGGGATTCCATCTCGCGCAGGAGTTTTTTCATTACAACCCGGCCCGCCTGCCCACGCCGGCGGAATGGGTGACGGTTCGCCGTGTGCGCGTGAAAGACTCTGTCAATGTGGTGTGGTGGCTGTCTGCGTCTGAGCATCCCAAAGCTGACAACCGGCGCGTGCTCACCGAATACAGCGACAGCATGAAGAAGCTGCTGAAGAACGGCTATAAGCCGGCCTTGCGGCCCAGCGGGCACGACATCTCTGACAAGTTCATTCGAGATAACAACGGCGCGATTCCCTCCAATCTGCTCACGCTTGCCAACACGGAATCGAACAGCGCGTATCTGCGGCGCTGCAGGGAAGCGGGCATCAAGCCGCATCCGGCCCGCTTTCCGGTCGGGTTTGCGCGCTTTTTTATTGAATTTCTGACCGATCCCGGCGACCTGGTGCTGGACCCCTTCGCCGGCTCCAACACAACCGGTTTCGCGGCGGAAGTTTTGCGTCGGCGATGGCTGGCTTTTGAGATCAGGGAAGAATATCTTGCCGGCAGCGCCTGTCGTTTTGAGGAAGTCAACGATCTGTTCTCCCTGTCTCAAAGAGAATCAGGACGAGAATGGCAAGTGACTCACCTGGCAGAACGAACCGGCGCAATGGCGCGCCACGCCCGGCGGCGGCATGCAGGTCGGCGTGCCAGCGCAAGTCGATTACTTCCAGGACCCGCTCGGCCAGCACACCAAAGACTCTGCCCCCTTCCTGTGGCTGGCCGCGCAGAGCGACAGGATGCGTTACGCCATTTCTCGGCGGTAGCCTCCGGGCGGCGCGCCAAGTTTTTGTTTAAACGCTCGACTGAACGCTGCTTCCGATGAATATCCCACCGACCGGGCGATCTGGCTGATCGGAATGGCGGGATGTTCTCTCAGCAGCCGGATGGCCAGTTGCAGCCGCCAGCGGGTCAGATATTCCATCGGCGGTTCACCGACCAGGGCAGTGAAGCGCGCGGCAAAGGATGAGCGCGAGTATTTCACGGTGCGCGCCAGATCGGCGACCGTCCAGGGATAATCCGGCTGGCTGTGCATCAGGGCTAGAGATTCCCCGATGGTTCGATCCTGTAGTGCCCCCAGCCAGCCGGCCTGTTCCACGCCGCGCGTTTCAGCCCAGTGTTGAACGATCTGAATAAACAGGAGATCGGCCAACCGGCGCAGCGCCACTTCTCTGGCCGGCCTCTGAGCCTGCGCTTCCGTTGCCATCATCTCCAGCACACTGTTCAATGTGCTGCTGCTACGTTTGCGCTGAACAATCAGGACGCGCGGCAGATAGTTGAACAGCGAGAACGTCTCGACATACTCAAAGTCAAACGTGCCGCACAGCAACACCGCCACCGGCTGTTCGCTCCAGCGCATCAGCGCGCACTCGCCCCACTGATCCAGCTCCAGATCGCGCAAGATCGGCGCGCCCGGATTTTCAGTCACAAGGTGCTCGTCTCCCCCTGGCAGCAGCGCCACATCTCCCTCTTCCAGCGTCAGCAGGTCTGACTCGCCGGCTGCCTGCAGATATCCTGCGCCGCGATGGAGCACATGGAACACTGCGCATGGCCGGCGCGCAAAGTGCAATCCCCACGGCGACCCCAGCTCCGAGCGGCAGTAAACGCTGCTCTTCAGCCGCATTGTGTTCAGCACTTGTGTCAGCGCATCCATGACTCTGGACGATTCGCAAAAAAGACCGGACGGATAGCCATAGATCGTTCGATGTGCGGGAAGTATAGTCGCTTCATCTCAAGGTTCAGGAGTGTGACTCATGCATCCAGCCCCGCCGGGCGTCAGCCCTGTTGTCTGTACCGCGCTTGTGTTTGTGCATATCTTTGCAACGATGGTCGCAGCCGGCCTGAACGCCAGCTATGTCATCTGGATCATGCGCGGCGTGCGCAACCCTGCCAGCCTGTCCTTTGCCCTGCGCGGCGTCAAGTTCATTGATGACTACGTGGCCAATCCCTGTTATCTGCTGGGCGGTTTGACCGGCGTGCTGATGATTAT
>CALBEF010000047.1 GCA_937927775.1 uncultured Anaerolineae bacterium | reverse complement strand
AGAAGCAGGAATTGCGAGAGACTCTGCATGAGATTGCAACGCAGGCGGTGCCATCGAACCGTGACGTATGGCCTGCGCTTCGGGAACGTCTGACTGCTCAGCCGCATCGCAGACAACCGCCACAGTTGCTTCCTGCTACTCGTTTCGGTTGGCTGGGTGTTGCCCTTGCGATTTTGTTCGTCTTCGGCGTAACAGCCTATGCGGGCGCGCCGTGGCTCAATCGCTTATTCGAGAGGGACGAGCGATTGCAACACATTGATTTGAGTCTGAGCCAGCCACTTAATCTAAGTCGAACGATTGAGAATATCACTGTGACAGTCGAATGGGCTTACGCTGATGCCGACCGGGTGTTAGTAGGGTATACCCTTCGCAGTTCTGATGGACAGCGATTTGACCCGTACCATGAGACATTGACGGACAGGGCAGGCATCACGTTGCCGTATCAGGGCGCATACGGCGTCACAGGTCAATCCGATATTCTGCAGGTAACACTGCCTGCCGGCGAAGGCACATACGTTGCGATCTTCGACAACAGTTCAGCCTCCCCTGTGCTTGATGTGCAGTTTGAGGTGCGCGCACAAGAACTCGTATTGCCTGCGACAGAGATGACCTCGCCTACAGGGGAAACTGCGGAAACTGTGGAAATAGAGCCTGTGCCCGTCGGGAGAATCATTGGGCCATTCACATTTGACTTCAGTGTGACAGCGGTTTCTTCGAACTGACCTCTCTGATTGCGTCTGGTGAAGTGCTGTAAGGGCTGGAGATATCCAGCCCTTTGGGCCTGTGTTGCCGGGGGTGAAGCTGGCGGGCAGGCAACGCAATAGCCGCTGAAAAACGTCGCGCCGGCTTCCTGCCCGGCACGATGCTTGTTGAGGGGAGGGGAGATGGGGCGCAGTCGGGGTACTGCGCTGAGCGCCGGGCAAGCGCGCCAGCAGCGCTGCTATATGTTCTGCCTCACATTTTGCGCTTTCGACAAGTCTGACTGTTTGCGCTTTTCCGAAAGAAATCGTAAAATACCAAAAGATCGCTGCTTGTTGTGTGTGAACGCGATATGGGCACTCGAAGCGTCACGAAAGACCTGTTTCTGGAGGAGCGCCGGCAGGAGATTCTGCGGCGCGTCAATGAACTGGGCCGCGTGTCTGTAGGCGACCTGAGCCAGGAATTTTGTGTGTCCGAGGTGACGATTCGGGCAGACTTGCAGGCGCTCGCCGATAGCAACCTTGTGGTGCGCACGCATGGCGGCGCGGTGACCGCGAATCGCGCATTGCCAGACATTTCGCTGTCGTCGCGCCTGACGCAGCAGGTGCGCGAGAAGGATCGCATCGGCGAAGCCGGGGCGGCCATGGTGATGGACGGCGACGCGATTTTCCTGGATTCGAGCAGCACGGCGCTGGCCATCGCCCGGCAACTGAAGGGCCGGCGGCATGTGACCGTCATCAGCAACAGTCTGGCTGTGGCCCAGGAGATGCTCGATGCGCCAGGTGTGACTGTCGTCATGCCGGGCGGCACCCTGCGGCGCGAAACGGCCTCGTTGATCCGCGCAGACTCGCTCGATGCCCTGCGCCGGTTCAATATCCAGAAAGGCTTCTTTGGCGCGCACGGCCTGAGCGTGCCCGAAGGATTGACCGATGTCAGCGCCGACGAGGCGGACATGAAACGCCCGCTCGTTGCAATGTGCCGCCGGGTGATTGCCATTGTCGACGCAACCAAGTGGGGCCGCGTGGGTCTGGCCTCGTTTGCCCGACTTGATCAGATTCACTGCGTGATCACTGATAGCCATGTCTCGGCTGAATGGATGGATCAGGTGCGCGCGCAGGGCATTGAGGTAATAGCAGTGTAAATGAGCCGGCTTGCGCAAAGTGACGCCCCCGGCTTCACGCTTTTTGATTCGCAAGTGACCGCCAGGATGAGGTAAACCAGGATGGCAGTGGCAGAACACCAAATGACGCTGGCCGAGAAAGTCTCGGCAATGATCGAAGAACAGGAACTGACCCGTGACGAGGTTCTGGGCTACCTGCGCCAGATGATGGAGATCCGCGCGCTGGAGAACCAGATTGCCGAATTTCTGGGCAAGGCTGTGCTGAAGGGCGCGTCGCACCTGTACGCCGGCCAGGAGGCTGTGGCGGTTGGCGCAGTTGGCGCAATCGAAACAACGGACCTGATCACCAGCACCCATCGCGGCCATGGCCATGGTCATGCGCACGGCGACAAAGTGGCCCAGACGCCTGAACTGAAGCAGGAGCACTACAACAAGATGATGGCCGAAGTGCTCGGCAAAGCCACCGGCTACTGCAAAGGCAAGGGCGGCTCGATGCACATCGCCGATGTGTTGCACGGCAATCTCGGCGCGACCGGCATCGTGGGCGGCAACATCGCTGTGGCTACCGGCGCCGCGCTGGCCGAGAAAATGAAAGGCTCCGGCAAAGTGGTCATTTGCTTCTTTGGCGATGGCGCGGTCAACGAGGGCAGCTTCCACGAGTCCCTCAACATGGCCAGCATCTGGGATCTGCCGGTTGTGTTCGTGTGCGAGAACAACATGTATGGCATGTCGGTGCCGTGGGCGACAGTGACCAAATTGCCCGATGCCGCCGCGCGCGCCTGCGCCTATGGCATACCCGGCGAAGTAGTGGATGGCATGGATGTGCTGGCCGTGCGCGGCGCGGTGAAGAAGGCAGTCGATCGCGCCCGGCGCGGCGAAGGCCCCACCCTGGTCGAGTGCAAGACCTATCGCTACTACGGCCATTCGCACTCCGATCCGCGCGCCTATCGCACCAAAGAAGAAGAAGCGGCGTGGAAAGCGCGCGATCCGATCAACGCGCTGCGCGACGGCCTGATTTCCATCGGCTGGCTGACCGAGGCCGAGTTCGACAAAATGGACGAGACGGTGCAGGCCAAGCTCGAGACGGCTGTCCAGTTTGCCCAGGCCTCGCCCGAACCCAGCCCGGATGAGTTGACGACCGATGTGTTTGCGCCGGCCAAATTCACCCAGGCCGACTACGACACCGATCGGCGTCTGCGCGCGGCGATCAGGGAGAACCCTAGCCAGTTCAAGCAGGTGACCTACGCGCAGGCCATCGCCGACGCGCTGCGCGAAGAAATGATCCGCGACGAGCGCGTGTTCTGCCTGGGCGAGGACATCGGCCTGTATGGCGGCGCTTACGGTGCGACGCGCGGCCTGTACGCCGAATTCGGCAAATGGCGCGTGCTCGACACCCCCATCTCCGAAGCCAGCATTGCCGGCGCGGCTGTCGGCGCGGCCATGGCCGGGATGCGGCCCGTCTCGGAGATCATGTACGTCGACTTCACCCCGCTGGCCATGGATCAGTTGGCCAACCAGGGCGCCAAGAATCGTTACATGTTCGGCGGCAAGACGGCGGTGCCGATGGTGGTGCGCACCGAAGGCGGCGCCGGCCGCGCCATTGCCGCGCATCACTCGCAAAGCCTCGAATCGCTGTGGACGCACTTCCCCGGCATTTACGTGGTCATGCCGTCCACGCCCTACGACGCCAGGGGGTTGCTGAAGGCTGCCATCCGCGACGACAACCCGGTCATGTTCATCGAGCACAAGATGCTCTACAAGGAGAAGGGGCCGGTGCCCGATGAGGATTACATCATCCCCTTCGGCGTCGCTGACATCAAGCGGGCCGGCAGGGACATCACCCTCGTGACCTACTCGCGCATGGTCTACCGCGCGCTGGAGGCTGCCGACATCCTGGCCAAAGAGGGCATCGATGTGGAAGTCATCGACCTGCGCACGCTGAAGCCGCTCGATCTGGAGACCGTTGTGAGTTCGGTAAAGAAGACCGGCCGGCTGGTGGGCGTCACCGAGTCCTACGAGAACACCAGCTTCATCAACGAAGTGATGATGCAGGTCAACGAAGCAGCCTTTGATTATCTCGACGCGCCGATGGTTCGGGTGGCTTCCGCTAATGTGCCGGTGCCGCGCGCCGAGATTCTGGAAGACCTGGCCATTCCGAACACCGGGCGCATTGTGGCCGCCTGCCGGAAGGTGATTAGCTAGACCGTATTGCGTGTTGCGTATTGCGTGTTGCGTATTGCGTATTGCGTATTGCGTATTGCGTATTGGGTAAGCAGCAATGGCAAAAGAACTCTTCATCCCCAAGCTGGGGCAAACGGTCGAGGAAGTGCGCCTGGTGCGCTGGATGGTCGAGGACGGGGCCAGGGTCGATCAGGGCCAGGAAGTGCTGGAGGTCGAGACGGACAAGGCCATCTTCGCGGTGGAGTCGCCGGCCAAAGGCTACCTGCACAAGGGGCCGTTCGCAGAGGACACGGTTCTGCCAGTTCTGACGGTTGTGGCCATCGTGGGCAGGCAGGACGAGCAGTTTCCGGCGCCTGGCGCGGCAGTGGAGGCGGCCGCCCCCGCACAGCCGGCTGACAGCGCCCCCGCCGCGCAATCTGAATCAAGCGCGCCGGCGCAAGCGCAGACCGCAGAGGCCGGGCGCGTCTTTGCCTCGCCGCGCGCGCGCAAACTCGCCGCAGAAGAGGGCGTCGATCTGTCCAAAGTGACCCCTACCGGCGGCGGCGGCGCGCGGGTGGCCGAACGCGATGTCGTGGCTTATCTGCAGTCGGCGCCCAGGGCTACGCCGATTGCCGAGCGCATGGCGGCCGAGGCCGGCATCGACCTGCGCACGATCAAGGGCACCGGCGCGAATGGGGCTATCACGAAAGAAGATGTGCAGCAGGCCATCGCGCAACGCGCCGAGGCGCTGAAGGGCAAAGCTGCCGAGGAAGTGGTTGCTCCCGCAGCAGTTCAAGCGCCGCCGCCTCCGGTTGCGCCCGCTCCTCCCTCTGCGCCGGCCCCACAGGGCGACGTGCTGGAGCGCGTGCCGCTCAAGGGCGTGCGCGCCGTCATCGCCGACCGCATGGCGACCAGCACCCGCACCGTGGCCCGCGTGACGCTGGTCATGGATGTGGACGCGACCGAATTCGTCGCCGTGCGCGAGCGGTTGAAGGCCCGTTTCGCCGGGGAATGGGGCTTTGCGCCCGGCTACAACGACATGCTGGTCATGGTTGTGGCGCGCGCGCTGCGCAAGTTCCCGTATATGAATGCGCGCATGACTTCGGACGCGATCGAATATCTGGCGCGCATCGACGTCGGCATGGCTGCCGATACCGACCGTGGGTTGACCGTGCCGGTGGTGCGCAACGCCGATCAAAAATCCCTGCGCCAGATCGGGGTCGAGTTGCGCGAGCTGGTGGATCGGGCGCGCAAGGGGCGCTCGCTGCCGGATGATTTCGGCGGCACATTCACCATCACCAGCCTCGGCCCGCTGGATGTGGACGCTTTCACGCCGGTCATCAACTATCCAGAGGCTGCCATTCTGGGCGTCGGGCGCATCGCGGCGAAAGCTGTGGTGTTAAACGATCAGATTGTGGCGCGCAAGATGATGACGTTGAGTCTGGCGTTTGACCATCGGATCACCGATGGCGCGCCGGCAGCGCGGTTCCTGAAATACGTCAAGGAACTCATCGAGGAGCCGTTCCTGCTGCTGGCCGAATAACGTTGGTGGGCACGCGGGCCGTCTGGGCAACGGTTCGCGCGTTCATGGTCCTTTCTATCTCCTGAAGGCCGAAGCCGCTCTGATGAAGGGCGGCTTCGGTCTTTTTCGAGGCCGGTCGGCGCTTGCGCGATCAGACAGGAGGTGTAGAGTTTGCCGCAGCACTGGCCGGACGCGCGCCCTGTGGGTAAACTACAGAGCGCGCGCAAATACCAGGAGAAAAGGAGAACTACTCAATGCAAACCGTCTATCTTGTCGCAAGCGGCGACTTGCGCCTGTCGGCCAATCAGGTGTGCTGGCCTGCGCAGGAAGCCATGGAGAAGCAGATCTTCGAGGCCGTCAAGCGCGAAGGCGTGAAGATCAGGCGGGGTCATCCTTATATCGAGGAGCAGAAGCATGGCTTCATCGACAGCCAGAAGTATGGCATGGAGGTCTTCCGCAGGATTCCCGCCGACGCCCCCCTGATTGTGGCCGAGGCCGTGTGGCAGTACAGCCATCACGTGCTGCCCGGCCTCATTACCCACAAAGGCCCCATCCTGACGCTGGCGAACTGGAGCGGCCAGTGGCCGGGCCTGGTGGGTATGCTCAACCTGAACGGCTCGATGACCGCCGCCGGCGTGAAGTACAGCACCCTGTGGAGCGAGGACTTCACCGACGATTTCTTTGTGAAAGGGCTGCGCGCCTGGCTGAGCAAGGGCAAGGTGACGCACAAGACCGATCATGTCAAGCCGTATGACGCGGTGGAAGTGCCGGCTGCCGCTGCCGCCATCGGCGAGAAGTACGCCAGCGATCTGTTGAAGAACAAGGCCATCATGGGCATCTTTGACGAGGGCTGCATGGGCATGTACAACGCCATCATCCCCGATGCGTTGTTGATGTCCACCGGCGTGTACAAGGAACGACTGAGCCAGTCGGCGCTGGTCGCCAAAATGCGCACCGTGAGCGACGCCGAGGCGCGCGGGGTGTACGAGTGGCTGCTCAACAAGGGCATGAAGTTCAACCTCGGCGCTGATGAGGCCACAGAGCTGACCGAGCATCAGGTGCTGGAGCAGTGCAGGATGTACATTGCCGCTGTGCGCATCGCCGCCGAGTTCGGCTGCGCCACGATCGGCATTCAGTACCAGCAGGGCCTGAAGGATATGGCGCCGGCGTCGGACCTGGTCGAAGGGTTGCTGAACAATGTGGATCGCCCGCCCGTTTACGACGAAAAGACCGGCGAGGAGCTGTACAAGGGTCAGGCCCTGCCGCACTTCAATGAAGTGGACGAGTGCGCCGGCCTGGACGCGCTGGTGACCAACGGCCTGTGGACGCGCATGAAGCTGTCGCCGGAGACCACGCTGCACGACGTGCGCTGGGGGCGCTGGTACAATGGGCCGGCCAATGACAATGGCCGCCAGCTCGATGACTTTGTGTGGGTGTTCGAGATTTCGGGCGCCGCGCCGCCGGAGCATTTCGTCGATGGGTATGCCGGCACGGTGAGCGAGCGCCAGCCGCCGATGTACTTCCCGCTGGGCGGCGGCACCGTGAAGGGCGTGAGCAAGCCGGGCTGGGTGGTGTGGAGCCGCGTCTGGGTGCAGCCGGGCAAGCTCAACTTTGACACCGGCATCTGCGAAGCCGTCAAGCTGCCCGACGCCGAAACGGAGGAGCGCCTGAAGCTGACCACCGAGCAGTGGCCGATCATGAGCGCCATCACGTCGGGCATCACCCGCGATCAGTTCATGGCTCGCCACAAGGCCAACCACATCAACGTGGCCTATGCCCCGACCAAAGCGGCAGCGAAGAAGGCTATGTTTGCCAAGGCCGCCGCGATGAAGGCGCTGGGTCTGGAGGTGTCTTTCTGCGGCGAGTTTTGATCGAAGTAGAATCCCGGCTTCTCAAAGAAGCCGGGATTCCTGGAATCACAACAAGAGGGTTGAACACAGTGACAGGCAGAGAACTGACCTATGCGCAGGCGCTGCGCGAAGCATTGACCGAGGAGATGACACGCGACCCCAACATCATCCTGATGGGTGAAGACATCGGCCACTATGGCGGCGTTTTCCGCGTGACCGAGGGGTTGTTGGCGAAGTTCGGCCCGCAGCGGGTCAAAGACACGCCGATCAGCGAATCCGCTTTTGTCAGCATGGGCGTGGGCATGGCGATGACCGGCAAGCGGCCGGTGGCCGAGTTGATGTTCATGGATTTCGCGCTGGTGTGCGCCGACTCGATCTTCAATCAGGCAGCCAAGATGCGCTCGATGAGCGGCGGCGCGGTCAAGGTTCCGCTGGTGATTCGCGCGCAACAGGGCGGCGGGCGCGGCAACGGCGCGCAGCACTCGCAGAGCTTTGAAACGTTGTTTACCCATATCCCCGGCATCAAGGTGGTTATCCCGGCCACCCCCTATGACGCCAAGGGTCTGCTCAAAACGGCGCTGCGCCAGGATAACCCGGTCATGTTCATCGAGCACAAGCTGCTATACCCGACCAAAGGCATGGTGCCGGAAGAGGAATACACCATCCCGCTGGGTCAGGCTGATGTCAAGCGCGCCGGCACAGACCTGACGATTGTTTCGTATTCGCGGCAACTGCTCTTTGCCCTGCAGGCTGCCGAGACGTTGGAGAAGGAGCACGGCATTTCCGCCGAAGTGATCGACCTGCGCTGCACCGTGCCGATGGACATCGACACGGTGATTGCCTCGCTGAAGAAGACGCACCGCCTGCTGGTGACGCATGAAGCCCATGCCGCGTGCGGCATTGGCGCGGAAGTTGCCATGCGCGTGATGGAGCGCGCTTTTGACGAGTTGGATGCCCCCATCGCGCGGGTGGCCGGCCTTGATCTGCCCATTCCGGTTGCTCGCTCGCTCGAAGAGGAAGTGCTGCCTCAGCCGCGTCACATCGTCGAATCTGCCCTGGAGCTGATGAAGGGCCGGGTCAAAATCCGCTGAATCGTCAATCCAAAATCCAAAATCCAAAATCGAGATGGTTCAGGGTTTCTTTCACGTCTCGTTCACGGTGCGCGATCTGGAGGCCAGCGTGAGGTGGTACACCGAGGTGCTGGGGCTGGAATATGTGCGCGGACAGGAGCAGCGCAACGAGTATACCGCCCGGCTGGTGGGTTTCGAGGGGGCGCATCTGAAGGTGGCGCAACTGCGCGTGCCCGGCCAGCCGCTGGCCCCGCGCGCCAATCACCACATCGAGCTGGTCGAGTATGTTCATCCGCATGGCCGGGACGATCTCGATCTGTCCACCAACAACACCGGCGCCGGCCACTGGGCGTTCATCGTCGATGACATTCACGCCGAGTTCAGGCGGATGAAGGCGCTGGGGGTGCGCTTCAAGGCTGAGGCGCCGGTGGCGATCGAGGCCGGCGTGAACAAGGGCGGCTACACCGTGTACTTTCTCGATCCCGACGGCATCACGATGGAGATGATTCAACCCCCGCCGCCGGCGCAGGCCGCGCTGAATCAGCCTTCGTGACAGTTGGCGTTCTCCGGCCTTTGCGAGCGTTTACCGCAAAGGCAGGTAGCGCACCTGACTCTCCCATTCCCCCTCGATGCTGCATTCGGCTATTAGCAAAAGGTCTTCTATAGCGACTCCCAGCGGGACATCACGACTCACTTCGAAGACGCCAGGCATGGACTTGTCTGCCAGAACACGCTCGTAAGCGTAGCGTGTCAGTGTGGCAACATCATGAGTCAGCAACACACGTCCTTCGCGGGCTGCCCATTCCGGAATCGCAGGATCCTCCGAGCCTGAAAGTCCAACATCCTGAACGCGCACAATGTCCAGAAGAGGATTGCGGCGCAACAGGCCGCGAACGATGTCATTGTTGAAATTCTCATCTGCGGCCAGGCGAAGCATTGTCTATTGCTCTTTCCCGGCGCGACGCGCCAGCAGGCGCTCGCGCACGCCCGCAGGATCGAATCGGACTTCGTTCTCTTCCCGCATCCTGTGAGCCTGCTCCTGACGCCGCTGGCGATAAGTCTCTGCCTCATCGCGCCGCCTCAGGTAGTAGGCAATTACCGAGTACACATCAGCCAGATCGAGCGAGGGGTACTGGAAGATGATCTCCTCGGCGGTTGCCCCCTCCAGAAAAGCTGAGATCACGGTGTCAAACGTAACCCGTGTCTTTCCTACACGGATAACGCCATCACTGTCTGTCTCCAGTGGCACTGTGTCAGTTGCAGTCGTGAGTGTCATGGCATTCACCCTGTCAACCAGCTTAACACATCGCGTGGTGAAGCTGGCCGGCGGCTCAGGGAAACAGCGCCGGCAGCAGTTCGGGCGTGTGCCGGCGCGCGATGTCGCTGCTGAGCGCATTGGCTTTGGCGATGTCGCGGTACAGCCAGGCGCTGTTGCGCGGTTTGCGCTCCTGCGTGAGCGGGTCCACTTCATACAGCCCGAACTTCATGCGCCAGCCCTGGCCCCACTCGAAGTTGTCGATCAGCGACCAGTGGTAATACCCCTGAATCTTGTAGTTGAACTGGGCCGCCGTCCATAGCACGCGCAGGTGCCGGACGATGAACGCCGGACGCTGATCATCGTCGTCATCGGGCAGGCCGTTTTCTGTGACATAGATGGGCAGGCGATGTCTTGCCAGCCGGCGCAGGCAGTGCATCAACCCGTCGGGATAGATTTCGCCGTAGCCGTGATCGCTCATCTCGCCGCCCGGCGTGTCGGTGATGTTGCTGAACAGCATGTCCCGGCGTTTGGCGTCGAAATAACTGCGGGTGCGCGAGTAGTAATTCAGCCCGAACCAGTCCAGCGTGCCGCGTACGCCGCGCGCGCTTTGTGACGCGCCGCGCCCCAGAATGGCGCCCCAACGCCCACGGGTAAGCGCGTCGATGATGCTCTGGTTGAAGGCGTTGTCTTGCAGGCGGGCGACGATTTGATCCAATATGTTGTTCGGGCGCAGCGGCTGAAACTCGCGCATGTGGTGCGCAATGCCGACGCGGGCCAGCGGCTGATGCTCGTGCAGCGTCTGGTATGCCGCCGCATGGCCCAGCAGCATGTTGCGGATGACGCGCAGGGTCAGGTCAAAGTTGCCGGGCCGGCCGGGGGGCATATGCCCGTCATCCGTCAGATAGCCCATGATGGCGTAGATGTTCGGCTCGTTGACGGTGCACCACAGATCGCACAAATCTCCCATCGACCGGACGACCTTTGCAACGAATCGCTGAAACCTGGGCACAACCTCCTCAGACTCCCAGGCGCCGCGCTCTTCGAGCCATATGGGGTTGGTGAAGTGGTGCAGCGTGACCATGGGTTCGATGCCGCGCTGCCGCAACCCCAGCAGCATCTGCCGGTAGCGGTCGATGGCAGCATCGTCGAACCGGCCCTCCTGCGGCTCGATGCGGCTCCACTCCAGCGACAGGCGATGGGCATTCAGGCCGAGATCGACCATGCGATCAAAGTCGGCCTCGGCATTGCGCCACCAGTCACAGGCCAGGCCGGCCTTGTGGCCGGTGCGAATGTTGCCCGGCGTCTGTTCCCAGAGCGCCCACTGGTTGTTGTGGCTGTCGCCTTCGACCTGGTATGCGGCCGTTGCGGTGCCCCATTTGAAATCTTTGGGAAAATGGTGAATGGCGTCTGACATGGCGGGGGGAGGTGACAAGGTGACAGGGTGACAGGGTGACAGGGTGACAAGGTGACAAGGTGACAGGGTGATGGGGCGGGGTTAGCCGCTCAGGCCGGTGGTTTTGCGCAGCCGGCGGGCTTGAGCATACAACCACCAGCGCGCCGGCGAAAACACCTGCCCCCACGCGCCGATGTGTCGCACCACCTGTCCGCCGAAGCCGCGCTTGAAGCGATAGACACCCCACAAGCCGTCGTTGCGATCCTTGAAGTTCGCTTCGAGGACGGCCTCATCTTCATCGGGCACCCCCCACAGATCATAGGTGCGGCAACCGCGTTCGCGCGCCCAGCGCATGGCTTCCCATTGCAGCAGATAGGTCGGCATCAAGTCGCGGCCTTCATTGCTGCTGGCGCCGTACAGGTAAGTGGCGCGCTTGCCGAAGGCAACGACAACCAGGGCAGCCAGCACGCGCTTATTGTGTTCGGCCACCATCAGACGGGCGCGATTAGCGTTGGCGGGGCCAAAAAGATTCAGGAACGATCGGTAATAGGACTCAGGATAGATTGCGAATTCGTTGCGCTCGGCAGTGGTTTGCGACAAGGCGTAGAAAACGGCCACATCGTCGGGTGTCCCTTCGCGCACGGTCACGCCCCTGCGCCGGGCCAGACCAATGTTGTAGCGCGTTTTCTGTTTCATGGGAGAGAGGATGTCCACTTCCTCTTCCACGTCCAGATTGATCCAGATGGTGCGGCGGGGTTGCACGTGCAGGTCGAGCGGGGTCAGGCCGCATGCGGTGAGTGTCCGTCGGTCGGAGGGCGTGTCGAGCAGTTCCGGCTCGACGATCAGGCCGATGGCGCCCCGGCTGCGGGCGGTTCTGGCAGTGATGTTGATGACGGCTGTGGCTGTGTCGCGATTGTCCCAGTTGACGACCGGGCCGCGCGGCGCGTACGCGAGCGTGCCGAGGCCGAACGGCAAGCGCCGGAAAAGAAGAATGGAGCCGCCGATCAATTCCGTGTCTGCGCTAACGACGGTGGAGCGGAGGTGCTGCCAGCCGTGTTGGGACTTTAGCTCGCCCCAGGTGTTGGTCTGAAGGAAATGTCCGTACGGGTGCTGCTCGACGAAAGCATCCCACCGGGCTGCCGGGAACACGGCGGTTTTCTTTTCTCTTCGGGCTCGAATCGGCTCGTCGGGGACTAGCATTACTGTTTTGGATTCTCGACCAGAGACTTTGGATTTGTGCACGTCACCAGAGTCGCAATCCAAAATCCCAAATCACAAATCCAAAATCACGGAGTCGGGGAACCGGGATTTGAACCCGGGACCTCACGGACCCGAACCGTGCGCGCTACCAGGCTGCGCCACTCCCCGAAGCAAACACGATGTTACCACATTTCAGGTTGGGCAGATTCGTCAGGTTCGTCAAGTTCATCAACAACCTGAACAACCTGCAACCCTACGCCACGCCCAGGTATGCGGCCTTCACCTGCGGATTCTCGCGCATGTCGCGTGCGCTGCCCTGCAGGACGATGTTGCCGGTTTCGAGCACGTAGGCGCGGTGCGCTACCGACAGCGCCATCAGCGCGTTTTGCTCGACCAGCAGAATGCTGGTGCCCTGCGCGTTGATCTCTTTGATGATGCGAAAGATTTCTTCCACCAGCAACGGGCTGAGTCCCATCGACGGCTCGTCGAGCAGCAACAGGCTGGGCCGGCTCATCAGTCCGCGCCCCATGGCCAGCATCTGCTGCTCTCCGCCAGACAGCGTCCCGCCAAGCTGGTTGATGCGCTCCCTGAGCCGGGGAAAACTGGCAAACACGCGCTGCATGGTCTTGTCGATCTCGGCTTTGTCTTTGCGTGTATAGGCGCCCAGTTCCAGGTTTTCGCGCACGGTAAGCGGCGCAAAGATGCGCCGGCCCTCCGGCACGTGGCACACGCCGAGACGGACGATATCCTCTGCCGACATGGAAGTGATATCGCGGTCTTTGTAGCGGATGGTTCCCCGGCGCGGGGTCAGCAGGCCGGAGATGGCGCGCAGTGTGGTGGACTTGCCGGCCCCGTTCGCGCCGATCAGAGTGACGATTTCGCCCTCGTTCACGTTGAAAGAGACGCCCTGCAGCGCGTGAATCGCGCCGTAGTAGACGTGCAAATCGTTGATTTCAAGCAGCATGTGCCGTTCCCCTAGTTCGCGCCCCTGCCCAGGTAGGCTTCGATGACGCGCTCGTTGTTCTGGATTTCACTGGGCGTGCCGCGCGCGATCACCTCGCCGAAATCCATCACGGTGATCCGTTCGCAGATGCCCATGACGACCCGCATCTGATGCTCGATCAGCAGGATGGTCAGGTCGAATCGCTCGCGAATGAAGCCAATCAGTTCCATCAGGTTCAGGATCTCGTTGGGGTTCATGCCGGCTGCCGGCTCGTCGAGCAGCAGCAGGCGCGGGTTGGACGCCAGCGCGCGCGCGATCTCGACGCGGCGCTGCTCGCCGTAGGGCAGGTTGACGGCCAGCTCGTCCTGCACGCGCTCCAGCTTGAAGATGGCCAGAAAATCCTGGGCGCGCTCGGTCAGTTCCTTTTCCTGCCTGTCAAAGCTGCGGTTGCGCAGAATCGCGTCGAACAGGGTGTAGCCGGCGTGAAAATGGTACGCGATGCGCACGTTGTCGAGGACGGTCAGGTTCGGAAACAGCCGGATGTTCTGGAACGTGCGTGCGATGCCGCGCTGGGTGATCTCGAAGGGTTCGAGGCCGGCGATGGACTGACCGAGAAACCGGATGTCGCCGCTCGATGGTGTGTACAGCCCGGTAATCAGGTTGAACACCGTGGTTTTGCCGGCGCCGTTCGGGCCGATCAGGCCGATCAGTTCGCCCTGATGGATGGTCAGGCTGAAGTCATTGACGGCCCGCAGACCCCCGAAAAATCTGGTCAGGCCCTGAATGTCGAGAATCGCGGCGCCATTGGGCGGTGCGCTGCCGTTGCTATTCGCCATATCAATCACACACTATCTTTGGGGATGTCGTTATTTGGCCGCCGGCGCGGGCGCCGGGGTGGCTCTGGCGTCTGGCGGAGGGCTGGCCGGGGCGCGGGGCTTGACCGCCGGCGCGCGCAGGAACCCCCATTCCGTCTTGCCCAGCAGCCCCTGTGGGCGCAGCAACATCAGCAGCAACAGCGCAATGGGGTAGAGCACAAAACGCCATGTCGGCGCCTCGGTTCCGAGTTGTCCCAGCAGCACGCGCAGCAACCCCTCCAGGAAAAACATCCAGCCGAATGAGGCCGCCAGCGTGCCGGTCATGCTGCCCAGCCCGCCGAAGACAACGACGATGAGCGGGTTGAACCCGGCCAGAAAACTGAAGGTGCCGGGGCTGAGGAAGCCGATGTAGTGCGCGTAGATGCCGCCGCCCAGGCCGGCGAACAGGCTGCCGATAACGAAGGTGAGCAGCTTGTTGCTGGCTACATCGATCCCCATCGCTTTCGAGGCAGTCTCGTCTTCTCGAACCGACATGATGGCCCGCCCGGTGCTGGAGTGAATCAGGTTGCGCATTACCACAATCACCAGCAGCAGGAAGATGAACACCCAGAACCAGGTGGTCAGCTTGGGGATGCCGATCATGCCCCGCCCGCCCTTCATCTCCGGGAAGGGGAGGATGGTGTCCGAGTTGACCATCAGGGTGTTGATGACGATGGAGAATCCCAGCGTGGCGATGCCGAAGTAATCGCTGCCCAGACTGAGCACCGGCAAGCCAAATAAGAAGCTGACCTCTGCCGCAAAGACGCCGGCGCACAGCACGGCCAGCACAAAGACGATTTGGAGCGCGAGGTCGCCGCTCAACAGCCCCGGCGCTTCCCTGCTCCCAAACAAGGGGTCGATGACCGAGGCAACAGCATTGCCGGCGACGACGGCCACTGCCGCCGCTGCCACGCAGCCGAGCAGGTACAGGGTAAATGCGGACAGCACCGGCAGGTTGTAGTAGCGGCTGAGAAAGCGCCGCAGCATCAGGATGGTGGCGCCGGCCAGGATCACGCCGATCAGCAGCACGAACAGAGCGCTGGATGTTCGGTCATTGGCCCACTTGTAAGTCACGTATGCGGCTGCGTAGGCGCCCAGACCGTAGAAGCCCCACTGGCCCAGGCTGAACTGGCCGTTGAAGCCGTAGATCAGGTTCAGTCCCAGCGCAACCATGGCCATGGTGCACGCCTGGAACAGCAGGCCGGCGTCGAAATCGTTGAGAATGGACTGGTCGCCGATCTTCAGGCTGAAGGCGGCCTGGATGATGCCAAAGGCCGCAATCATGCCGGCGATCTTCACCCAGCGCGACGCATGCGCCATGACTTGCAGCAGACCATATAGCCAGCCCAGCACCGCCACGATCTTGATGATGGAGCCGAGCAGAAATCCCAGTTCCATGTCAGGCCTTTTCTCCTGTTGGCTCGCCGAAAATGCCGGTGGGTCGAACGAGCAGCACGACGATCAGAATGGTGAAGGCGACGGCGTCGCGCATGGGCGTGGAGATGTATCCCGCAGTCAGCGATTCCGCTTGCCCCATGATCAGCGCGCCAACCAGCGCGCCGGGGATGCTGCCGATGCCGCCGAGCACGGCGGCCACAAATGCCTTCAGGCCGGGCAAAATGCCCAACTGGGTGTGAATGGATGGATAGGCAATGGCGAACAGCACGCCGGCCAGCCCGGCGAACGCCGCGCCGATGGCGAACGTGAATGAAATGACGCGGTCGACATTCACGCCCATCAGCCGCGTTGTCGGCTTGTCAACCGCCGACGCGCGCATAGCCTTGCCCATCTTCGTCCGTTTCACCAGCCATTGCAGCAATGCCTGCATCAGGATCGATGTGATCACAATGATCACGAAAATGCTGGAGAAGGTGATGCTGTCGGGCGGGGCCGGGTTGCTGGGCGTGACCATGCCGATCCCGCTGCCCCCAATGTAGTAGGCGTACACGTCGAAGGGCCGCTGATAGGGGATGAAGCGCGGCGAGAACACGAAGTTCAGCGCCCCGAAGAACTCCAGAAAGAAAGACACGCCGATTGCAGTGATAAGCGCGGTGATGCGCGGCGCGTTTCGCAAGGGCTTGTACGCCACCCGCTCGATCACCACAGCCAGAATTGCGCAGACAACCATCGACAGCAGGATGACCGAGATTGCGCCGATCAGTGTGGACAGATCGGGCGACATTCCGGGAAATGCCGTCTCCGGCCAGGTGTGCAGCGAGAAGCGCGACACGGCGAAGAAGCTGACAAATGAGCCGACCATGAACACGTCGCCGTGCGCAAAATTGATCAGCCGGACGATGCCGTACACCATGGTGTAGCCGAGCGCGATCAGGGCGTATACGAAACCAAGTTGCAGGCCGCTGATCACGATCTGCGCAAACAGGCGGGGGTTATCGAGGAGATTGCGCGCCAGGATAAGAGCAACAACGGCTGCGAGAATGAGCAGAAAACCGCGGCCGATCCAGGCCAGTCCTGCGCCAGACGCGCGCGGTGAGAGAGGCGCCGGCTGGCGGGATTGGCTAACACGAGGTCGTTCGGCGCTTGCTTGTTGCATCGGCGGGGCACTCCGTCAGACGGCGCAAGTGGAGGGGGCCGTGGCGCTCGCCGCAGGCGCTCCCTCCACTTGCATGATGCCATGCGTGTCAGGTTACGGATTGACGGTCGAGTTGTAGACGACTTTGCCGTCCTTCACCTGCAACACCACAGCCGATTTGACCGGGTTGTTGTTTGCGTCGAACGTGACATTGCCCGACACGCCGTTGAAGTTGATGGCGCTCATCGCGGCGCGCACCTTGTCGGTGTCGTCTGCGGTGCCGGCAGCCTTGATGCTCTCCAGCAGGATGTTGGCCGCGTCATAGGCCAGCACGGCCAGCGCGTCCGGCACCTTGCCCTCGTACTTCGCGCCATATGCCTTGATGAAGGCAGCCACCTCGGGCCGTGTGTCTTCCGAGGAGTAGTGGTTCGTGAAGTAGCCGCCGTCGGCTGCCGCATTATCGAGGTCCGAGGAATCCCAGCCATCGCCGCCCATGAACGGCATGGTCAAGCCCTTCTCTTTAGCTTGCTTGGTGACCAGGTTCACGATGTTGTAGTAATCGGGCAGGTAGACCATATCCGGCCTGGCTTCCGCCACCTTGGACAGAATGGCCGAGAAGTCCGTGTCCTTGCCGGTGTAGGTTTCCTTGCCGACGATCTGGCCGCCACCCTCGGTGAACGACTTCTCGAAGAACTCGGCCAGGCCGCGCACATAGTCGTTGGCCTGGTCGAGCATGATGAACGCCGTCCTGACCTTCAAGGTGTCCAGGGCGAACTTGGCGGCCACCTGGCCCTGGAACGGGTCAATGAAGCACGCGCGGAAGGTGTACGGCTTGACTGCGCCATCGCTGCCCACGGTCACGCCAGGGTTGGTCGATGTTGGGCTGATCTGAAGCACCTTCTTGGCGTTGGCGATCTCGGAGATTGGAATCGAGGCGCTGGAGCACACTTCGCCAATAATGAACTTCACGCCGTCCTGGTCGATGACCTTGTTGGCGGCATTCACAGCCGGGTCGGGCGTGCACTGGCTGTCTTCGACGATCGGCACGATCTTCATGCCGTTCACGCCGCCCCTGGCGTTCCACTCCTCGATGGCGAGCAGCGCGCCGTCGCGCGTGGACACGCCGAAGGTGGGCACCGGCCCGGACAGGGGCGCCAGGATGGCGACCTTGATCTCTCCGCCGGCCGGCGCGGCGGGCTGATCTTTCGGCGCCTCAGCCGGCTGGGCTGCGGGCCGGGGAGCCGCGCAGGCTGCCAGCATGAGGGTGGCCGCGCCCAATACACTGAGCACTTTGATCGATCGACTATTCATTTTCTCCTCCATTTGATTCGTTCGATCTTCAGACTGCTATCGGGTTGCTGAGAGTACTGGTCTGCAATTTAGTTTTGTGTCCGAATGGAAAGCCCGCTCCCCGCCATGACAACGCCACGCCGTCTGCTGGCACACAGTCATACGGAAATCAGGGCGCGAATCACCTCCTTGTCCAGAGTCCAGGGGTGGCACGGTTCCCCTGCCAGCGCAGAAGCAATCATTCTCATGCCTGGACGAACACACGTCCTGCTTTGGGCCGGCTCACAGAGGACGACGTCATGGTCGATGGCGCGCGCATCCGGGCGAATGCGTGCGCCGAGGCCGGCAAATTGCGAGGCATTATAGTGGGCGGTAAATCCACTGTCAATTACGGAAGTGACTTCTTGCGACCACGATCCCTCGCCCGCGCCGCGCTCAGTGTGGGGGCGATCTCTGTTGTCGGCAGCCTGATCGGTTTTGTCCAGCGCGTGGTGGTGACATCGCAGTTCGGGGCCGGCGCCGAATACGATGCTTTTAACACAGCCTTTCGCATCCCCGATCTGCTGTACAGCCTGTTTGCGAGCGGCGCTCTGGCTTCGGCATTCATCCCGGTCTACATGACCCACCTGGCGCAGGATCGACAGCGCGCCGCGTGGCGACTGGTTCGCGCAGTTGCTGCGCTGGTCTTTGTCGTCCTGTCCATGTTTGCGGTGGCAGCCGGCGCGTTCGCGCCTCACCTCGTCCGCGCGGTCATCGCCCCCGGCTTCGGCTCTGCTCAGGTCGAGCTGACTGCCTCGCTCATGCGCATCATGCTCGTGGCGACGGTGATCTTCGGCGTGAGCGGCTTGCTGATGGGTGTGTTGCAGTCCAATGGTTCGTTTATCGCCCCGGCCCTGGCGCCCTGGCTGTACAACCTCGGCATCATTTTCGGCGCGCTGGTGTTGCGCGGATGGGGCGCCTACGGTCTGGCAGCCGGCGTAGTGCTTGGCGCAGCGATGCATCTGACGATTCAGTTGCCATCCCTCCTGCGCGTCTGGCGCGCCTCGCGCGCCGCCATGCCTATGCAGCCCTCCGGTATTCCCAACCCCCAACCCTCAACGCTCAACGCTCGACACGCAACACACAATACGCAGTGCGCAATACCCGCCGACATGCGCGCCGACGTGCGCGCCGACGTGCGCCAGGTTGTCCGTTTGATGTTGCCGCGCATGGTGGGTCTGGGCGCCGTTCAGATCAACTTCATCGTCAACACCAACCTGGCGTCGGGCATGGGCGAGGGGGCTGTGTCTGCCCTGACGATTGCATTCGCGGTCATGCTGCTGCCGCAAGTGGCTATCGCGCAGGCCATGGCTACGGTGCTCTTTCCGGCCATCAGCGCGCACGCGGCCAGAGGCGAGCGCGCCGAGTTTGCGCGTCTGGCGGCGCGGGCAATCGGCATGGTGTTCATGCTCAGCCTGCCGGCGTCGATCGGCCTGATCCTGCTTGGCCAGCCGCTCATTCGCCTGCTATTCGAACGGGGCGCGTTTGATTGGCGGGACACCCAGGCAGTCAGTTTCGCGCTGATCTGGTATGGCGCCGGACTGGCCGGCCATTCGGTGCTCGAAGTGGTGACGCGCGGCTTCTATGCGCTGAAAGACACGACCCGACCGGTCGTTCTGGGCGTGGCCGGCATGGCGCTCAACATCATCCTCAGTCTCTGGCTGACCGGCGTCTTTCGCGCTGCCGGGGTCTTACCCTTCGGAGGGCTGGCGCTGGCAAACACGATCGCCACGGCCATCGAGACAGCCGTGCTGCTCGGTCTGTTGGCGGCCCGCGTGCCGGAGCTGTCGGTGGGCAGAATGCTGACTGCCGCCGGCCGCAGCGCCCTGGCCGCGCTGGGCATGGGGCTGGGATTGTGGATGTGGATGGTCGCGCTTGGCGATGGCCTGCTGGCGACGTTGCTGGCTGTGCCGGCCGCCGCCGCCGCATACTTTGGCCTGGCGTGGCTTGCGCGCAGCGAGGAGGCCCGCGATGCGATTCGCTATGCGCTGCGCTTTGCCCGCTCGATGCGATCCGGGCCGGCAGGGCGCAGATGACGCCGCGCGCAATACACCATCAACTCTGCGCCGGTGAAGACGCGCCCTGGCCGACTGCTGTGAAACTCGGCGCGGTGCGTTGCGCCTGGTCCCGGCGCGTCGGGCGTCGCTCGATCAATTGCGTGAACTGCCTGCCGGCTAAACCAGAACCGGGAACTCGGTCACGCGCAGGTTCGCGCAGCCATACGGGATCAGCGTCAAGTCTTCGAGCGGCTCGTCTGATTGAACGGGGCTGATGGGGAGCGTGCCGGCGGCGTTGTGCTCGATGTCCCACGCCGGCACGCGCCGGCCTTTCACCCGCGCCACAACCGGCGCGCCTTCCGGTGAAAACGGCGTCGCGCCGATCGGGCGTTCCTCAAAAGTCACCGCTTGCTCCGGCTGATCGGGATCGATGCGCAATGCGTAATTCCACGGCGTGGTGGGATACACCTCCCAGTCGCTGTGCGGCGGGTCGTCGCGCGCCACGCGCCAGTCTTCGCCCATCTTCAGGCTATACACCAGCGGCCCACGCGAGATCGACACACTGCCGTGGTAGCGCCGCTCGACCTGCGCGGGCATCGGCAGGCGCAGTGTAATCCGGGAAATGTTGCGCCAGTCCCGTTCGAGGCGGTGGAAAGCGCCCGACGCGACAGGTATGGCCGGCTCATCATCCACTCGGAGCGTCGCGCCGTCGGCCCAGGCCGGGATGCGCAATAACAGCGGAAAGCGAACGCCCTCCTGCGCCTGCACGGTGATATGAACCGTGTCCCGGAAGGGATAATCCGTCTCCACAATCACCCGCACCGGCGCGCCGCGCAGCGTCGTCTCGATCTGGCACGGCGCGTGCGCAATTGCCGCCAGCCCGCCGTCCTGCGTTGCCATCCACAGATGCGCCGCGAACTTCGGCCACCCCTGATGCATGTTCGACGTGCAGCACCCGTAGTTCGGCTCCAGACCAAAGATGTTCGAGTCGGCGGCGTTGTTGGTGTAGATGCGGTCTTCGGAAATCCTGCACACAACCTGGTTGGCTTGCTGGTCGTATTGGTGCGCCCACATGTCGGGCGAGAAGGCGGCCGGCAGCGCGTTGAAAGCGATGCGCTCCAGCCGGTCGCCGAACGCCGGCTCGCCCAGAATGCTGCTCAACACTTCGAGCGAGAACAGGTATTCGACCACCGCGCACAGCTCTGTGCCCTGCGATGGATTGAGGCCGGCCAGGTGCTCGTCGCCGGTGAACACGCCGCTGGCCTGCCCGTGATACGTGTCCAGCATGGCGATGGTGTGGAAGACCGACGCGCGGTCGGCGGCTGCGTGGGATTGGCGATACCACACCCCTCCTGCCTTGATCGCCATGGCATTGTTCACCACGTGCGTGTCCAGCGTGCAGTCGGCGAGCGCGGTGCGCGCCGTGTGCGGGAAGTTGGCGAAGTGGGCCATCCAGTCGAACCCCTGCGCGCGCGCTTTGGCCGCCAGACTCAACAGCCAGTCTTCGCCGGTGCGGTCGTGCAGCCAGTGGATGCTCAACACCAGATCGGCCCAGCGATGTTTGCCCCAGTCGAATAGCGGCTTCTCATCCAGCAGCCGGTCCAGGCGCTGCAGGAAGCGCTGCATGGCCGGAATCACGCGCGGGTCGCCGGTGGCTTCGTGGTATTGCGTCATGGCCTTGAGCGCCACGAACACCGGCCACGGGTCGTACTCCTGATAGCGGCCGGTTGCCTCATCCTTCACCGGCCCCAGCCAGCCATCCTCGCGCTGGTGGGTCAGGATGTAATCCATCCAGCGTTGTGCCTTTGCCTTCAGGCGCGCGTCGTCGAGCAGCCAGGCCAGCGGCACGATGCCATCGAGCCAGTAGGGGCCGCGCTCCCAGCCCTCGGCGCTTCCGCCGATCCAGCCACTCTGAGCGACATCGGGCCAGAACTCGTCAAGGTGGCCGCTCAAACCGCCGGCCTGGATGCGAAGCTGATTGAGCAGCCAGCCGGCCGGCCGGATGCTGCCCAGCGGAAGCGGAGCAAACACGAGCGGAAGCAGTCCCGGAGAACGTGGCGCGCTGTTCATATCATACCTTCACCTCGTCGCGATTGTAGTCGTTCTGCGCAGCAGAGTAGAATCGCCCCGATGAGCATTCAGATCGAAGATGCGCGCGCATTCGCGCTCACCCTGCGCACGCGCATGCCCTTTCGATATGGGATTGCCCGGTTAACCGAAGTGCCGCACCTGTTCGCGCAAGTGATGGTGGTTGTCGGCTCCACGCGCGCAACCGGCCTCGCCGCCGATCATCTGCCGCCCAAGTGGTTTACCAAGAACCCCGACAGGAGCCCGGCCGATGACATCGCCGAAATGGTGACCGTCATTCAGCGCGCGCTGGACATAGCCCGCGCAGCGCCGCCCGGCAAGACCGTCTTCGAGCTGTGGCAGCAGATCTATCACGACCAGCGCGTGTGGGGCGACGCGCAGGGTTACCCGCCGCTTCTCTCCGGCTTCGGGGCATCGCTGGTCGAACGCGCCCTGATCGATGCTTACTGCAAAGCCACAGGCGTCACCTTCGCAGAGTCGGTTCGCGCCAACGCGCTGGGCATCCGGCTGGGCGATATCTACCCGGAGCTGTCGCACAGCCAGCCGGCCAACTATCTGCCGGCGCAGCCATTGGCGCAGATCACCGTGCGGCACACCGTCGGCCTGAGCGATCCCCTCACCGACGCCGAAATCCCCGACGTCGAGCGTCTGGACGACGGCCTGCCGCAATCTCTCGCAGCCTGCATCCAGGCTTATGGCCTGTCTCACTTCAAGCTCAAGCTCTCTGGCGAGCCGGCCAAAGACCTCGATCGCCTGGCGCGCATTGCAGCAGTGCTCGAAAATAATGCGCCGGCCGACTATGCCTTCACCCTCGACGGCAACGAGATGTATCAACACGTGGCGTCGTTCCGCGAGTTCTGGCGCGCATTGACGGCAGACGCGCGCCTTGCGCCCTTCCTGCGCCGGCTGCTGTTTGTCGAACAGCCGCTGCATCGCAGCGCGGCGCTGTCGGATGAAGCGCGAGCCGCCTTTGGCGCATGGCCCGATCGCCCGCCTCTCATCATCGACGAATCCGATGGGCCGCTTGACACGCTTGCCCTTGCGCTCGACTGCGGATATCACGGCACGAGCCACAAGAACTGCAAAGGGGTGTTCAAGGGCATCGCCAACGCCTGCCTCATCGAACGTCGCCGGCGAGCTGATCCAGGCGCGAGACTGATCATGAGCGCCGAAGACCTGAGCAACATCGGGCCGGTGGCACTGTTACAGGACCTGGCCGTGGTCGCTACGCTGGGCATACCGCACGCCGAGCGCAATGGTCACCACTACTTCGCCGGCCTGTCAATGTGGCCGGCCCAAACCCGGAATGCCGTCTTGCAGGCGCACCCCGACCTGTACCGCCGCCACGCGCGCGGATTCCCGACACTGGATATTCAGAGCGGGCAGATCAGCGCGCGCACAGTCAGCCGCGCCCCATTCGGGACCGGTTTCAACTTCGATCCGTCCCAGTTCAGCCCTTTGACCGATTGGCCGAGTGCGGCGCCCGGCATGTAGATGGCAGCCGGAGCCGCGTGTGAGATAAGGTCTGTGTCTGTATGACAATCCATCACCCCCCTGCGCGCCGGCCGCGCCCCATCGATCTGCGCGACACCTCGCAGTACGAGTTGATCTGCGAGCTGGACATGCGCAATCCGACGGACTTCCTCGGGCGATACATGTTCAAGCTCAATCTCGGCAGCATGGCTTTCTACATCTTCGCCGTGGTCACCGTGGGCATGTTCATCGCCGAGTTGACCAATCCGAGCTATACCGCCGAGTCCGGCATAGCCCAGATCATTCTGGCGCTGATCGGGTCTGTGGTGATTGCGCCGATTCACGAAGGCATTCACGCCGTCACCTACAGAGCCATCGGCGCGCGCGTCGTGAAGTTCGTGGCCGAGTGGCGCAAGGGCCTGATCTACACCATCGCCGATCGCTTCGTGGTCAACCAGCGCGAATACGTGTGGCTGGCAGTCGCCCCGCTCGTTGCCATCAGCATCGCGCTGGGCGGGCTGTATTTCCTCACGCCTGAATACGATTTGTTCATCGCCGGCCTGTTGTGCTTGCACACCTTGTCCTGCCTCGGCGACATCGCCATCGTCAATTTCCTGTGGGCGCATCGCGACCGGGCGATCTTCAGCTACGACGACCACAAACTGCGCAGGAGCTACTTCTACGCGCAACGGACAGCGACGACCGCCGACGCGCCGAACCCGCCGACGAATCAGCGATAATCATCGGCGTGATCATCGGCATCGACGCCAGCCGAGTATCAGCAACCATCCAGACCGGCACGGAACGATACTCGCGTGAAGTCATCCATGCGCTGATCCAGATTGTGCCGCAGCATCACTTCCGGCTCTATGCGCGCGGCGAACAGGATCTCAGCGCGCTTGCTCTGGACATGGAACATCCGCCACATGAGGCGCAGACACGCCCGATCCGGCGGCGCCGGCTGTGGACGCACACCGGCCTGGGCGTCGAGATCATGCGCCACCCGCCCGATGCGCTGTTCATCCCGGCGCACGTCCTGCCGGTCACGCTCGCGTTGCCGGGGCAATCGGGCCGAATGCGCGTGGTGGTCACGCTGCATGACATCGGCTACCGGCATTTCCCCTCGGCGCACCCCTGGCAACAACGCGTCTATCTCGACTGGAGCGCCCGGTTTGCGGCGCGACACGCATCGTCCATCATTGCAGACTCCGAAGCAACGCGCCAGGACATTCATCGTTTCTACCATGTCCCGCCGGATCGCATCCGTGTGGCTTATCCTGGCGCGATGGCGCTGCCGAAGGTGTCCGATGACGAACGCCAGGCGGCGCTGCGCCGGTTCGGTCTGGATGCCGGCCAGACCTTTGCCCTGCACGTGGGAACACTGCAACCGCGCAAGAATCTGCGCCGGCTGATTCGGGCGTGGCGGCGAATGCTGACAAACTACCCGGCTGACCTGCCGCCCCCGCTGCTGGTGCTGGCCGGCGCAGCCGGCTGGAGCGGCGAAGCGGCAACCCAGCGCGCCGAGATCGAGGCGCAGGAGCTATCGCACAGTGTGCGGCTGATCGGATACATCACGGACGAAGAGAAAGCAGCGCTGTTGAGCGTTGCGCGCGCGCTGGCTTTCCCATCTCTCCACGAAGGGTTTGGCTTTCCTGTGCTGGAGGCGCAATCGGCCGGCGTCCCGGTGGTGTGCAGCAACACGTCGTCCCTGCCCGAGGTGGCCGGCGACGGGGCCATTCTGGTGAACCCGCTGGATGAGCGGGCCATCGGCGACGGCCTGTTCCAGGCCATGCGCGATCCGGTGATCCGCTCCCGGCTGATCGCGGCCGGTATGCGCAATGTGGCGCGTTTCAACTGGCAGGATTGCGCCCGCGCGATCCTGGAGGCGTTGACATGCCGCAGCCCCTCACTCACATGACTCCGGCATCATCGCTCAACTCCGTGCCTGTCGAGCGCCACGCGCCGGCGCTCCGCATCCTGGGTGTGCGCATCGACGATGTCACCTCGGCGGAGACGCGCGATCGCGTGATGGCTCTGATGGCGGGCGGAGGCGCGCACCAGATCGCCACAGTCAACCCCGAGTTCATCATGGCTGCTCAGCGCAACCCGGCATTCGCGCAGGCGCTCGACAAGACGGCGCTGAATGTGCCGGATGGCGCGGGCGTGCTATGGGCTGCGCGGCGGATGGGGCGTCCCTTGCGAGAGCGCGTTGCCGGTGTCGACCTGGTGGAGCGTCTCTGCGCCGCCGGGTCGCAACACCGCTGGCGCGCGTTCTTCCTGGGCGCGCGCGAGGGCGTGGCCGAGCGCGCGGCAGCCATCATGGCGTTCAAGTACAGCGGCCTGCTGGTCACGGGCACTCATGCCGGCTCGCCCCGCATGGAAGACGAGGCCGATATTGTGGCGCGTGTGCGAAAGGCGCGCCCCAACCTGCTGTTCGTGGCCTACGGCGCGCCGGCCCAGGATATATGGCTGGCGCGCAATCTCCCAATCATTCACGACACCGAGCGACCTGCCGACGAAGCGCCGGGCCTGGTAGGAATGGGTGTGGGCGGCGCGTTCGACTTTCTGGCCGGCGCGCAAAAACGCGCGCCGAAATGGATGCAGGAGGCGGGTCTGGAATGGTTATATCGCCTGCTGCGCGAGCCACGGCGCTGGCGCCGGCAACTGGCGCTCATTGAGTTCGTGTGGCGCGTCCTGTGGGAATCTGCGCGAGCGAAGCAGTAGAGGCTGCGCCGGGCAGGGCAAGCCGCCGGCTTGCCCCACAACTCTGCCTGCGCGCAATGCTTGCGAAGCCGGCCTGTTCTCCTTCCAGGAGAGGGGGTCGGGCGGTGAGATCTATAGCCGGGCAATCCACGCAGGCAAATCGCCCCTGTTGGAAAATCGATGCATGGCAGGCCGCGTAGAATGGCCTGTGACATCGGGCATGGACAGCGGACTCTACACCAGCCCTGGCGCCAACAGGGCTGCGAGCGACACCTTGTTCAGCGCCGGCCCACCAGGGCCGCGCGCCGGCCAGTCGTCTGGCGACCCCTCGCGCGATGTGATGATGGCGTTGCGCAGCCTGCCGCTGTTTTCGCGCCTGACAGATGACGAGTTCAAACTTGTGGCGGCGCTGCTGCACTCGGACTCTGCCAACCAGGGACAACTGATTTACGAGATCGGGAGCGATAAGACCAACTTGTACATTCTGCGCCGGGGGCGCGTCGCGGTGCGCTGGACCGACCAGCAGGATGTCGAGCAGCGCCGGCTGGTCAATCCCGGAGGCGTGTTCAACGAGCTGTCGTTCCTCACCGGCATTCGCTGCCGCGACACTGCCGAAGCCCTGGAGCCAAAGACAAAGCTCTGGTATCTGCCGCGCAAGGATTTCCAGGATCTGTTGAGCCGGCGCCCGGACATCAAGCCGCGCCTGGTGTATTCGCAAGAGGCGCTCGATGTGCTGGACAAAGTGCGGCGCATCGACTGGTTGCGGCCCGATGAGACGGTGATCGTGTTTGCGAAGCGGCATTGGTGGGTGTTTGCCCGGCTCGTCATCTTCACGCTTGCGATTGCCGGGGGGCTGATCGGGTTGCTGACACTGACGCCGGCGGCCGGCGCTCTCGGGTCTGCATTGCCGCCAATCATCATCCTGATCGTCCTGGCGGCGGCGTCATTTCTGATCTGGTCTTTCGTCGACTGGCAGAATGACTTCTTTGCCGTCACCGATCAGCGCATCATCCACCGCGAGCGGGTGCTGCTGATCCGCGACGACCAGGATGAAATCCCGCTCAACCGAGTGCAGGATGTCACCGTAATCCGCGAAGGCGTGAACATCCTGCAGACGATCATGTTTCTGCTGCTGGATATCGGCAATATCTCCATCGAGGCGCTGGGCGCGCAGTCGCGGATCGTGTTCCAGGACATCGGCAACCCGGATGAAGTCAGCTACCAGATCTTTGTGGAACGCGCGCGGGCCATGAGCGCCAGCCACCTGACCGAGCGGGCCAGAATCCGGGCCGAGTTGCGGCGCGAACTGGGACTGGCCGAGCGCGCGCCGGCCAAGCCGATCGAGCGCAAGACGACCCGCCCCAGGCTGCTCCGGCAGCGCTTCGGGCAGATGCGGGCTGCCCTGGGCCGGCTGCGCCAAACGCTTCTTCCTCGAATGCGATTGGTTGATGGAGATCAGATCACCTATCGCAAACACTGGCTGGTGCTGGTGCGACAGGCCGGCCTGCAATTCGCGCTGCTGTTGACATATGCAATCAGCCTGCTTGCCGTAGCGAGCACCCAGGCCATCGCGGGGGAACTCCTGCGCGAACCTGTCGTTACCATTATTCTGGTTGTAATCGGATTGGGGCTGGGATTCTGGTTTGTATGGGAGTACGAGGACTGGCGCAACGACATCTACATCGTCACGCCGGATCAGATTATCGACAGCAAACGCTCGCCGTTCGGCTTGCGCGGCACGCAACGCCGGCAGGCCGGCATGGGGGCCGTGCAAAACGTGACTTCCGCAACGCGCGGCGTGATTGACTTGTTGTTTGACATGGGCGATGTGACCGTGCGCACGGGCGGCGCAGAAGGGGCGCTGGTGTTCAACAACGTTTACAACCCGCACGGCGTGCAGCGTGACATCACCGCGCGGGTCGAAGCCTATGCCGCCAGACAGCGCGAACGAGAGGCGGCCCAGCGCAACCGCGAGATGGCAGAGTGGATCGCCATCTACGACGACCTGAGAGGGTTGCACAAGCGCGACCCCGGCCAGGACGGAAACCGGGATAGCGTAAGATAGAGGAGATTGAGTTCATTGACAGGGGATGTCACAAGCGAGCCGGTATGATCAGAGAGATTCGGAAAATCGGCGACCCAGTTCTGCGGCGCAAGGCCAGGAAGGTCGAGAAGGTCAACAAGGACGTTCAGAAACTGCTCGACGACATGATCGAAACCATGCGCGCCGGCAACGGCGTTGGTCTGGCCGCGCCACAAGTCGGAGTGCTGCAACGCGCGCTGGTCGTGGAGATCGAGGCCAACGAGAAGATCCCCGGCAGCGGCGTCACCTACGCGCTGATCAACCCGGAGATCGTGCGCCAATCGGAAGAGACCTGGGAAAGCCAGGAAGGCTGCCTGTCCATTCCAGGCTGGCGCGGCGAGGTCGAGCGGCCTTTGCGCATCGTTGTGAAGGCGCTGGACCGCGAGGGCAACCGCATCCGGCTGGAAGCTGAAGGCTGGGTGGCGCGCGTCCTGCAACATGAAATAGACCACCTGGAGGGCGTCCTGTTTATCGACAAACTGACTGCGCCCGATCGCGTGTGGCGCGTCGAAGAAGGCAGGGAAGAGGAAACCACAGAGGAAATGGCGCTCGCCACACCCTGACCAATACGCCATACGCAATACGCCATACGAAATACGCACTGCGTGTTGCGTAGTGCGTATTGGGCGTTGCATATCGAGTTGAACGGCTGTGAAAACCGATATATACACCACGCCGGATGTGTTTGACCTGCTGGCGCATGAATGGAATCCACTGCTCTGGCGCTCGGCCACCAACACGTTGTTTCTGACCCGCGAATGGCAGAAGGTGTGGTGGCAGGGGCTGGGCGAGGGCGACCTGCGCGTGCTGGCCATGCGCGACGAGGCCGGCCAACTGACCGGCATCGCGCCGTTGTTCTTCAGCAGCGGCGAAATCAGCGGCGCCGAAGTGGCGTTCGTAGGCTGCCGCGAGGTGTCCGACTACCTGGACTTCATCTTCGCGCAGGGACAGGAGCCGGCCTGCCTGGAAGCGTTGCTCGATCATCTCGCCGGCGATGACTGCCCGGCCTGGCGCGAGATCGGCCTGTGCAACATGCCGGAGACTTCGCCAACGCTGTCTCTGCTGCCGGCGCTGGCCGCCGCGCGCGGATGGCAGGTCGAAACGCGCTTCGAGGATGTCTGCCCCATCGTCCAGTTGCCGGCCACGTTTGACGACTACCTGGCCATGCTGGACGGCAGGGAACGGCGCGAGCTGACGCGCAAGCTGCGCCGCGCCGGCGACGAGGTGAGGCTTGTGTTCGCGCAGGACGCCGCGACGCTCGACCGGGACATGGACGACTTCATCCGCCTGATGATGGCGTCCATGCCGAGCAAGGCCGCCTTCATGACGCCGCGCATGAATCGGTTCTTTCACATGGCCGCGCGCGCCATGTTCGAGGCCGGCTGGCTCGAACTGTCGTTCCTCGAAGTGAACGGCGACCGCGCGGCAACCTATCTCAATTTCGTGTACGACAACGCCGTGCTGGTGTACAACTCCGGTCTCGACCCCCTGAAATACGCCTACCTCAGCCCAGGCCAGGTGCTGCTGGGCCGGCTGATCGAGAAAGCAATCCACGACGGGCGCCGCGCCTGCGACTTTCTGCAGGGGAACGAAGACTACAAGTACAAGTTCGGCGGCAGGGACTTGAAGCTCTACACGCTCTATATTTCACGCTGACCCGACGACCTCAGCATCGCAGGGGGCGCGCGGCTGTGTCCGGTCGCGCCAGCGTCCACTCCAGGCAGGAAGATGGAAGAGAAACTGGCAAGCATCGAAACGCGCTACAACGAACTGACGGCGCAGATGGCCGATCCGGCCATTGCCAACGACTACACGCGCTACGCCGAACTCGCCCGCCAGCAGAGCGAGTTGCAGGAAATCGTCGAAAAGTACCGCGCCTGGATGAAGGCTAAACACGAGCTGGCCGAAGCCGAGGCGCTGGCCGACAGCGACGACACCGACCTGGCAGACATGGCGCGCGCAGAGATCGAACCGCTTCAGCGCCAGATTGAGACACTGCAATCAGAGTTGCAACTGCTGCTTGTGCCAAAGGATCCGAACGACGACAAGGATGTGATCGTCGAGATTCGCGCCGGCGCCGGCGGCGATGAAGCCGGCCTGTTTGCCGCCGACCTGGCGCGCATGTACATGCGCTACGCCGAAGCGCACGGGTGGAAAGTGGAGATCCTGGACGAGAGCGAGACCGGCATCGGCGGGTACAAGGAAGTCATCTTCACCGTGCGCGGCAAGGGCGCCTACTCCCGGCTGAAGTTCGAGAGCGGCGTGCATCGCGTGCAGCGCGTGCCGGCCACCGAAGCCAGCGGCCGCATTCACACCAGCACCGCCACCGTCGCTGTGCTGCCCCAGGTGGACGAAGTCGAGATTAATATCCCGGAGAAGGATATTGAGATGGAGGTCTATAAGTCGCAGGGCGCCGGCGGCCAGAACGTGCAAAAGAACTCGACCGCCGTGCGGCTGCGCCACATTCCCACCGGCCTGGTCGTGCAGTGCCAGGACGAGCGCAGCCAGCTTCAGAACCGCCTGCGCGCGATGAGCATTCTGCGCGCGCGCCTGTACGCCATTGAACAAAGCAAGCTGGACGCCGCCATCACCGAAGCGCGCCGCGACCAGGTCGGCACCGGCGAGCGCAGCGAGAAAATCCGCACCTACAACTTTCCGCAAAACCGCGTCACCGATCACCGCCTGGAGAAGTCGTTGTACCGGCTCGAAGCAGTGTTGAATGGCGACCTCGACGAATTCATCGACGAGATGGCGGCCCGCGAGCAGGCCGAGCGTCTTCAGGCTGCGGCAGTTTGACGTGGGCGACTTGGCGCAGACAACGGTGCAGACGGCGCTGCGGGCCGCCATTGCCCGCTTCCATCAGGCCGGCATCGACAGCCCGACGCTGACGGCGAGGTTATTGCTGGCCGCCGCGCTGAACAAACCCCGCGAGTGGCTGGTCGCGCACAACGATGATCCCCTTGACGCAGCGCAGGATAATACGTTCGAGCGACTGGTGGCGCGCGCGCTGGCGCATGAACCGCTGGCCTATCTGCTGGGCCGGCGCGAGTTCTACGGGCTGGAGTTCATCATCGACCCGCGCGCGCTGATTCCGCGCCCGGAGACGGAGATGCTGGTGGAGCGGGCGCTGGCGCTTTTGCGCGCGCCGCTTCAAGACAACGACCCGCAATCAGAAGCGGGCTGCGTGGACGCCATCGACGTGGGCACGGGCAGCGGGGCGATTGCGATTGCCATCGCCAAACACGCCCCCGGCGCGCGCCTGGCGGCAACCGACATCTCGGCCGAGGCGCTGGAGGTGGCGCGCGTCAACGCCGCGCAGCACGGCGTCGCCGATCGCATCGCGTTCGCGCAGGCAGACTTGCTGGATAACACGCCTTACCGGGCGCGCGTCATCACCGCCAATCTGCCCTACGTCACCACAGCAGAAATCGAGGCGCTGCCGCCGGAAATCCAGGCGCACGAGCCGCGCGCGGCGCTCGACGGCGGAGTAGATGGCCTGGCGCTGGTGCGCCGGCTGCTGAGCCAGTTGCCCGCGCATCTGCTGCCGGGTGGGGCGGCGTTCTTCGAGATCGGCGCATCACAGGGGCCGGCTGCCTTGCGCGCCGCCGCTGAATTGCTGCCCTCAGCGCGCGTACGGCTGGACAAGGATCTGGCCGGCCTGGACCGCGTATTGAGCGTGGTCACGCCCAATTGACACCATGAAACCATCCCTCTTCAGCGCCACTTCTCCCATCAGCCTGCTGGCCTTCGATCTCGACGGCACGGTGTTGAGCGAACAATTTGTCATCTCGCCGCGTGTGATGGCCGCCATACAGGCAGCCAAAGCGCGCGGGGTGCTCGTCACGATTGCCACCGGCCGGCCCCCCGGCGTCACGCTGCCCTACGCTGAGATGATCGGTGTGAACGCGCCGATCCTGTGCCTGCAAGGGGGGCTGGTCTATGACACGACCGCGCGGCGCGCGCTGCGCCATCTCACTCTGCCGCACACACTGGCCTGCGAGTTGATCGAGATGGAGCGCGCCTGGCCTCAGTGGCAGGTGGTCGCCTACCTGAATGGCGACATGTTCATGTCGTCGAAACGTTATGACGATGCTTTCTATGAGTCGCTGCTGGGCAGGGATTACTCGCTGCACAGCGATGTGTGCGGCGCGCTGGCCGGCGGCGACCCGGACAAGGTGCTGTTCATCATCGAGCCGCCCGACGCCGGCGCGATTCTGAGCGCGCTGGGCCGGCTGGTGGGCGCGCGCGCCAGCGTCGTCCAGTCCCATGCGCGTTTCATCGAAGTCAACCCGCTGGGCGCGACCAAAGGGGCCGGCCTCGCCTGGCTGGCGCAACACCTGAGCATTCCGCGCGAGCGCGTCATGGCAATTGGCGATCAGGACAACGACGCTTCGATGATCGAATGGGCCGGCGTCGGGGTGGCGATGGGGAACGGCAGCCCGGCGGCGCAGGCCGTGGCGGATTGGATCGCGCCGCCCATTCACGAAGACGGCGCGGCAGTCGCCATCGAGCGGTTCATCCTGAAGCCGGCTTAACCGGCGGCCTGGGCGTAGTATCATTTCGTCATGAGCGCTCGAACAGGTCTGTCTTCCGAGACGCAAGCGATTTCCGACGCGACACCCGCAATCGATCAGTCGCCGGAACCGGCCTGGGACGTTGCCTTGCTATTTCCGCCCCAGGGGCAGTGGAGCGAGGAGGAGTACCTGGCGCTGAACACGCATCGGCGCGTGGAGTACTCGGATGGCTGCATCGAGGTATTGGAAATGCCCACCCAGAGCCACCAGCTCATCATCGGGGCGCTTTATCGGTTGCTGTTTGAGTTCGTGGCTGCGCTAAGGTTAGGGGTTGTGCTCCCGGCCGGCATTCGCGTCAGATTGTGGCCGGGCAAATTCCGCGAGCCGGATATCGTGTTTATGCGCGCGGAACACGCGCAACGCCGGCGCGAGGAGTACTGGGACGGCGCCGACCTGGTGATGGAAGTTGTGAGCAGCGACCGTGAGCGTGATTTGATCACCAAACGACGCGAGTATGCCCGGGCCGGCATTCCAGAATACTGGATCGTCGATCCGCTGTTGTCGATGATCACCGTGCTTGTGTTGGACGGAGATACATACCGACAGCACGGCGCCTTCAAAGCCGGCCAGGTCGCCACATCGGTCGCGCTGCCTGGTTTTCAGGCGGCAGTCGATCACGTCTTTCAAACCGAGTAAGCCGGCGCCCGGGCGCGTCGCAGCGGAGTGGATGACGAGAGCGCTGACACAAACGCCCCCGCCGTCTGGCGCAGGGCGTTGCGTGTAACGCGCCGAGCAGAATGACTCAGCCGCCGGCCAGAGCAACCGACTGCAAGGCGGCCTGCGTCGCCAGCCGGCGCTGCTGCATCATGCTGAACAGCGCCTGGCGGCGGTTGCGCCGGGCGACGGCCATCTGAATGATGTTGCTGACCGCTTCGCCGTAGGAGTAGCCGGCGGCCCGGCACGCGCCGATGAACCCGCCGTCGGCGGTGATATCGGGGTTGGGATTGACATCGACGACAAACGGCTGGCCCTGGCGGTCGATGCGCAAATCAACGCGCGCATAGTCGCGGCAGCCGAACACGCGATAGGTGTCCAGCGCGACGCGCTCGATGCGGGCGCGCAACTCGTCCGACGCCTGTACCTCGGTGATGACGGGCATGGCATTCCAGTCCACGCTGGTGGGCACCCACTTGCTGTCCCAGGTCACCATGCGATGGAAGGGATTTTCGATGGCGGAGAAATCGATTTCGCGCAGCGGGAGCACGCGCGGCCGGCCATTGCCCCACACGCCGACGTTGATCTCGCGCCCATCCACAAACTGCTCGACCAGGGCCGCTTCCCTGAATGTTTCGTTGACATACGCCACGCGCCGGCGCAGGCTGCCCAGATCGTGCGCGACGGCGTCGCGGGTGACGCCGGCCGAGCAATGCTGGCTGACCGGCTTGACGATGGCGGGGAAATGCTCCCAGGCCGTGATTTCGTCGGCAGAATTGAACTCGCGGCCGGGCGGGGTAGGGATGCCCCAGCGTTGCAACAGTCGCTTGGCGCGGCCCTTCTCGACCGACAGCCGGAGCGCCGCCGGCGGGTTGCCGGTGTAGGTGAATCCCATCGCCTCCAGGTCGGCGCACACGCGGGCATCGCCCCCCACCTCGTCTTCGATGCCCTCGCACCAGTTGAAGACAATCCACTGGGCCGGGTCGAAGCGTCGCATCACCTCGGTCACATCCTTCCAGAACTCCACGATGCGCACGGGATGGCCCACCGCCTCCAGGCACTCGACCATGTAGCCGGCGTGCCGCCTGGCCTCCTGGGCCTCTTCAGCAGACCAGCTCTTGTAATAGTTGTAGAGCAACAGCACCGGCGCGCGGGGTTTCACTTGCAGCATCTCAATTACTCCTCTGTTTCAGCCGCTTTGAGTAAATAAACAGGTCGTCGCCGTCGGCGTAATAGTCGGGCACGACGGCCACGCGGGTAAATCGTTGCGACTCGTACAGCCTGCGGGCCGGGGCGTAAATGTCGGTCGAGGAGGTGTAGATCACCATCAGGCGCGCGCCGTCCTCAATCGCCAGGCGCTGCGCCTCGCTCAGCAATAAGCTGCCGGCCCCTTTGCCCCGCGCTGCGCGGTGCACACAGATCCAAAACAAATCCCACGCGCCTTTCGTGAGCGCCTCTCGCCCACAGCAGGCAAATCCGATCATGCGGGGGGACTGCGGCAGGCGCTCCTCCCAGCATGACAAAAACCGGTAGTTGTCATCGGATGGCTGGCGCAGACTCTGCAGGAACATGTCGTCCACGCAGTCGGCGTCTGCCGCGCCGAAAATGCCCGAGTTCAGAATCAGGTCGCGCACAGCGGGCCGGTCGTCCGGCAAAGAGGGCGCGACGCGCAGGCCGGCACTCTCCCGGTCGCGCGGGGCGGTCACGCTCAGATCTGTCGCGGCTGTCTCAATCATCGTATGGCGCTTACACGACTGCCAGCGCGCCCTCCGTCTGCGGAACCCACACACCCGGCCCGGCCTCCGATGGCCGGGCGGCAACCTGGCGGCTGCGCTCCAGCGCGAAGCGCATGATCTGCTCCATCATTTCGCCGTAGGTCAGGCCGGCAGCCACGGCGGCGGCGGCAAAGCCGCCATCGGGGCAAACATCGCAATTGCTGTTCACATCCAGCACCATTGGCCGCCCGTGCTTCAGCCTCAGATCGATGCGGCCGTAGTCGCGGCAGCCCAGCGCGGTGTAGGCGGCGATAGCCACGGCCTCGATTTCGGCCTTCAGCTCCGGCGACACCGGCGCGGGACAGATGGCCGGGATGCGCTGATACGGCTCGGATGAGGGATCCCATTTGGCCTCGAAGGTGCACAGCCGGTCGCGCACATCGTCGAAGGCGTCGTAGGTCATGGTGGAGATGCCCAGCACCTGCGGGCGCGCGCTGCCCCACACCGACACGTTGTACTCGGGGCTGTCGAGGAACTCCTCGATCAGCGCCGGCCCGTTGAACTGCTCGATGATCCGCGCCGCCTGGGACTGCGCTCCGTCCAGATCCATCACAACAGAGTCGCGGGTGATGCCGTAGGAGCAATGCTCGTTGGCCGGCTTGACAATGGCCGGAAAAAGGCTGTCTGGCAGCAGGTCCGGCCGGATGTCGCCGGGGGCCTCGACCACGCTCCAGCGCGGCGTAGGCACGTTGTGCTGCTGGAGCACGCGCTTCATCTTCCATTTGAATTGCGTCACATCCAGCGACACGTGATCCGCGCCGGTGAAGGTGTAGCCCATGGCCGACAGCACGCGGGCTGTCTTGGCGTAATAAAACGCCTGGGCCGGCGACCCCTCGCACAGGTTGAACACCAGCCAGTCGTCGGGCGAGTACGGTTTGAGCGCCCCGACCAGATCGTGATTCACCTCAACCGGCTCGACCACCCACCCGCGCGCTGCCAGCGCCGCCGATGCGTTGCCGATCAGCGCGCGGGTCGCGGCAACTTCGAAGTCATGGCTCTGTTCGTCCACGCCGTACAAAAGCACAACGCGCTGTCTCATAGAAGGCCGGCCTGGTTTGTTGCTGGAGCGCTGCCGTTGTTGTTTGCGCCGTCTGCCGCCAGGCGCCATCGGCTTCCTACCCGGCCCGGCTTGCGTTGAGAACGGCAACCGGGCTGAATTCCGTCATGCCGTACCGCTTGAGCGCGGCATCGAGCACCGCGCAGACCAGATCGGCGTGCGTCCACCCTTCGGCCTCGGCCATCAGGGTCAGATCGCTGTGCGGCGTGATGCCGGGCAGGCTGTTGATTTCGAGGACGTACAGCGTGCCGTCGTCAGCCAGGCGAAAATCGACCCGTCCGTAGTCCCGGCATCCGGTCACCTTGAACACCTGATGGGTCAGGCGGCGCACGTCGGCGGTCAGTTTTTCCCCCAGCGGAGCCGGGCACTTGTTGCGATAGAAATCAGCGTAGTCCAGTTTCTGTTGGACGCCGTAGATCGGGGCCAGTTCTGGCGGATATCCGCTGAAATCCACTTCGGTAATGGGGAAGAAATGAACGTCGTCGCCGTTGCCAACCAGACCGCAGGTGATGTCCCTGCCTTCAATGTAGCTTTCCACCAGCGCCGGCTGGCGGTAGGATTCGATCGTCCATGCCACCTGCTCGCGCAACTGGCGCTCGTTGCGCACGATGCTGTTGTTGCGGATGCCCATGCCGGTGCCTTCATGGGCCGGCTTGACAAACAACGGATAAGCAAAGTCCGCGCGGGGGGTGTCGTCGGGCGACTCGAACACCTGAAACAGGGGGATACGAATGCCGTGGTAATACAAAATGCGCTGCGTGGTCGGCTTGTCCTGGGTGACAGCGGCGGCCAGTGGGCCGGGGCCGGTGTAGCGCAACCCCATCATTTCCAGAATGCCGGGCACCTGCGCCTCGCGGCTCTCGCCCACAAACCCTTCGCACACATTGAAACAGATGTCGGGCCGGAAGGCCGACAGCCACTCCGGCAGATGCGCGTTGCCCTCGTGCGCCTGCACCTCGTATCCCCGCGACAGCAGCGCGGCTGCGTACGACCAGGCTGTTTTCTCGCTATCCAGTTCGGCCAGAATGTCGTAAGGGGCGTCCTGGGGCGTAGCGGGGGCGTTTCGGTCGATCGACACCAGCAATGCAACGCGCAAAGCGCCATCCCCCCGGCTGCGTTTCGAAGGGTCGGCGGGCATCCCGGCAGTGTCTTCTGTGGAACCGATGTGTGCGGGGAGCGCGCCGGCGAGTGAGGTCGTGGCTGCGCGCGGCTGCGCGCCGTTAACGTGCACGGTAAAAGTCTGATTGCTCGACATGTCTCAAGCGGATGTGCTTGCTCGCTGTGTTCCTTTCCTTTCTAAGCCGGGCCGGTTATCAATCTTTGATTTTATGGTTCGAGTTGCGCTTGTCAATCTTTTTCGCGGCCCGCGCAGCTTAAAGTTGCGTTTTAACAATGTTAAACGCGAGCGGCGGTCGATTCGCCTGTTGAATCGACCGCCGCCAGCCTGACGGAGCATCCGCAACACCGCCCGGCGTATGCGAGACGCTAGAAGTTGGCACCCAGACCGGCGCCGCCCACCTTGAACAGCCGGCCCTCCCCCGGCGCAAACGTGACCATCTGACTGCGCGGATCGGGCGGCCACAATTCCCGGAACGCGCGGGCGGCCAGATCGAACACGTACAATTTGTCCCCCGCCTGCGCCACATCGACCTTCAGGGTGATGCGCGCCCAGTCGCACGGGCTGCCGTTGACCACCATCAGATACAGCGTGTCTTCGGCGTCCTGGAAGAAGCCGATTGTGACCGGGTCGCCTTCGCAGTCAACCAGCGGCGCCAGATGGCTGCGATGCAGATGCTGCGTGCCGCTCCACAGCGGGCCGGTGCGGAACACGCCGATGTTGCGCAGAGGACGCAGCGCCGGCGCCAGGGCCAGAATGTCGCGGTTGATGCGCCGGGCCAGTTCCCATGTCTCGGTCGTGCTGGCGTCGGGCCGCACCATGGCGTTGTCGTGGGCATAGGTGAAGTATTGCAGCCCCTGCGCGCCATACGCCAGGTCGTTCATGAGCTGGAAGCGCATGTGCCCCTCGGTCGGCGTGGGGTACGGCCCATGCCGGACACTGCACGTGAACGCCCAGAAGGGCAGTCGCGCCGCGTTGGACAGATTGCGCAGCAATTCGAGGCAACTGAAGAAATCCGGCTTGACGATGATCCTGTGCGGCGCAAAGACGTGCGGCGCGCCGGCCAGCCGGCGGATTTCCTCATCTGTGCCGATGATGATGGGGTAATGGTCAAAACTGAGCATCTGGGGCCGGGCCAGTTCGATATAACGCCGCCAGAATGCCTCGGCAGTCGGCGCGCCCCACCCCTCGATGGGCGGGTTATGGTTGATGTAGCACAGGTGGTAGCCGTCCAGTTCGCGGATGAAGCGCTGCGCCTCGGCCAGCAGGGGCAGCAGGTGAAAGCGCGGCTCGTCGCGCAGGTGGTAGCCGTACAGGCCGGGGTGGTCGCGAATCGCCTCGACCAGGCTGCGGATCAATGCCCGTCGCTCGTCGTCGAACTGGAAATCGTCTCCCACATGCCAGGCGGAATGCACCACCAGCAGGCGAACGCCGGCTGAGGCTGCCACATCGAGCGCGCGCCTGATGTCATCCACGCCCCCGCTGACGCTGGAGTGGCTGACAGTGAAGCCGGCTTCGGCCATGCCGCGCATCACGTCCGCGCGGATCATCTCGTTGCCGGGGCCGGCCCAGCCCATGATGGGGAACACACCGTCTTCGAGCACAGTCGCAGTCATTGCAACCTCCTTCGATTTTGGATTTTAGATTTGGGATTTTGGATTGACGATTGACGATGCGTCGATTGAACACCCGTTGGCGATCCTGCGCACGCCGCCACGTTGCGCGCGCCGGCGCCACACTACAATGCGCCCAACTGAGGATTGACGAACAGCATGAATGCATTTCGACTGGACAACCAACTGGCGCTCATCACCGGCGGGGGAACCGGCCTGGGGCTGGCCATGGCGCGGGCAATGATCGAGGCCGGCGCGCGCGTGATCCTCACCGGCCGGCGGCGCGAACCGCTCGAAAAAGCCTGCGCCGAGCTGGGCAACGGCGCCGCTTTCATCCAGCACGACATCGACGATCTGGCATCGATACCCGGCCTGGTCGAGCAGGCCGAGGCGCAGCACGGGCCGCTGGACATCGTGGTGAGCAATGCCGGCAACCATCTCAAGCAGCCGGCCCTTGACACCAGCGACGCGGCGTTTGCGCGCGTCATTCACACGCACCTGTTCGGCGGGTTCGCGCTGTGCCGCGAGGCCGGCCGGCGCATGGCCGAGCGCGGGCGCGGGTCGCTGCTGCTGATCGCGTCGATGACAGCCCTGTTTGGCGTGCCGCAGGTGGCCGCGTATGGGGCGGCCAAGTCTGCGCTGATCGGGCTGATGCGCGTGCTGGCGGTCGAACTGTCGCCGCGCGGGGTGCGGGTGAATGCGATTGCGCCGGGGTGGATCGAGACGGCGCTGAGCCTGAAGGCGCTGGAGGGCGACCCGGCGCGGCGGGCGCGCATCCTGCAACGCACGCCAATGGGCCGGCTGGGCGACACGATGGACGTGGGCTATGCGGCGGTCTACCTGTGCTCGCCGGCGGCGCGCTATGTCAACAGCGTGGTGCTGCCGGTGGACGGCGGCATGAGCAACGGGTTTTAGGAGATGGCAGAACACAGACGCCAGACAACAGACGACAGATGACAGAGTGAGGGGCGTTGGCATCACTGCACATTGACAAAACACAGAAATACGCTACCATGAATTTTGTAATTCTGTGGAGCAGCTATGCAAAAGACCTCCCGCCTGGTGCGCCCGTTGCGGAGCGGGCAGATCACCATCCCGGCTGAATTCCGCAAACGTCTGCAAATCGACGAGCAAACCCTGCTGGAGATCTCGCTGATCGACGGCGAGTTGCGCGTCCGCCCGGTCAAAGTTGCCAGCGCAAGCAGGGCCGGCTCTGGCTGGGCGCGGGAGCTGTACGAGATGTTTGCGCCGGTGCGCGAGGAGGCCGCCCCGGCCGGCGAAAAACAGATCAACGCCGACATCGATCGCGCCATTGCAGCCGCGCGGGGGAAGCGTGATTCGCGCCGTCATTGACACCACGGTATTCGTGCGCGCGCTGATCAATCCCCACAGCCGGTGCGGGCGGCTCCTTTTCGAGCATGCCGGCAGCTATACCATCGTGATGTCCAGACCCATTGCGCAGGAAATCCTGGAGGTGATCCAGCGACCCGAACTGACAACGAAGTATCGCGGCCTGCGCCGAATCGACATGCGCCGGATGATCGATCTGATTGCGATGGCTGAGGCGGTCGATGTTGAGACGGTTTGGCCAGTCTCGCGCGACCCCAACGACGATGTGTTTGTGGCAACAGCGATCGCGGGAAAAGCCGGCTACATCGTGAGTGAAGACAGGGATTTGCTGTCGCTGCGCGAGATCAGCGGCATTCGAGTTGTGGATGCGCGCCGGTTTATTGCGCTGTTTGAGCCAGAAGACCCGACAGACGAATGATCCATTCCACCGTGTAAGGAGACACAACCATGCTACTGAACAACCGACAGTTTGGACTGGGAGCGTTGCCGGTACTGGGCGACTTCGAGTCGCGCTCGATCAGCGCCGAGAACCCCGACGGCAGCCGGGCCGGCGGCGCGAAAGCTGTGCCCGGCCCCAACGATCCGGCCAGCCAGCTCGGCAAAGGCTGGAAAGTGCGCCCGTGCATCACGCTGGAAAAGGGCAGCACGACCACGCTGGCCGATGTCACAGGTCAGGGATTGATCCAGCACATCTGGATCACCGTGCACCCCAACGCCTACCGCGATTGTGTGCTGCGCATGTACTGGGACGGCGAGGACACGCCCTCCGTCGAAGCCCCGCTGGGCGACTTCTTCGCCAATGGGCATGGCCTGCGCTGCAACGTCAACTCGCTGGCGATAGCCGTCAACCCCAGCGGCGGTTTCAATTCGTACTGGCCGATGCCGTTCTACAAGTCCTTCAGAATCACCATCGAGAACCAGCGCCATGAGGACATCGGTGGCTTCTTCTACCAGATCACCTACGCGCTCGGCCAGCTCCCGCCCGATCTGGGCCTGTTCCACGCCCAGTGGCGCATCAGCATGACCACGCGCGAATACCCGGAGCACGTCATCCTCGATGGCGTCAAGGGCAACGGCCAGTACGTTGGCACGTATATGGCCTGGGCGCAGTTCTCAGACGGCTGGTGGGGCGAGGGCGAGATCAAGTTCTACATGGACGGCGACACCGAATACCCCACCATCTGCGGCACCGGCACCGAAGATTACTTCTGCGGCGCCTGGGGCTTCGAGGATACCTTCTCCGGCCTGTACACCGGCTACCCGCTGTGGCAGCGCGAAGCAGGGCGCGTGCCGAAGCATGGCCTGTACCGCTGGCACATCATGGACCCGATCCGCTTCCGACACGACCTGAAAGTGACCATGCAGGCGCTCGGTTGGTGGCCGAACAGCAAGTTCCAGCCGCTCACCGACGAGATCGCTTCGGTGGCGTACTGGTATCAACAGGAGCCGCACGCGGCCTTCCCGCAACTGCCCGACCGCGATCATCGCCTGCCGCGCTGAGAGACGAACCACAAAGGGAGATGGGCGTAATGAGCGGCAGCGCGCTCTGCGGCCTGTGCGGTGAAGCATGGCACTAAACACTTTTGACCCCCGGTCGTCTGCTCACATTGAGGCCGCCACCGGCATCTGGAACGCCGCCTGTGGCGCGGGCCTGTCGTTCAGCGAGCGCTTCATGCGCTACAACACCGACCCGGCGCACTGGAATGGGCAGGGCAAGCATCAAGCCGGCCAGATCGTCGTGGTCGATGGACAGCCGGCCGGCTTTGCGCTGGCCAGCGTGATGAAAGAGCCATACGCCGGCGCGCCCTACTCCGGCCACATCGACGCGCTGGCCGTGTTGCCGGCGCATCAGCGGCGCGGGATTGGCCGCGCGCTGGTTGCATGGGCCGAGACGTGGCTGCGCGGGCAGGGCTGCGCCCGTGTGACCGTCGGGGCCAGCGCGCGCACCTTTGTGCCCGGCCCGCCGCTGGAACTGGGCAGCGCCGGCTTCTTCGAGCGGCTGGGCTATTCGCGCAACGGGGTGTGTTGCGACATGGCGCGCGACCTGGCCGGCTACATCACCCCGCCCACGGCCCTGAAGGCAAAAGGCGTCACCGTCAGGCCGGCGCAACCGGAAGACAAAGACGCCCTGCTCGGCTTTTTGAAGCGCGAGTTCCCCACCGGCTGGTACTGGGAGTGCGTTCAACTGCTCGAAGCCGGCAGCCGCATCTCGGACTACGTGATCCTGCTCAGCGCGCGCGGCGTGGACGGGGCGCTGCTGGTCACGTTCGAGGATTCATTCCGCCCGCTGGATCGCTTTTATCCGCATCGGCTGCCCCGCCCCTGGGGACAACTGGGGTCGGTTGGCGTAAGCGCAGATTGCCGGGGCAGCGGCTATGGTGCTGCGCTGATGGATGGCGCGCTGCGCTATCTGCAAGCGCGCGGCGTGCGGGGTTGCGTGATCGACTGGCTGGTGATCGTGGACTTCTACGCCAGATTCGGCTTCGAGGTGTTCCGGCAGTACGAGATGGCCAGCAGGGATTTGTGAAAATAACCCTCCCACAGGGTTGGAACCTGCGGGAGAGTCAGTCCCTCGCTTCAGCGCCTGAGCAGGCCGATGCGGACTTTGGCCTGCTCGGTGTACCACAACATCAGGGCAGACAGCAGCATCGACACGAACGTTAGACTCAGGTAACCCCAGTTGACGATTGTGTTATCGCCGCTGCCAAGCGTTGCTTTCGGCCAGATCATCATCATCCGGCTGATGATGTTGAAGCCGTGGGCAAACGAGATCAGATACCATGGCCACAGCTTGTCGCTGCGGCGCAGGATCAGCTCGCCGCTGGCAATCAACGCCATCACGACCAGCAGCGCCGGCAGCCACCATTCCTGTGTTGTGGGCGAAAACACCTCCGGCGGAAACAACAGCAGCGGAATGACTTGAAGCGCCAGCACAGCGACGATCACGCCGCGATTGGCAATGGCCTGGCGAAAACTCATGAGCCGGGTTCTCCTCTCTGTCTATCGCGGCCTCACCGCGCCGCCATTTGGCCAGAACGAGGGAAGCCGATCGAATGCGCGGATTCTAGATCAGATCGAGATGAGCGACAAGGCGCGCTCCAGATCGGCGATCAGATCATCCACATGCTCGATCCCGACCGACAGGCGGACGAGCGCCGGGTGCGCCTCCAGCGGCGAGCCGGCCACGCTCATGTGCGTCATAGCCGCCGGCACTTCGATCAGCGATTCCACGCCGCCCAGCGATTCGGCCAGCGCAAAGATGTGGGTGTGCTCGGCGACACGACGGGCTGCCTGCGCGCCGCCCTTCACCACAAACGAGATCATGCCGCCAAAGTCGCGCATCTGGCGCGCGGCGACGGCATGGCCGGGATGCGCGGGCAGGCCGGGATAGATCACCTGCTGCACAGCCGGATGCGATTCGAGGAAGCGCGCGATCTGCATGGCGTTGGCGCAGTGGCGCTCCATGCGCAGCGGCAGCGTCTTGATGCCGCGCAGAACGAGAAAGCAATCCAGCGGGCCGGGCACCGCGCCGACTGCGTTTTGCAGGAACTTGAGCCGATTGTAAGCCGTCTCGTCGTTCAGGATGATCGCGCCGCCTACTACGTCGCTGTGCCCGCCGAGATACTTGGTCACGCTGTGCGCCACGATATCGGCGCCCAGCTTGAGCGGTTGTTGCAGATACGGCGTGGCGAACGTGTTGTCCACCACCAGCAGGGGACGATCAGACGACGTGCGCGACGGGCCGGCATGAGACGATAGCAGTTCGGCAATGGCGGCAATATCGGCAACCTTGAGCAGCGGATTGGTGGGCGTTTCGATCCACACCATGCGCGTGTTGGGGCGCAATGCGGCGCGCACTGCGCTCAGATCGCCCATCTCGACGAAGGAGAATTGCAGACCGTATGGCTCGTACACCTTCGTGAAGATGCGATACGTGCCGCCGTACACATCGTTGCTGGCGAGCAGATGATCGCCCGGCTTGAGCAAGCGCAGGATGGCGTCGATGGCGGCCATACCGGAGGCAAACGACAGGCCGTAGCGCCCTCCTTCCAGCGCCGCCAGGCAGTCCTGTAGCGCGCTGCGGGTCGGGTTGATGGTGCGGGCATAGTCGTACACCGCCTCGCCCATGCGGGTCTGGGCGTAGGTCGAAGTCTGGTAAATCGGCGTCATGACTGCGCCGGTGGCGGGGTCGGGAGACTGGCCGGCATGGATCGCCAGCGTTTCAAAGGCCGGCGCGTCGTCGCTCAAGGGTTGTGCTTGCATGAGCGGTAGTTTACTCGTGATCGAATGCGATTAAAGCAGATGGCGATCTTTTCAATTATAATCAGCCTATGCCTGAAGAACTGAAGCTGGTTAACGATCGATCCGAGCTGCCAGGCGGGCAGGGGCAGCCCGACGTTGTGCGTGTGACCGATTACCGCGTGATGCCGTGGCCGGATGGCACGCGCGTCACGGTCGAACTGGGGCTGACGCCTTTTCGCCAGTTTCCGGCCATGGACATCAGCATTGTGGCCGAGGATGGCGAAATCCTGCGCATGGTTTCGGTGGTGGGGACGCTGGAACGCCGGCCGGCCCCTACGCTGCACCTGCCGCGCCGCGAGCCGGGCACGCGGCTGCTGGCAGTCATCGAAATGCTCTGCGACGGGGCAATCACCCAGACCATCGAGGCGCCGTTTGAAGTGGCCGGGCCGATTATCAGAAGGACGCTGGAAGACCTGGAAGAGTAGGGGCTGAGTCTCCCGCAAATCTGACAGGGAGGTCAGCCTCCAACCGTGCAGCGTCAGCGCCAGCGTTTCACCACGTGCTCGTCCCAGCGGCCCTCCTCGGCCAGAATCAACTCAAACCCCAGCGTCCTGACCCAGAACTCGCGCACGGGAACCACCTGCTGCGGGTCGGTGTGCTTCAGCAGTTTGACGATGCTGCCACGCCAGCCGCGTTTGAGCAGCCAGCGTTCGAGGGCGGCAAACACCTGAGCGTCGAGCCGGGCTGCGCGCAGATCCTCGCGCGCGCGAAAGACGGTGATCTCGAAGCCGCGTTTCGCGCTGAGGTCGGGCTTGAGATGGTGCATGTTCAGAATCGTCTGCGCGTCGCCCTCATACCCGACCAGCCGGCCCAGGTCCACGCCATTCGCCGAGATTGCAACCGTCCAGGGCGTGACCGCGCCGGCGCATATCCCCAGGGCAGCCTCATCGTAGTTGATCGCCGCCTGCAACGTGTCGCCTGAAGCCATGACGCGCTCAAAGAAAACCTGACGAGCCATGAGGCATGATTGTACGCCGGGCGGCTGGAGTATAATCGGCCCGCTTCCGGGCCTGCGCCCGGAGCGGGATTACTCTTTTTCAGGCTCAATCGTGAGTAGCGGTAGCGGGCGCTTGTGGCGCCCGCAAGCGCGCAATGGGCGATTGAAAGGAATAAACATGGCAGAAACGATTACTCTCAAGGCGCAAACTCGCGCGACTGTTCGACGCGGCGTGGGCGCGCTGCGCCGGGCCGGCCTGGTTCCCGGCATCGTGTACGGGCGGCGTGTGGACCCGCTCTGCATCCAGGTCGAGGCCAGGGAACTGCTGAGTGTGCTGCGCACAGCCGGCCGCAACCGGCTCATCACCCTGAACGTGGACGGCGCCGACAACAAAATGGTGCTCACGCGCGAGGTGCAGCGCGACCCCATTCGGGGCGCCATCAAGCACGTCGATTTCTATCAGGTGTCCATGACGGACAAGATCAACGCCGATGTCGCCATCGAATATGTGGGCGAATCGCCGGACATGAAGAGCGGCCTGGGCGTGCTGTTGCAGGAAATGAACACCGTCGCCATTCGCTGTCTGCCGGCTGATCTCATCGAGCGCATCACTGTCGATGTGTCGAACCTGAAGGTTGATGATTCGATCTACGTGCGCGATTTGCCCATTCCCAAAGGCATCGAGGTCATGGACGACGCGGACGCTGTTGTGATCCGATTGACCCGCTTCGTGGAGGAGAAGGTCGAAGAGGTCGCCGGCGAAGCCGGTGAGGTCGAGGTCATTGAGAAGGGCAAGAAGGAAGAAGAAGAGGAAGGCGAGGAATAGCGCCCTGCGACGATCCGCGCTGTGTCAGGGCCGGGAAAGAGGCAGAAGGGCGTTGGTCAGCCTTTCTGCCTCTTTACTTTTACACCGGCCTGTTTGCCGGCCTTAAAAGTGGGTTACACTGCCGACCATGAACGCTGAGCCTGGTCGCAACCGCGCCAATCCTGTTGTGCTCATTGTGCTGACGCTCGTGGCGCTGGCGGCAATCGGTTTGGCGCAAGGTGGCGCAATCATCAGCCCCTTGCAGTCGCCTGTGGATACCCCGGAACTCGCGCCGACCCGCGAGCCGCCGACGCCCACACCGAGGCCCGAGGCGCCCACGCCCACGCCAAGCATGACACCCACGATCACACTGACCCCCACACCCGGCCCCTCGCCAACGCCGGACACCCAGGCGACATCGCAATCCGTGATTGCGACCATCACTGCGCTGGCCGCAACGCCCACCTATCCGCCGACCGACACGCCGCGCCCGCGCCGGACGCCCATCATCTCCGGGCCGGGCGACACGATGCCCGCGCAGACCGGCGGATCCGGCATCGAGGTGCAGACGCTATCCGAGCAGGTGTTCGCCGGCGGGACCGCAGTGCTGACGATACACACCGAGCCAGGCGCGCGCTGCGTCGCGCAGATCGTGCGCGACGAGGACGGCGTTCCTTCGCTCGAACCTATCGCCGACGCCCCGGCCCAGACCGCCGGCAGAAACGGCATCGCAGCCTGGATCTGGACCGTCGATCGCGATGAGCTGGCTGGTATGATGCGCCTGCGTGTAGATTGCGGCGGCGCCGGCGTCATTGAAGTTCAGATGCGCGTAGTCGCAGAATAACGCCAGCGCAGCAAACTGGGCAGGAAAAAGATTTACGTGAAGACTTTGGACACCGCGAGCATTCGGCTCGATTTTCCCATTCTGTCAGAGTTGGTGAACGGCAGGCCGGTGGTGTTTCTGGACAGCGCGGCCTCCTCTCAGAAGCCGGTTCGCGTGCTGGAAGCGATGCAGCGTGTGTGGCGCACGACATACGCCAATGTGCATCGCGGCGTGTATACCTTCAGCGAGGGCAGCACAGCGTTGTATGACCAGGCGCGCGCCAAAATCGCGCAGTTCATCGGCGCGCCCCAGCCGGAGACGATTGTCTTTACCCGCAACGCCACCGAGGCGCTCAATCTGGTGGCCTGGTCGTATGGCCGGGCGTTTCTCCAGCCCGGCGATGAGATCGTCATCACCGAACTGGAGCATCACGCCAACTTTGTGCCGTGGCAGGTGCTGGCCAAAGAACGCGGTCTGGCGCTCAGGTTCATTCCGCTCACCGCCGAAGGAACGCTGGACCTGAGCAGGCTCGACGAGTTGATCACGCCCAGGACGCGACTGGTCAGCTTTGCCCAGGTGTCGAACGTGCTGGGGACAATCACCGACCCCGGGCCGATCATCGCGCGGGCGCGCGCCGTGGGCGCAATCGTGGTGGTCGATGGCAGCCAGGCCGTTCCACACATGCCGGTGAATGTGCAGGAGATGGATTGCGACTTCTACGCATTCTCCGGCCACAAGATGCTCGGCCCCACCGGCGTCGGCGTGCTGTACGGCAAGCTCAACCTGCTGGAAGCGATGCCGCCCTTCCTGACCGGCGGCGACATGATTACCAGCGTCACCTTCGAGCGCGCCACCTGGAACGACCCGCCGCTCAAGTTCGAGGCCGGCACGCCTTCATTCGTGGAGGCGATTGGCCTCGGCGCGGCAGTGGATTATCTATCCGCGCTCGGCATGGACGCGGTGCGCGCGCACGAGCGCGCTATCGTCGAGTACGCCCTCGACCGGATGAGCGAAGTGCCGGGCGCGCGCATCTTCGGCCCGACCGACCCGGCCATCCGGGGTGGCGTGCTCACATTTGCCCTCAACGGCATCCATCCGCACGACCTGGCTACGTTGCTGGACCGCGAGGGGATTGCCATCCGCGCCGGCCATCATTGCGCGCAGCCGCTGCACATCCGGTTGGGCGTGAACGCAACCGCGCGCGCCAGCTTCTACGTCTACACCGAAGCGCGCGAGATCGACGCCCTGATCGACGGCATCTACAAAGCCAAAAAAACGCTCAGGAAGTAACCGCCCATCATCAATCGTCAATTGCCCGATGGAAGACCTGTACCGCGACAACCTGCTGGATCATTACGAGAACCCGCGCCATCACGGGACGCTCGAACACGCCGACATCTCGCACGAGGAGAGCAACCCCCTGTGCGGCGACACGATTCGCATCGATGTTCAACTGGGGGAAGACGGCCGGCAAATCGCCGACATTGCCTTCAGCGGCGACGGCTGCATCATCAGTCAGGCGGCCGCCTCGATGCTGCTGGAGGAAGTGGCCGGCAAAACGATCGACGACGCGCAAAAGCTGGAAACGCAGAACGTGCTCGATCTGATCGGCGTGCCGCTGACGCCCAACCGCGTCAAGTGCGCGGCGCTGTCGCTGAAAGTGCTTAAAACCGGCATCTACCGCCACTTGATCGAACAAGAGCAGAAGCGCGCGAGCGATTGAGTGATCGGATAATTGAGTCATTGAGTGATTGAGTCATTGAGCGATTGAGTCATTGAGTGGTGAGTGCGGAATCGCGCGCGCTAATCGTCAATTGTCAATTGTCAATCGTCAATCTCTCAATCTCTCAATCCAAAATCCAAAATTGAGATGCGTTGTCTTGTTGTCTCGGACATTCACGCGAATCTGGCGGCCTTTGAAGCGGTGCTGCGCGACGCGCAGGCGCGCCAGCTCAACTATGACATCGTGTGGTGTCTGGGAGATGTGGTGGGCTACGGCCCGGATCCGAATGAATGCATCGACCTGCTGCGCACGCTGCCGCACGTGTGCCTGGCCGGCAACCACGACTGGGCTGTGATCGGCAAACTCGACCTGCGCACGTTTCATGAAAGCGCCGCCCTCGTCGTGCGCTGGACGCAGGAGGCGCTGACCCCGCGCAACATGAACTACCTGCGCGCGCGTTGCGAGCACGTCGAACACGGCGACTTCAGCCTGGTGCATGCCAGCCCGCGCGAGCCGATCTGGGAATACGTCACCGATGTCAGCGTGGCAGAGGAGAATTTCGGCTTTGTCAAGACGACTTACTGCCTGGTCGGACACACGCACGTGCCGGTCATGTTCGTAAAGGATGGGCGCACGCACAACGTGCATGTGGCGTTTGCCTCGACCAGCGTTCAGTTGGCGTTCAGGAAAGACTCGCGCTACATTGTCAATCCGGGCAGCGTCGGCCAGCCGCGCGACGGCGACCCGCGCGCGGCTTACGCGCTGCTCGACACCGCCGCCGGCACATGGACGCAGCACCGCGCCGAGTACGCCATCCAGCACACCCAGGAAAAGATGCGCGCCGCCGGGATGCCGGCCCGCCTGATCGACCGGCTGGAATATGGGCGCTAGGACATCGCCGGCCAAAAACCGGCTGGATGTTCTGCTGGTGGCGCGCGGCCTGGCAGACACGCGCGACTGGGCGCAACGGCTGATCCGCGCCGGCGAGGTGCGCGTCAATGGGCAGGTTGTCGAGACGCCGGCCAAACTGTTCGCCCCCGATGTCGAGATCGTCGTGCAGACGCCGCCGAAGTACGTGTCGCGGGGCGGCTTCAAGCTCGAAGCGGCGCTGGATTGCTTTCAGATTGACCCGGCCGGCCTGATCTGCGCCGATGTGGGCAGCAGCACCGGCGGATTCACCGACTGCCTGCTCCAGCGCGGCGCGCGGCGCGTTTACGCCATCGACGTGGGACAGCATCAACTGCACTGGAAGCTGCGCAACGATCCGCGCGTCATCGTCATGGAGCAGGTCAACGCGCGCTATCTCGACGCGCTGCCTGAGACGCCACAACTGGTCGCAGTTGATGTGTCGTTCATCTCGCTGACGCTGATTTTGCCCAGGGTGTTTGACTGGCTGCGCGAAAATGGGGGCGCGGTGATTGCGCTCATCAAGCCGCAGTTCGAGGCCGGGCGCGACAAGGTGGGCAAGGGTGGCATCGTGCGCGATCCGCAAACGCATCAGCAGGTCATCGACCACATCACCGCGTTCTGCGCCGCGCAGGGCTGGCAACGGCGCGGCCTGATTGATTCGCCCATCCTCGGCGCAGACGGCAACAAGGAGTTTCTGATCTGGCTGGGGTGTTCATGTTTTTAAGGTTCTTAAGGTTGAAGGCGCGCGCCGCGTTTTGTGTGTTGTGTGCTGCCTGTCGCATTCTCTGACGACTGGCTTCTGACGACTGACTACTGACTACCGGTTACTGACGACTTCTGATGCGGATTGCATTCATCGCCGGCGAGTTTCAACCCCTGCAGGGCGGACTGGGGGATTTCACGCGCGAACTGGCGCGGGCGTGTCAGGCCGCCGGCCACGAAGTCCACGTCCTGACGCGCGCAGCGCCGGGCGCGCCGGCGCATGAATCGCTGGATGGCGTGTCGGTTCACCGCCTGGTTGCAGGCTGGAGCTGGAGCGCCTGGGGCCAGGTGGCCGGCTTCACCCGCCAGATTCGGCCCGACGTGCTGAACGCGCAATATCAGGCCGCCGCCTATCAGATGCGCCCGGCCATCAACCTGCTGCCGGCTGTGCTGTCGCGTCGCGCGCCGGTCGTGGTGACCTTTCACGATCTGCGTGTGCCCTACCTGTTCCCCAAAGCCGGCCCGTTGCGCTGGCAGGCTATTCTTGCGCTGGCGCGGGGGGCGCGCGCCGTCATCGTCACGAACGCCGAAGACGAAGATACGCTGCGGCAGGCCGGCCTGAAGCGCGTGTTTCGCATCCCCATCGGCAGCAACATCGCGCCGGCGCAGATCGACGGGTTCGATCGCGGCGCGTGGCTGCGCCAACATGGCGCGCCCGATCACGCGCTGACAGTCGGCTACTTTGGCTTTCTGAATGAAAGCAAGGGCGGCGAAACGCTCATCCGCGCGCTGGCCGAGCTGCGGGCGCAGGGGCTGGACGTGAAGCTGGTGTTGATCGGCGGGCAGACCGGCGATAGCGACCCGACCAACCGGCGTTACGCCGGCTGGCTGATGGAACTGGCCGGCGCGCTGGATGTTCAGGCGCACATCATCGCTACCGGCTTCCTCGACGCGCGCAACGTCAGCGCGGCGTTCGCCGCCTGCGATTGCATTGCGCTGCCCTACCGCGATGGGGCTTCATGGCGTCGGGGCACGCTCATGGCCGCGCTGGCGCATGGCAGCGCCATCGTGACGACAATCCCGCGCGTGGCGCTGCCCGAACTGCAACACGAGACAAATGCGCTGCTCGTCCCACCCGATGACCCGCCGGCGCTGGCCGCAGCCATCCGGCGCGCGCTGCTCGACGCGGCGTTGCGGCGCAACCTGCAAGCCGGCAGCCTGCGCGTCAGCCGGCTGTTTGCGTGGGATCACATTGCCGCCGAGACGATGCGCGTCTTTGAGAGCGCGATCGGGCGGTATGCGGCGCAAAGTAACAAAGGGCGCGCAGAGCAGGAGAGATAAAGCCGCCTGTGTGCGCCGGATTGCTTCGTGGTTCATTGCCAGATGCATCCCAGTCAGCAGCAGGCGTGTTCCCAGACGCGCAGGCCGAAACGGCTGAGGTACACGGGAATGTTGCGATACCCGCCGCCTTCCGATTCGACGGCGCGAATCATGGCGCGCTTCTCGTGCGACAGGCCGCCGCACAGCAAGGTGACCGAGCCGCCTTCGCCGCCGGCGCCGTTCACCTTCCAGCCGATCGCGCCGTAATCCCGCGCGATCTCGATGACGCGGCGGGCGTCGGCGCCGACCAGGGCCGGGTTGAGATTGGCCTGCGCTTCGGTGTTCTCGATCATGGCCTGGCCCAGCGCGGCGAAGTCGCCGGCGTACACAGCGTCGCGCGACTTCTCGGCGGTGGCGCGCAGGGCCTGAATGCGCTTGTTGTTCGGGCCGGCATCCTCCAGCTCGCGGATCACGCGCTCATGCACCTGCGACGAGTCGTGCGTGCGGCCGAGGAAAATCAACGCCAGCCGGCGCTCCAGCTCCCACCACGTGGCGTTGGGCACGTACAACTGCGACACGCTGGCCCAGGGGTATTGCGCCATGTCGATGAAGTTGATGCCGCCATAGGCGGCGCACAACTGATCCTGAATGCCGCACTGGCGCTTGAGCATATCGACTTCAATTGACTGGGCGATATAGGCCACTTCGTGCGGGGTGAGGCGACCCGGGGTCAACTGGTCGAGCGCGCCGACCAGCGCCACCGCCACCGCCGCCGACGTGCCGGTGGACGCGCCGCCGGGCATCTCGCTGAAGATGGTGACGCGCACGGCTATATCCTTCGGCACGCGCATCCGCTCGATAGCCGCCTCGATGAGCGGGTGATGCTGCCAGCCGTTGACCGGATCGACGGCAAAACGCTCGTCATAGTTCTCGGCATACACGACGATGCGATCCGGCTGCGAGTCGGCGGGAAAGACTTCGATTTGAACTTCGACATACGGATACACGCCGATGTTGAAGATCTTGCCGTGGCCGGCAAACCAGGTGTCGGTCCAGCCGCCGTTGTCGCAGATGCGCGTGGGCGCCACGCTGTTGATGATGCGCCGGGGGGGTTGGATGGCTGGGGCCGGCTGCCCGGCGCGGGATTGCGAAGGGGGGGAGGTTGTCATGGACAGAGTGTGATCTCCGATTCGATGAAGTTGCCGGGATTGTAGCCGATGGCGCTGCGGGCTCGCCGGCGGGCGCATTTCCTGGCAAGGGCAATCTGCCGGTGTGCGCGGCGGATCAATCCGCGCGCCACGAAAGGCAAAGCCGGCTTTGCAACCGTTGCCCGCGACTTCCAGCGGTTCATCAAAATTAATTTGATGGGTTGATATGGCGACAAGACATGCGCTGGATGCCCGCTTGCGCGGGCATGACGGTGTAGCAACGTCATGCCCCACCAGCGTGGGAATAACGGGGAGACTTGTCATTCCCGCGAAGTCCCCGCCTGCGCGAGGATGACGGGGAATCCAGTTCTTCCACGCAAACAGCGAGGCGAAACTCGTCATCGCTCAGCGCGCGCAATCACCGCGCGACCCTGACTTGCGACAGGTCAATGTTCACGATGACGTACTGGGCCATCACCCAGCCCTGCATGCCGTCCGGCGTTTTGACCTGAAGCCAGGTGTTGTTGATCGACCGCGCCACGATGGTCAGGGGGGTGTTGGCTGCCAGGCGGGCGAGGACGCGCCCCGACGTGCTGGGGGTCTGCCGCAGGCGCAGGTTGCCGCCGGTCGGTGAGACGCGCGCATCCGGCGCAGCCGTCGCTTTCGGCGCCGCCGATGGCGGCCGACCGCCGGCGGGAATGCTGATTGTGTCGCCCGGCCGGATGCGATCGGGGTTGATGCCCGGATTGGCGGCCACCAGCGCGTCGAGCGATAGTCCGTACTGGACGGCAATACCCCACAGCGTGTCGCCGGTTGTCACGGTGTGCCTGGCGGCGATGGCAACCGGGGCCGGTTGAGAGGTCTGTGTGGGCGCGCTTGCGGATGTCGGCTCTTCTGCCGGGGCGGGTAATGACGCCATAGGTGGCGCAGGCATTGCCGGATCGGGCGCGACCGGGGTCGCATCCATGACTATCGCCGGGGACGTGACAGGTGTTGTGGGACCGACACGGCTGAGCGCGAAAACCACGACGAGGATACCCGCGCCGGCTAACAACGCGATGGCCAGTATGGCCCGTGTTTCCAGCCCGCGCATATCATTCATTCTAGCGCAACTGGCCGCGCTTTTCGGCAACTTGTGTATGATTGCAGTCGATCCGAAAAAATGCTCAGGCCCCTCCCGGCCCCGCCGGGCGCCACGCCCTGAACGCAAATCACAAACTGGAGAACAGCAACCATGATCGTTACGACCGCTCAACTCTTCAAGGCCGCCTATGGCAAGTACGCCATCGGCGCGTACAACATCAACAACCTCGAGCAGGCCATCGGCCTTTTCAACGGCAACATCGAGTCGCAGGCGCCGTTCATCATCCAGATCTCGAAGGGCGCGCGCAAGTACGCCGGCGTCAGGATGCTCGAAGGGCTGATCCGCGCCTGCGAAGAGTCGTTCCCCGAGGCGGTGTTTGCCGTCCACCTCGACCACGGCGACGAGAAAACCTGCTATGACTGTATCGACTCCGGCTTCTACTCATCGGTGATGATCGACGCCTCGCACGAGCCGTTCGAGAAGAACATCGAGATCACCCGGCGCGTGGTTGAGCGCGCGCACGCCAAAGGGCTGGTGGTCGAGGCGGAGCTGGGTATGCTGGGCGGCGTCGAAGAGCACGTCAAGGTCGACGAAGCCAACGCCAGGCTGACCAATCCCGATCAGGCCAAAGAGTTCGTCGAGCGCACCGGCTGCGACTCGCTGGCGTGCGCGATCGGCACCAGCCACGGCGCGTTCAAGTTCAGCGGCAGCCAGGGTCTGCACTTCGACGTGCTCGAAGAGATCCAAAAGCGCCTGCCCGGCTTCCCGCTGGTCATGCACGGCTCCAGCTCGGTGCCCGAAGAAGAGGTTGCCCGCATCAACGCAGCCGGCGGCAACATCAAGGGCGCCAAGGGTGTCAACGAGAAAGAGTTCGCCCGCGCCGCCCTGCTGGGCGTAACCAAGGTCAACATCGACACCGACGGCCGCCTGGTGTGGACGCGCGTGCACCGCGAGTTTTTCCGCGATCACCCGGAGAAGTTCGACCTGCGCGAGCCGGGCGAGATCTTCAAGAAGGAGTACGCCGCGTTCATCAAACACAAGAATGAGATGCTCGGCTCGGCCGGCAAGCTGGCCGAAGTGCGCGCCATGATCGGCAAGTAATCCGCCATTGCTTCGCCACAGGCTGATTTTGCGAGACCCGAGGGATGGCGCGTCATCCTTCGGGTCTTCATCTATCTTGACATGACAGAACACTCCACGAACGGGCGCCGGCCCGACGGTGAACAAATGCCTGATGAAACCAGACCCAATGCGCTGGCCGCCTTTCAGACCATGATGGCCTTTCTGGAAGAAGATGGCTGGCATCCTCAGCGCATCGAGGACAAGTTTATCTGCCGGATGAGCTTCAACGGCGACCATGCGCGCATCGTGTGTTTCGCCCAGATTCGCGTCGATCTCGAGCAGTTCTTCTTCTATGCCGTGGCGCCGATCAAGATACTGGAGCCTGCGCGCCCGGCTGTTTCCGAGTTTCTGACGCGCGCCAACTATGGTCTGCGCATCGGCAACTTTGAGTTGGATTTTGGCGATGGCGAAGTGCGCTATAAAAGCGCGCTGGATTTTGAGGGCGAGACGTTGACCCCTGTCTGGATCAAGAACGCCATCTATCCGGCCGTCAACACCCTGGATCGCTACATGCCCGGCCTGCTGACCGTCGCCTTCGGCAACATGCCGCCGGCGCAGGCCATCGAAGAGATCGAAGGCCAATAGCCTTTTTGCAAATCTCCCGCTGCGCCCTGCGCCCGCAGCGAGGCTACAATCTGGCAGACAGGCGCGACGCGCATCCGCAGGAGGGTTCTGGCATGAGCAAGTACATCGGCATTCTGACCGCCGGCGGAGACAGCCCCGGCTTGAACGCAGCCATTCGCGGCGTCGGCAAGGCGGCTGGCGGCTTCTATGGCATGCAGGTGATCGGGTTCCGCGATGGCTTTCGCGGCTTCATGGAGAACCGCACCATGGAGCTGGACAGCAACACGTTGTCCGGCATCCTGACGCTGGGTGGCACGATCCTCGGCACCAGCCGCGACAAGCCGCATCGTATGCCGGTCGGCGGCAAACTGCTCGACATGACCGATGTGATGGTCGAGAACTTTCACAAGCACAATCTGGATGTGCTGGTGTGTCTGGGCGGCGGCGGCACGCAGAAGAATGCGCTGCGCCTTGCCCAGAAAGGCTTGCCGATCATCACGCTGCCCAAAACCATCGACAACGACGTGGCCATGACCGACATCACCTTCGGCTTCGACACGGCGCTGACGGTGGCGACGGAGGCCATCGACCGGTTGCACAGCACCGCGCACAGTCACCACCGCATCATCGTCGTCGAGATCATGGGCAACCGTGTTGGCTGGCTGGCGCTGGGAGCGGGCATCGCCGGCGGCGCGGATGTCATTCTCATTCCCGAAATTCCCTACGATGTGGAGGTCGTGGCCGAGGCGATCCGCCGACGGAGCCATGGCGGCAAACGCTTCAGCATCGTCGCTGTGGCCGAAGGAGCTATGTCCAAAGAGGACGCAGCAGCGATTCACGCCGCAGAGAAGAAACTGGCGAGCGCCAAGTCAAAAGCGGGCGCCCAGAAGGCAGAAGCTGAGTTGGAACAACTTACTGCTCAGCACACTGGCAACACCCTGCGTCTGGCCAGCCAGCTTGAAAAGTTGACTCACCTGGAGTCGCGGCTAACCATTCTCGGTCATTTGCAGCGCGGCGGCACACCCTCGGCTGCCGATCGTCTTCTGGCGACCAGGCTGGGCACCGCTTGCGCCGATCTTATCCACAAAGGTCACTATGGCGTGATGGTCGCGGCGCGCGGCGACGGCACCGAGCCGGTGCCGCTGGAACAGGTGGCCGGCAAGTTGAAGCGTGTGCCCCTCGACCATCCCTGGGTTATCGCTGCGCGCCAGGTCGGCACCTGTCTCGGTGATTGAGATTCCTGCCAATCGTCAATCCACAATTCACAATCCACAATCGTCAATCGTCAATCGACAAGGGAGCAACCATCATGATTCGATTAGGAGTCATCGGCACAGGCGGCATGGCCAACCACCAGGCCGGCCAGTTCAGCAGGATCGAGGGCGTTCAGATCACGGCATGTTGCGACGTGTCCGCCGAGCGTCGCGCGGCATTCGCCCGGAAATTCAATGTGCCGGCGGTGTATGCCGACTACCGCGAAATGCTGGACAGGGAGCGGCTCGATGGCGTGACGAACGTGACGCCGGACGCCATGCACGCCGAGGTTTCCATTGCCGTGTTGGAAAAGCGCATCCCCATTCTGTGCGAGAAGCCGATGGCGACCACGCTGGATGACGCCAAACGGATGCTGGACGCGGCGGAGAAGGCCGGCGTGATCAATATGATCAACTTCTCGTATCGCAACTCGTCCGGCTTGCAGGCCGCGGCGGAGGCCGTGCGCGCCGGGGCAATCGGCGAACTGCGCCACGTGGAGTCCAGCTATCTGCAAAGCTGGCTGGTGAGCAAAGGCTGGGGCAACTGGCGCGAGTCGCCCGGCCTGTTGTGGCGTCTCTCCACAAAGCACGGCAGCGCCGGCGACCTGGGCGACATCGGCGTGCACATCTACGACCTCACCAGTTTTCTGTGCGGCGACATTAGCGAGATCTACTGCAAGCTGATGACGTTCGACAAGGGCGTGCCCGGCAACCAGATCGGCGAATACGTGCTGGACGCCAATGACAGCTTTGTTTCGGCGGTGGTATTTGCCAGCGGCGCGATCGGCGCGATCCACTCTTCGCGCTGGGCTGTCGGGCACCAGAACAGTCTGCGCGCGCGGGTGTACGGCACAGCCGGCGCCATCGAGATCGACCTCGACCGCGCGTATGACGAATATCGCATCTGCGCCGGCGAGGACAATATGAAGGCGGCCCAGTGGGAGACGGTGAAGTGCCCGCCCACGCCCAGCAATTACGAACGCTTCATCGAGGGCATTCGCGCCGGCAGGCAGGACCCGTCCAGCTTTGCCAACGGCGTCAGGATTCAGGCTTACCTGCACTACAGCTTCGAGTCGGATCGACTGGGCCGGCCCGTGCGAGTGGCGCTGTAGAGACAACAGAGCACAGACAACAGACTACAGAGCGCGCAATACGAGATACGCAATACGAGATACGCAATACGGAACCCTTCCCATGCTCAAAACACTTCAAACCCCCGGCGACACCAGTTGGTTCACCCACGATCGTTTCGGCATGTTTATCCATTGGGGCCTGTATGCGCTGCCGGCGCGACACGAGTGGGTGAAGCAGCGCGAGGAGATTCCCGACGAGGTCTACGACCGTTACTTCAAACACTTCGATCCCGACCTGTACGACCCCAACCTGTGGGCGGCGGCGGCGGCCGGCGCCGGCATGAAGTACTTCGTTATCACCACCAAGCACCACGAAGGCTTCTGCCTGTGGGACAGCAAGCTCACCGATTACAAGGCGACCAACACGCCCTATGGCAAAGACCTGCTGCATCCCATGCTCGATGCCTTCCGCGCGCGCGACATCCGACCCGGCTTTTATCATTCACTGATCGACTGGCATCATCCGCACTTCGTCATCGACGATGTGCATGCCATGCGCAACCACCCTGACCGGGCAAAGCTGAACGCGCAGCGCGACCAGCGCAAGTACGCCGAGTATTTGCGCGGCCAGGTGCGCGAACTGCTGACCGAATTTGGCAGGATCGACATCCTGTGGTGCGATTTCAGCTATCCCAGCCGGCCCGGTTTTGTGGGCAAGGGCCGCGACGACTGGCAGAGCGAGGCCCTGTATCAGATGATCCGCGAGTTGCAGCCGCACATCATCCTCAACGACCGGCTCGATCTGGACGAGGGCTGGGACATCAAGACGCCCGAACAGTTCCAGCCGCGCACATGGGTGACGTTCAACGGCCAGCCGGTGGTGTGGGAGGCCTGCCAGACCTTCTCCGGCTCGTGGGGCTACCACCGCGACGAGTCGAGCTGGAAGAGCGTCGATCAACTGGTGCAGATGCTGATCGACACGGTGAGCAAGGGCGGCAACCTGCTGCTCAACGTCGGGCCGACCGGGCGCGGCGAATTCGACGAGCGGGCGCTGGACCGGCTGGCCGGGATGGGCGAGTGGATGAAGCGCCACAGTCGGTCGATCTATGGTTGCACGCAGGCGCCGCCGGAGTTCAAGGCCCCGCCGGACTGCCGGCTGACCTACAACCCGACCACCAATCGCATGTACGTGCATGTGTTCGCCTGGCCGTACATCCATTTGCACCTGGATGGTTTCGCCGGCAAGGTGGAGTACGCGCAACTGTTGAACGACGCCTCGGAGATCGGCATGACCGGCCTGGAGCCGTGGCAGGCCGCGCACTGGGCGGATCAGTTCAAGGACACCCTGACGCTCAATCTGCCGGTGCAGAAGCCGAACGTCACGGTCCCGGTGATCGAGTTGTTCATGAAGTGAGTCTTTGCGCAGGAGCGCGCCAATGACCACCCCCGTGATCGGCTGGGAGCGCGAGACGCCCGTCCCCAACCATGCCTTCAACGACTATCTGAACGCCCGCAACGGCCGGCTGTTCTATGACGACCTCGATCTGGCAGGCCTGGTGATTCCCGGCGCAGACAACCATGGACTGGCGCAGCCGCTGCCCAGTCCGCTGGAGATCGTCTATCTGCCGATGATCCGCCGGCGCATCGAGCAGTTGCGGCGCGCGTTCGCCGACGCGGCGGCGGAAGTGGGCTACCCCGGCCGGTTCCACTACGCCTACGCTTCCAAAGCCAACACGGCAGAAGAGGTGGTGCGCACGGTGCTGCTGGCCGGCGCGCATTACGAGATGTCGTCGGTGACCGACATCAACATTGCCACGCTGATGCGCGCCGCCGGCTACATCACGCCGGAGCGCATGGTGATTGCCAACGGCTTCAAGCCGGCCGGCACAGACTATGCCCGCTACCTGCTGCGCTTTCGCGCCATGCACGATGCTTTGATACCCGTGGTCGAGGACTTTGCCGAACTCCCCCCGCTGATCGAGGCCGGCCTGCCGTTTGATGTGGGCCTGCGGCAGAAGACCTACGGCCAGCACGCCAGCGCCGCCGAAATGGACGCCGCCAACTCCCGATTCGGCTTCGACACCGACGGCATCTTTCGCGCGGCGGAGATAATCGCGTCTGCGCCCAATCTGCGCTTGAAGATGCACCATGCCATGATCGGCAGCCAGTTGCTCGACGCGCGCGGGTTTGTGGCCGGGCTGACGCCGGCGGCGCAGGTCTACGCCCGGCTGCGCCAGCGCCATCCTGATCTGAGCATCTTTAACTTCGGCGGCGGCATGCCGGTGGCCATGACGCTGGATTTCCACTTTGATTACCGCGACTTTGCGCGCCGGCTCATGCTCATGCTGCGCGATGTGTGCGCCGCGCATGATGTGCCGCCGCCCGACATCATGGGCGAGATGGGTCGCTACACCACCGCCGAACACGGCGCGCATTTGTTCAAGATCGTATCGGTGAAAGAGAATGGCTCGCCGCTGCCGTGGTACCTGATCGACGGCTCGATCATGTCGGCTTTCCCCGACACCTGGGCGCTGGGCGAGCACTTCATCGTGCTGCCGCTCAATCATCTGGATAAGCCGTTCCGGCGCGCGCAACTGGGCGGCATGACGTGCGACAGCGACGATGTGTATCCGCCCAAACCGAGCCGGTCGGCGCTGTACTTGCCGGCGGAGACCAACGGCCTGTATATCGGCTTCTTTGGCGTGGGCGCATATCAGGAGATGCTGGGCGGTGTGCGCGGCAGCAAGCACTGCTCGCTGCCCGAGGCGTATGAATTGATCGTCGATCGCCGCGACGACGGGCGTTATCAGTTTGACGTGATGCCGGGGCAGACCACAACCGACGTGATGCGCAACCTCGGCTACGTGGTGTCGGCGGTCGAGCCGCGCCTGTTGTGAGCGGGTCGAACCGCGCCTGATCTCTCCAGCCGGGTTGCACTCCGAAAGCTGCACGGGGCTGAAGGCGCCCGGCGCGCCCGCATAGGGCTATGGTATGTTTGTCCTGCCCGCCGCGCAGCCGGCGGCGATGGAGCGCGAATGGCAGAACAACGCAAAGTGGCGGAAGAGGCCCTGCTCAACACGTATCTGACGCAGGATCAGTTGCCCGACTACGACGCCATCATCACAGAGGACGACACGCCGGTGGACAACATCTAC
>CALBEF010000046.1 GCA_937927775.1 uncultured Anaerolineae bacterium | reverse complement strand
CGCGAGCTGGGCGTCTCGCACACCGAGGTAACAAAGAAAGGAGCCGGCTCAGCGTTCCTGGCGCGTGAAACGAAAGGCTGAGATGAACCACAAAGCCACGATGAACACGAAGGAGATCGGGATCCCTTTGTACCCTGTGTTCCTTCGTGGTGAACAGAAACCTGAGATCAACCACAAAGACGCGAAGCGCACGAAGGTGAGTTCAGCATGACTCTCTTTGTGTTCCTGGTTTCTTCGTGGTGAATTAACAACCATGAAGCAGAACTATGACGTGGTGGTGATTGGCAGCGGGCCGGGCGGACTGGCGGCCGCCATCGCCGCCAAACGCGCCGGCGCGCATGACGTGCTCATCGTCGAGCGCGACGTGGAGCCGGGCGGCATTCTGCAACAGTGCATTCACAACGGCTTCGGCGTCGAGGCGCTGAAGCAGGATTTGACCGGCCCCGGCTACGCGCAACGGTTTATCAACGAAGCGCGCGCGCTGGATGTGGACGTGCTGCTCGACAGCATGGTGTTGGATGTCACACCGCAACGCCGCGTCACCGCGTGCGGCAAACAGGCCGGCCTGGTGGAACTGGACGCGCGCGCCATCGTGCTGTCGATGGGCTGCCGCGAACGCACGCGGGCGCAGATCCGCATCCCCGGCGCGCGGCCGGCCGGCGTGTACACCGCCGGCACAGCCCAGCGCTGGGTCAACGTGGAGGGCTACATGCCGGGCAGGCGTTTCGTCATCCTCGGCTCCGGCGACATCGGCATGATCATGGCCCGCCGGCTGACGTTCGAGGGCGCCCAGGTCGAGCGCGTGCTGGAGATCATGCCGTTCCTCACCGGCCTGAACCGCAACTACGTGCAATGCCTGCTCGACTTCAACATCCCGTTGCAGCTCAGCCACACCGTGAAGCGGGTGCTCGGCAACAAGCGCGTCGAGGCCGTTGAAGCCGTGCAGGTCGACGAACGGTGGCAACCCATCCCCGGCACTGAAGAGATCATCCCCTGCGACACCCTCCTGTTGTCGGTTGGACTGATCCCCGAAAACGAATTGTCGCGGCAGATGGGCGTCAGGCTCGACCCGGTTACCGGCGGGCCGTATGTGGACGAGGGTTTCCAGACCAGCGCGCCGGGCGTGTTCGCGGCAGGCAACGTGGTGCACGTGTACGACCTGGTGGACTGGGTGACGGAGGCCGGTTTGATTGCCGGGCGCAGCGCGGCGGAGTTTGCGCTGGGCAAGACCGGCACACAGCCGGCGCAGAGAACATGCGTGACGAAGGCCGGTGAAAACGTGCGCTACGTCGTGCCGCATCGTGTGGACGCCGAGGCGCTGACGCGCGGGCCGGTGAAGCTACAGATGCGCGTGCTGCGCCCCATGGAAGAGCCGGTGTGGGTCGAGGCGCGCGCCGGCGACGACCTCATCGCCCGGCATGCCGAGCGATACGCCCGGCCGGGCGAGATGCTCAGCCTCGACCTGCCCCAAAAAGCATACGACACCGTGCGCCGGGCGGAGATATTGACGGTGAATGTCGTGAGACGGAAGAGTTGAGTGATTGAGTGATTGAGTGATTGAGTCATTGAGTCATTGAGTCATTGAGTCAATGGGGCAATCGCCAAATGAATCAATCCACAAATAGCGTCATGGAACAGACCGACACGCTGATCTGCATCACCTGTCCGATGGGCTGCGCGCTGGCGGTGACACACGAAGGCCAGACCGTTGTGAGGGTGACGGGCAACCACTGCAACCGGGGGCCGCGCTACGCGCAGGCCGAATTGACCGACCCGCGCCGGATGGTGGCAACCACGGTGAAAGTGCGCGGCGGGTCAAAGCCGCTGCTGCCGGTGTACACAGCAGCCCCCTTCCCCAAAGGTCGCATCTTCGAGTTGCTGGATGCGCTGCGCCGCCTCGAGGTGGACGCGCCGGTGCGCGCCGATCAGGTGATTCTGGCCAACGCCCTGGGCAGCGGCATCGATGTGCTGGCGAGCCGGGATATGGCATGAGCGGTTTCCAGGCTGTATTTCAAAGTCTGGGACAGCCAATCCAGACCTGATTGCGCGGGATGCCTTTGATATCCACAACGATGCGCCGGCTGTGCGGCGCGTCAGTTGTCCTGCTGGCCGGCGCGCTGAGCCTTGCGGCCTGCGCCGGCATCCGGCCTGTGACACCTGCTCCCATCTCTGCTATGACACCGACACCCATTTCTTCACCTGCTACATCCGCGCATGTCTACTACGTCTCGCCCACCGGCGACGACACCAACCCGGGCGCCCTCGATCAGCCATGACAAACGGTCAACAAGGCGGCGCTGACTGCGCGCGCCGGCGACACCGTGCTCATTCGCGGCGGCAAATACACCCTGATCGAGCGCATTCGCGTGGCGCACAGCGGAACGCCGGATGCCTGGATCACCTTCAAGGGGTATCCCGGCGAGTTTGCCGTCATCGACGCCTTCGATATCAATGTGGGGTCGCCGGGCATTGGGACGCAGTTCCCTCACGATGACGGCGCTTTGCAGATCGAGGGCGTGCGCCACATCCGGGTGGAGAATCTGGATGTGCGCAACTCGCGCGGGGCCGGCATCACGGTGCGCGACAGCTCCTATGTGGACATCATCGGCAATCATGTCGAGAACACCTGTTCGTCCGGCATTTCGGTGTGGGACACCAGCCACGACGCGCTGGGAACGGCCTATATCCGCGTGCTCAGCAACACCGTCACGCGCGCCAACACGTTCGCCATGTTGCCCAGAGGGCACAGTGCGCAGAAGGAAGCGCCGCACGAAGCGATCAGCATCGGCGGGGCGACCGACTTTGAAGTCGCTTACAACCACGTGTATGACGTGAACAAGGAAGGCATCGATGTGAAAGAGGTCAGCCGGCGCGCAAGTCGCTCACCGCCTGCGCCGCATCCATGTAGAGATGCAGATGGGTGGGCGGGGCGTGGCCGGGGCGCCGCACGCCGCCAGCGCCACGGCAATCACGACGCAGCCGGCTGGCAGCAGCCTGGGGAATTTTCCGCTCTCCTTCATGCGTCCTCCGTTTAATGGAGAAATGCACCCAATGAGGGTGCGCTGTACAATATCGGTTCCCTGATACTCGATGAAAGGAATATCCCATTTCGCAAGTGGATTGTGCCTTGCCACATTCGTGCCCGGCGTTGTAGAGGATGCCGCCAAAGGCTCATTGCTCATCGCGCTGGGCGGCGCATGCGCCATGTTGCCGGACACGCTCGACTTCAAGCTGGCTAAGTTTCTGGAGAAGCGAGATGCCGATGTGATGCCCAGGCGGGATGACCCCGACGCGCAACAGATTGCCGATGATCTGGCCATGCAGATCTGGCTGGCTGCGCGCGAGAGCCGGCCGCGCATTGTGCAGCTTCATCCGCTCAGGCTGACGGTGGCCGAGTGGCTGCTATACACCGTGCGGTTTGATGTCGCGCGGGGCGATGTTGTGGTGTCACTGGACCAGGACGGCGTGGAGCGCCGGGCGCATGTGGGAGCGTTGGATTACACCTATGACGGCCCATTGCACATCGAGGAGCTGGGCGGGCCTTCGCTAAAGCTGGTTCCAACCGACAGCGGCGTGCGCATTGAATTTCTGCCCTGGCATCGCGAATGGTCGCACTCGCTCATCATTGCCCTCGCGCTTGGGCTTCTGTTTGGCCTGCTCATCGAGCCGCGCGCCGGCATTGTGGCGGCGCTGGGCTATTCCGTCCACATCTTTGAAGATCAACTGGGTTTCATGGGCTCCAACTTGTTTGCGCCATTGTCGCGGACGCGCACGGATGGCCTCAAACTGTTGCACTCCGGCGACACCATCCCCAACGTCGTCACAGTCTGGCTGGCGCTGACATTGATTTTGTTCAACCTTGATCGCGCGCAGGCCACCCCGCTCATTTCAGCCGGCCCCTATCTCGCTTTCGTGGTGTTTCTGCCCAGCGCGCTTCTGATCGGCATCTATGCCCGGCGCCAGTATCGCAAGTATCTGGAGCGCCTCGAAGCCCGGCGCCAGCGCGATCTGGTCGCCGAAGCTGAGGAAATTCAGGCTTAGGGTCGCGCGGGGATGGTGGGATTTGGATGCGCTACGCCTCGCCCTCGTCGATGGCAGCCGCCGGCATGTCGAGGTCGATCACATCACCCTGCCGGTTGATGACAATGCGGAAGCCGAGCATGCCCAGATACGCGCGAGTCTGCTCCGGGATGCCCTGTTCGAACAGCGTGGGCAGGTTCTTGTCGATGTTGCGGATGGAGCTGTCCACCGCCGCTTTGGTGAACAAGTCGTCCCTGCCGAGGAATTTCAGCATGCCCTGTGACACAAGGTCCTGATTCTGGCTGATCTGTTCGGTGAGCGCATCGAGCACCTGCTGATCCACGCGCCGCGCATCCACGTGATATTTGAAGCCTTCCTCGGTGTACACGTAGGTCGGCTCATCGCCCACGTATGCCACTGGCAGCGCGTTGCCGCGCTCATCAGAGACCAGCCCCTCAAACAATGCCTTGTTCATCGTTCAGCCCAATAGTAACGCAAAGTGCTGTCGCACTGTAGGGCAAGCCGCTGGCTTGCCCAGGCCGCCGGCTTGCCCAGGTTACAACAACCCCAGCGCGCGCGCCACATCCGGCCCCACGCCGATGACGTTCAGTGTGATTGGCGCCAGCAGCACGCCCAGGCAGTTCATGCGCCGGCCGCCGACCAGCACGGGGATCAGCCCAATAAATGTAGCCACGACCATCACACCCAGTCCGCCCAGGCCGGTGAAGCCGAGGGTGATGGCGACCGACATCGCCAGCGCCAGGGCCGAAACCAGCTTTGCGTCGAGGCGGCCGGTCAATGCTGCCGCGCCGCGCGCCAGCGCCACCAGCAGCGCGAAAGACAGGGCGCCGGCCAGCGCCACAGCGGCCACGGCCAGCCAGTACGATGGCCAGCCGTAGGGCACATAGATGGCGCTGATCATCCAGGCCATTCCGCCGCGCGTCAGCGCCAGTCCCGGCACGAACAGCAGCAGCAACCCGCCGGCGTAATAGGCGATCTTCGACGCGCCCTGTGAAACCAGGAAGATACGGTCATCGCGCTGCGCGGTGGCGTGGCCGGCCAGCAGGCCGCCGATGCCGCCGCTGATGACCGGCAGCACGCCGGCAAACAGGCCGCCGGCTACGCCGGTGAGTGTGCCGCGCGCGAGCTGGTAGGGCGTGACCTCGAGGCGCAGGGCTGTATCCTGTTTCGGCGGTCGCACGCCAAACAGCAGCATTTGCAGCAACCCGGGCACTGCGAATAAACCGACGAACGCCGGCAGCAGATTCTGGAAGGATGCCTCGATCGGCACCGGACTTCGGTACAACAGCACGAATCCCAGGATGCCGCTCAGGATGAACGTCAGCAATCCCGCGCCGAGGTAACCCCATGCTGATAGAAGCCGGCGCAACGGCGTTGGCGCCAGCGCATCGTGACGCGGCCACTCGCCGATCACCAGGAATGCGATGATGGCCGTCAACATCCAGGCCATGTGTGGCGCAATGATCTGCCGCATGGGGCGCAGCACTTCGTCGAGCAGCGGCGCAGCCAGCGCGAGCGCCAGCAGCGCGCCCAGGCTGCCGGCGCCGACCAGCATGGCCGCGTCGAGTCCACGCCCGCGCAGCAGCATTTTGGTTGCAGGCAACACGATAAATGCGCTGGCGTCGTCGGGCGCAAACAGGAAGACCGAGGGGATGACGTTCACGACCGACCATCCCACAACCAGCCCGATCATGAGCATGGCCATCGCCTGGCCGGCCAGCGGGAGTGCGCCTTGCGCGGCAAGGAGGAATGCCAGCCCGGCCACGTTGTAGATGTGCAGGCCGGGCGCCAGAGCAAGGACAGCGCCGATCACGGCGCCAACGAGCGCAAGCGCGATGAGGCTCGCTATGAGGCCCGGGTCATACATCGAAAAGAGTATAGCGCACGCGCGTGGGCGGAAAAACTGTGAGACCCACCGCGTGGGTGGGTCTCACATAAGGAGGTATCGCCCGCAGTCGCGCACCGCCTCATGCGCGCTGCGGCTCGGACGCATTGTCTTATTCTTGTTGTTGCTCCTGAGTCTCAGGTTCGGATGTTGTTTCTTCCACCACCTCGGCGATCTGCCGCCTGGCGCGGCGCCGGCGCTGTTTCTCGGCCTTGGCGACCACATCTTCAGAGCGCCGTTCGAGCCGGCGCTGGAAGCGATCCACCTGGCCTTCGGTGTCGATAATGCGCTGCTGGCCGGTGTAGAACGGGTGCGTGCCCGACCACACGTCGAGGCGCAACTCCGGTTTGGTCGACCCGACTGTGCCAACAAGTTCGCCGCCGACGTACACCTTCGCCTCGGGATAATACTTTGGATGGATGTCCTTCTTCATGCGCTTGTCTCCTCGGCCGCTAGGCCGCCTCGGCTGCGGCAGCCGGCGCTTCTTCCGCCGGCGCCTTCGACACAGGCAGCGCCTCGACGCGCACCAGCTTGCGGCCGGTGGGCAGGGTCTCGAACGTCACCACGCCATCCACGGTGGCGAAGAGGGTGTAGTCCTTGCCGGCGCGCACGTTCTGGCCCGGCTTGATCTTTGTGCCGCGCTGGCGCACGATGATGTTGCCCGCGCGCACAGCCTGGCCGCCGTAAATCTTGACGCCCAGCCGCTGGGAATTGCTGTCGCGGCCGTTGCTGCTGGAACTGCCGCCTTTCTTGTGTGCCATGTCTCGATCACTCCTCGTTCTGAGCTTCGCTCTGAGTCTCGCCGACGACCTCGCCCTGAATTGTCTCAACGACTTCAGCGGGGGCCGCAGGAGGGGCCGATTCGCCGTTGCCCATGATCCTGATGCGGGTGTAGGTCTGGCGATGGCCGGTCTTCTTGCGATAGCGCTTCTTGGGCTGGTAGCGGAAGACGTCGATCTTGTCGCCCTTCACGTCGCCGACGACCTGAGCCGGCACGGTCACGCCCTCAACCAGGGGCCGCCCGACTTTGACGCCGGATTCATCGGACCACAATAGCACCGGCAACTGCAATGCCGCGCCGGGTTCTGCGTTCAACTTTTCGACGAGAAAATCGTCGCCGGGCGAGACGCGATACTGCCGGCCGCCCACTTTTACGACTGCAAACATATACGGTTCACCTCTTGGACGCCCCTCGGCTCGTCGGCGGCGCATGGCGCGCCAGACGCGACTTCCTGCGGGCGAGTGATAGCGGCTTTGCGCCGCCGATGTCTGTGACCTGGGCTGCGACGTTTGCGTGACGCCCCAAAGAAACAGCCCACAGATTATACGCGCTTGAAAATTCGTGTCAAACTGTGATAGGACTATAGGACTATGTCGCCCTTTCGCCGATTGAAGGGAGGTGTGCCGGCCGGCATCCTCCAGGCCCATATGGTATTCTCGTCGGCTGCATATTCCGATCCACAAGCAAGGTGGCTGAAAACATGGCTGAATTTCCAGGCAAAGGCAAAGTCGCGGTGCTGAAGACAACGCCGCAGACGGTGTTGCAGGATTACGCGCAGGTGATGGAACTGGCCGGCTTCCGTGATGCGCTGCCAAAAGACAAGACAACAGCCCTCAAGATCAATATCTCATGGCAGACATGGTATCCGGCCTGCTCGACTACTCCGTGGCAGCTCGAGGGCGTGGCGCGCGCGCTGCAAAATGCCGGCTACACCGATCTCGTCGGCGTGCACAACGACACCGTGGTGGTCGACGCCCGCGATGGCGAGTTCAACAACAAACACCGCTTCGTCACCGACCAGCTCGGCATCCCGTGCATCTACCTCTACGAAGAGCAGTTCGAGTGGTTTGAGTACAAACCGAAGCGCCCGTTTCTTGTGCTGGACAAGGTGTACCCCGACGGCGTGTTCATTCCGAAGGCGCTGGTCGGCAGGAACATCGTGCATCTGCCCACAGTCAAGACGCACGTGTTCACCACCATCACCGGCGCGATGAAGAACGCCTTTGGCGGCCTGTTGCATCGCAACCGGCACTGGACGCACTCGGTGATCCACGACACGCTGGTGGACCTGCTGATGATCCAGCAGGACATTCACCCCGGCCTGTTCGCGGTGATGGACGGCACATTCGCCGGCGACGGCCCCGGCCCGCGCGCGATGCGCTGGCACGAGAAGGACATCATTCTTGCCTCCGCCGACCAGGTAGCCATCGACGCCGTCTCCGCCAAACTCCAGGGCTTCGATCCGATGTCGATTCGCTTCATCCGCAAGGCGCACGAACTGGGCCTGGGCGTGGGCGATCCCAAAGAGATCGAGGTGGTGGGTTACGACATCAGCCAGGAGCCGGCGTGGCATTTCGTTCAGGAGGACACCTTCGCCAGCAAGGGCCAGAAGATGATCTATCACGGCCCGCTGAAGCCGATGGAGAATCTGCTGTTGCGCACGCCGCTGGTGCCCTGGTCGTACTTTGCCAGCAATTTCTATCACAACGTGTACTGGTATCCGTTTGTGGGCCGGCCGCGCGTGGAAGCGGCGCTGCAGACGAAGTGGGGCCAGTTGTTCCGGCAGTACGGCGACGGTCGCGTGGTCATGCCCGGCATGGAGCCGAAGACTGTGCTCACAGCGGCGGCCGGCCTGGCTGCGCTGGCCGCCGGCGCAGCCGGCCTCGCGCTGGCCCTTCGCCGGCGCTGATCCAACCGCTTACCCTCCCGCAGGTTATCAAGCGCAACCTGCGAGAGGGCCCTCCCGTCAATCGTTCTCCAGCAGTTCCAGCACTGCCCCCAACTGCGCCACGCCGTCCATGTAGGCGTAGCGCCCGCCGGTGTACTCGCCGCGTTGAACCAGCGGCACGCCGTTGCCGGCCAGATAAGCGATCTTGTCCGCCATCCCTTTGATCACAAAGGCGATGTGATGGATGCTGTCGCCGTGCGCGTCCAGTTGATCCTTCCACGTGCTCGGCCCGCCGATCGGCTCGATCAGTTCCACCGACACCTGCCCCATGTTGAAGAAAGCCAGTTTCGCGCGGGCCGGCGTGGGCTGGCCGTTGTGCTCCGTGCGGGCTTTGTCGTATGCGTCGGTGATGATGATGTCCGGCATGGGCAGGCCGAGGATTTGCGACCAGGCCCTGGCCTTCGCTTCGATGTCGCGCACGACAATGCCGATCTGCGTGACGATGTTCGTTCCAAGCGCGGGTTCGCTCATGATAATGCTCCAGGTCTGATAGCTTTGCGTGGAATCATAACCCCGCATCTATTTTCCGTTTGAGTCGTCCGGCATTGGCTACCGATGGCCGGCGCGCGCGGTCTCAAAATCGGGTATCGTTATACCCGCCGGCCGGGTTGGCGCGGCGATATGCCGGTTTTCTCATTTCACCGGCGATGCAAACTGGAGGCACAGGATGGCGAGCGACACCAATGCATACGTGACCCCGAAGGCTGGCTCCGGCGGCGTGAATCTGCGCAGCCAACCGTTTATCGACCCGACCACGCGCATCGGCTTTCTGCCCGAAGGCGCCCGCCTGGTGCTGGAGGAGGCCGGCACAGACTGGCACGCCGGGCGTGTCTACGTTTCGACACAGTTCGCGGAGGCGATCGGCGATGCGTTCGTCACACTCCGGCCCGGCGCGATCAGCGTGAACGTGCGCTCGGCGCCGGTGCTGAGCGACGCGACCGATGTGGGCGACCTGAACGCCGGCCAGCGGCTGGAGCTGATTCAACGAGTGGGCGACTGGCTGCTGGCGCGCGCCTATGTGTCCGCCCAGTTCAGCGATGTGCTCATGGATAGCGGGACTGAGCCGAAACCGCCGAAGCCCTCTACGCCTTCCGGCCTGCTCACCCCCGATCAGGTGCGCGCGCTGCCACTGGCGCCGGCGCAACTGCGCGAAGTGCCGCCGGGATTGAATCAGAATCAGATCCGCGCCGCGCGCATCTGGAATCAGTACGGCGGTTTGCTTGAGCCGCTGGCAGCCAGCATCGGCATCGAGCCGGCGGTGGCTGTGGCGGTCGTGGCCGTGGAGTCGGGCGGGCGCGGATTCGGCGCGGATGGGCGCATGATCATTCGCTTCGAGAATCACGTGTTCTGGAGTCTGTGGGGCCGGAACAATCCGAATGCGTTCAATGCGTTGTTTGCGTTCAACTCGGATGTGACCTGGCAGGGCCACAAGTTCCGCGCCAATGCCAATGCGCCCTGGCAGGATGTGCACACCGGCAGCCAGTCGAGCGAATGGGACGCTTTCCAGGTCGCCGCTGCGCTCGACGCCAATGCGGCCAAACGCTCGATCAGCATGGGCCTGCCGCAGATCATGGGCTTCAATCACAGGCGCATCGGCTATGACACCGTGGAGGCGATGTTCGACGCCTTCAGCGCCGACGAGCGCTGGCAACTGCTGGGCATGTTCGCGTTCATCGTCGCCAACCCGGCGCTGCCGGCTGCGTTGCAACAGGGCGACTTCGCTGCGTTTGCCAAAGGGTACAACGGCCCCGGCCAGGCGGACTTCTACGCCGGCCTGATCCGCGCGGTGCGCGACGCTTTTCTCACGCTGCCTGTGTCGAAGTCGCTGGCGTTGCCGGTGGCGATGGGGTTGCCGGCCATGGCGCCGGCGCGACCGGCGGCGCAGCGCCGCAGGCGGCCTGTCGCGCGACCGCGCAAACGCGCGACGCCGCGTCGCAAGCGGCCGTGATGCGCGACCAAACACAGAACGATGTCACGAGACACAAAGTCGCGTGACATCGTTCTTTCAGGGCCGGAAGAACCGGCGCTCGCGCTGCGCCGATAGCGCGCTGATCCAGCCGGCGGCGTGCTCAAAGTCGAAGCGGGGCAGGATTTGATCCAGCGCATCCTCGACCAGCAGGCAGGCCGTTTCGACCATTGTGTAAGACAGACCGGCGAAATCGGGTATGCTGGAGGGGCTATGAAAACACTTCCACTGGGCAATACCGGCGTTCAGGTGAGCGCCATGTGCATGGGCACGATCTATCTCGGCGCGCGCGAAGAGCGGGCGATCTCTTACCGGCTGATGGATCGCTACGTCGATGCCGGCGGGTCGTTCTTCGACACGGCCAACATTTACTCGTGGTGGCTGCCGGGCTGCGCCGGCGGCGAATGTGAAACGCTGCTGGGCGAGTGGATGCGCGAACGGCGCAACCGCTCGCGGGTGTTCATTGCCAGCAAAGTTGGCTTTCAGTATCCCGGCGTCGAGCGCGGCCTGACGCGCGCGCTGATCGAGGCCGAGTGCGACAAGAGCCTGCGCCGCATGGGCATCGACACGATCGATCTGTACTACAGCCATGTCGATGATCCGAATACGCCGATGGAGGAAACGATGGCGGCGTTCGACCGGCTGGTGAAAGCCGGCAAGGTGCGCTTCATCGGCGCGAGCAACTTTGCGGCCTGGCGGCTGGAGGAGGCGCGCTGGGTCAGCCGCACACATGGCTGGCCTGAATATGTGTGCGTGCAACAGCGCCATACCTATCTGCGGCCCAGGCCCGGCGCGAGCTTCAGCCCGCAAATGGCCGCCAACACCGACCTGTTCGACTATTGCCGGACGCGGGGCGTCACGCTGTTGGCTTACTCGCCGTTGCTCAACGGCGCCTACACCCGGCCCGACCGGCCCATCCCGGCGCAATATGCCGGGCCGGACACCGACGCGCGGCTGGCGGCGCTGCGCGCTGTCGCGCGCGAGGTGAATGCCACGCCGAATCAGGTTGTGCTGGCATGGATGTTGCGCAGCAATCCCGTCGCCCTCCCGGTGTTTGCCGCCAGCACTGACGAGCAGTTGCGCGAAAACCTGGGCGCGTTGGATGTGGCGCTGACAGACGAACAGATGAGCCGGCTGGACGAAGCCGCTGGTTAGCGTTGGCCGGGATTGCTGCGGCGCCGCCAGAATGGGGCGCGCGCAGTCGCTCACAGGTTGATCGCCAGCATGGTGAAGGTGTCGAAAGGCGGCGCATCGAATGCGATTTGCTCGCCGGCAGCGCGATAGATGACCGGCGCTCCATCCGGCAAACGCGCAACCTGTCGCGCGCGCTGGCCCGCGTCCAGTGTCAGTCTGACGGTCGCCCCCACCGGCAACTGGGGCAATTCCTGTTGCAGGTTCAGCAGGCCCACCACATAGCGCCGGCGCTCTGGTGGCGCAGGTCGATCGTGACATGCGTTGTCACGCGCTGACCCACTTCAGCACTGTGTCCGCGTCTTTCAGCGACGGCGCGCCGACGATGATGAAGAACTGCTTCAGCTTCGCGCCGAACTCGCGTTTGAACGGCTCCAGTTCGCGCCAGTCTTCGACGTGGATGAACATCTTCCTGCCGGCTTCGATGGTCTTGTGATACAGCGGCCACCAGCGCCGGTGGCAGGTGTTCTCGATGCCCGCGCCGGGCGTCCACTGGATCATGCGCAGGTTGGGGATCGACAGCAGCAGGTCGTGATGTGGAATGGCGCCGGGGCCGTCCCAGTGGTAGAGCGAGTAGGACACGCGCTCGCACATCTCTGTCAACACCGGCAGCATGAATTCCCTGAACATGGCCGGCGAGATCATGTACGAGAAGTCGCACTGAAACTTGGCGGTGCGGCCCGGCCCCCAGATCCAGAAAATGCTGCCGCCCACTTCGTCGCGTATCCAGTCGTACCACATGTCGTAGTAGCGGAAGTACAGATCGGTGATGCGCCGGAGCTGGCGCTGCACCCATTCAGGCCGCTCGATCAGGTCGATCAACAACCGCTCGGCGCCGCGCATGGCTTCCAGCGTGTCCAGCCCCTCGATCAGGTCGGGGAACTGAAGCAGGAATTTGCCCTTGCCGAGCCGCAGTTGTTCGCGCGCCAGCCGCCGGCTGAATTGCCAGTACACGTTGTCCGGGTCATAGCGCAGCGGAATGTCGTCCGGCTCCTCGTCGAGCACGAACGGCTTGCACCACACCGTGCCGGGCATGTCCACGCCCTCGCAGCCCAGATACAGCGCCAGGCAGTTCGGCGCGAGGTCGGGCGCGACATTCGGCACAGCCTCGGCCAGATAGTGCGTGTTGACGCACTGGCGCGCCGACAGATTCACCCGATAGTCGAAATTGCTGATCGAGTAATCCGTCACCCAGCCGGCGGGCGCGGGCATGGCCGGAATGTGTTCGATCGGCTCGGCGCGCGGCACGGTGAGCGAGAGCGCCGGCCGGCCGATGTCCCCGCCATGCCACCACGTCGTCAATCGCGCGCGGACTTCATCCATGTCGGGTCGATAGAGCAATCCACTCACGTAAGGTCCTCCTGTTGTGTCGTTTGTCTGTGTGTTGAGCGCCGATCGAGCCTCCACAGTCGCCCTGTCACCTTGTCACCCTGTCACCCTGTCACCCTGTCACCCCAGCCCTGCGCGCAGAAATCGTTCCACCTCTGCGCGCGCCGGCGCGCCTTCCATCGGCCCTCTCCGGGTGACGGCCAGCGCGCCGACCGCATTGGCAAAGCGCCCCGCTGCGTGTGGTGTCATGCCCTCGAGCAACGCCACGGTCAGGGCGGCGCTGAACGAGTCGCCGGCGCCGGTGGGGTCGACTTCGCGCACCGGGAAAGCCGGCACATGAATGGGTTCGCCATCCGGCGGATAGAGCGCGCACCCCTGCGCGCCCAGTTTCAGCGCGACCAGTTTGCCCTGCGCAGCCAACTGCCGGCAGCCGGCGTCATCGCTGGCCGCGCCGGTGAAGAGCATCGCCTCGCCCTTGCTGGGCAGGAACACATCGGCGCGCTCGAGCGCCGGCCGGCACAGCGCGCGAATCTCTGCCACGCTCAACACTTCGGGCCGGATGTTGGGGTCGAAGCTCAGCCGCGCGCCGGGCGGCAGAAACTCCAGCGCCTTATAACAGGCGTCGCGCGACGACTCGTTCACCGCCAGATTGCAACCGGTCAGGTGCAGCCAGCGACAAGCGGCGAAATACTCGCGCCGCACGTGCGCCGGGTTGAGCTGGCCGGCTGCCGCGTGCCGCCAGTGATAGAGAAACCTGCGGCTGCCGTCGCTGAAGTAGGCCACAAAGGCCACGCCGGTGCTGTGCCCGTCGAGTGTCTGCACCTGGCTGGCGTCCACGCCGTCGCGGGCAAAGCGGTCGAGCAGGCACTGGCCAAAGGCGTCGCGCCCGACACAGCCGATAAAGCCGGCGCGATGTCCCAGCCGCGCCACCGTGTCGATGTAGATTGGCGTGTCGCCGCTGGGGTAGGGGCCGGTGAATGCGCCGGGCCGGTCGAGCGCTTGGTCCAGCTCGACGCGCATTACTTCGACCAGCATGTTGCCGATGGAGATGACTTCGGGCAGGCTCATGGCATCTTCTCTCAAATCCGCAGATTCCACAGATTGTCGTTTAATCTGCAGGATTCACGAAATCGGTGGAGGACACATGAACCCGCGCCAACGCTAACAGGCTGGTTGTAATGCCTCCGAATCAGGATGCCACTTTTCTGCCCGATCGCCATCTAATCCCCTTGAACTTTCAAAACACCACAGGTGACACACATGGAAATGATCGTTGACTTCCCCGGCGGCGCGCGCGTGGATGCTCACTTTGGCGGCTTCACCGTGCCCACCGACCAGCCACCGCCGGCCGGCGCCAATTCGGCGCCCTCGCCGTTCGCCACGTTTCTGGCGTCGATCGGCACGTGCGCCGGCATCTACGTGCTGGGCTTTTGCCAGCAGCGCGGCCTGCCCAGCGCCGGCATTCGCATCGTCCAGCGCGCCGAGGCCGACCGGGCTACCGGCATGGTCACGCGCATCACGCTCGACATCGAAGTGCCGCCCGACTTCCCGGACAAATACAAGCCGGCTCTCATCAAGGCCGCCGACCAGTGCAAGGTCAAGAAGCACCTCGAACATCCGCCCGCCTTCGATGTAAGAGTTCTGTAGGGCAAGCCGCCAGGCTCGCCCTTGTCCGACACAAGCGTGGCAGTGTTGGGCGAATTTGGCGGCTTATACCGGGCAACCCCGGCGGTTTGCCCTGCGGGGTTAAGGCAAGCGCCAGCGCGACCACAACAACGAACACTTCTTGTCGCCGGCCACCTTCTGATAGCACACCATGAACAGGCTGCCATCTTCTATCTCTACTGTGGACGGGTAGCCCAGGTCGCCATCCGGCCCGTCGTCACGGATGATCCAGTCGTGATCCCATGTGGCGCCGTCGTCGTGGCTGAGGGCGACGCGCTGACCGAAGGGCGCCTGGCGATAGCCATAGGTCAACACCAGCGCGCCGGAAGAATGCCGCAATCCGTGTGGCGGCGAGCCGTGAAAGCCGAGCGGCCGCGCCGGCGTCCATGTATGACCGCCATCGTCTGATTCGGTCTGCATGATGCTGAAGTTGATGACATCCGCCGGCAGTTTCTTCTCGCTGTGATCTTCGACGCGAATCAGGCCGATCAGCCGGCCCGACGGCAATTCGATTGTGTGCGGCTCGTGGTAGTTGGCCGGGTCTGTGCCGGGGTACACCGGCACCTGCCCCAGCGTCTGCCACGAGTCGCCGGCATCGTGGCTGATGGCCGCCGTGATTGCGGCCAGATTCATGTCATCCCACGTGCCGTAGGGCTTGCCCAGGTACAACAACGCCCCGCTGCGCAGGCGGATGGGGCCGTGCGGCGCAGACACCGGCGCGCGCGCCGGCGCATTCCAGGTTTTGCCGCCGTCGTCGCTGCGCATGACCCACGAGCCAAGCCATCGCGCAAGGGTCTCGTCCGTCATTCGTTCGAGCGCCGGCTGCCACGTGGCGATTTCCTCGTCGCCCAGCCATTGGCGCAGCCAGTCTTCCTGCGCGTATTGCTTCGTGTTCGAGGTGAACCAGGCCGCCAGCAGGCGCTGGCCGCCCAGGCTGACCACGCCGGCGTCGCGGTCGTCCAGCGGCGAGTCGTTGATGACGCGCGGCGGCGACCAGGTGCGCCCTCCGTCGCGGCTGACGTTCAGCACTGTCTTGCCCCACGGGCAGATGTGCTCCGAGCGCAGGCCGGAACTGGCGACGACCAGTGTGCCATCGTCCATGCGCGTTACTGTCGGCCAGCCGAAGTAGCCCAGCCGCTCGCCGGGCAGCCGGCACACGATGCCATGCTCGCTGACTAATCGTTTGCTCACAGGAGGTTCTCCTTCTAGTGATATTGAGGCTTGTCTGCGCCTCGAATAACCGTTTGTGTTGGCGCCGGCGTCCGGCAAACAACACTTGATCACACCAGGCGGCCATCAATGCCGACGCGGCCTCATGTTAGCTCGTTTTGGCGCATTCGCCAGTTGTGGTACACGTAGAGCCAAATGCGCCAGCTTTCCAACCATTTATTCCTGTTCCAGGACACGCGCAATGTGTGCGTGATCACCGGCGACCTGGCTGCGGATTACTATCGCTGGCCGGTGACAGCGTGACTGCGTAGAACACGTCAAAAGATCGCGCTCCGCCTGGTGTGGAGTGGAAGGAGAAGAATCATGGAAGACCTGACTCTGGTAACGCCGCGTTTCGTGCCGCCGCTCGATGATGGTTTTCGCCCGGCTGCGCTGGCGAATCGCGCTTTCCGGCAGGCGGTGGCGAACTCCGGCGCCGGTGTGCCGCTCGTCCTCGGCGTCGAACGCAACGATGGTGAGGTGTCGCGCTATGAGACGGTCGTGTTTGCGGATGACCATCCGCAGGCCGGCGCCAATCTGCGCTACGCCGAACGGCTGGTCAAGTTCCTGCTCTGGCAGCGCGGGGGATGGAAGGTGTACGTGGGCGGCCCGCGCCGCATCGGCGAGCACATCCGGCAGTGCTATGCGCCGGCCGGCGAGCGTCGCTTCGACTATCACTTCATGGGCGAGGATGTGTACGAGCGGACGTTCACAGTCGTCGCCTGCGCGCCGGAAGACGTGCCGCCGGCGCAAGAGAGCGGCAGGCCGTTGGGCCGGCATCTCGACGGTTGCCGCATCGGCTTCGATCTGGGCGCTTCGGATCGCAAGACCTCGGCCGTGATCGACGGGCAGGCGGTGTACAGCGAGGAAGTGGTGTGGGAGCCGCGCAAGCACAGCGACCCCGACTATCACTACCGCGAGATCATGGCCGGCCTGAAGTCGGCTGCGGCGCACTTGCCGCGCGTGGATGCCATTGGCGGCAGTTCGGCCGGCATCATCATCAACAACCGCCCGATGATCGCCTCCTTGTTTCGCGGCGTGCCCAAAGCGCGTTTTGATGAGGTGCGCAGCCTGTTCCTGCGCATCCGCGATGAGATGGGCGTGCCGCTGGAAGTCATCAACGATGGCGACGTGACGGCGCTGGCCGGCGCGATGTCGCTGGAGGACAACGGCATCCTGGGCCTTGCGCTGGGGTCGAGCGAAGCGGCGGGCTATGTCGATATGCAGGGCAACATCACCGGCTGGTTGAGCGAGCTGGCTTTCGCGCCGGTGGACTACAGCCCCGCTGCGCCGGTGGATGAATGGTCAGGCGATCGCGGCGTCGGCGCGTTGTACTTCTCGCAGCAATGCGTGTTTCGCCTGGCGCCGCGCGCCGGCATCGCGCTGCCAACCGGCGTCACCGATGCCGAAAAACTCAAGTTCGTGCAGCAGAAACTGGAAGCCGGCCACGCCGGCGCCACTGCCATCTGGCAGAGCATGGGCATCTTCATGGGGTATGGGATTGCCCACTACGCCGATTTCTATGACTTGAAGCATGTGCTGATCCTGGGCCGCTGCACATCGGGCCGGGGCGGGCAACTGATTCTGGACGGCGCAAACGAGGTGCTGCGCGCAGAGTTCCCGGAACTGGCCGCGCGCATCCACATTCAGTTGCCGGATGAGCGCAGCCGGCGCGTGGGGCAGTCGATTGCGGCCGCCAGCCTGCCGGCGCTGCGGTAAAAGGGCTGGCCGGTATATGGCCGAAATATGGCCGCGCGTGTCGCGCACAACCTTGTGGGCGGACTAAGATGGAGACAGTCAGGCACGCCGTCTGCTGCTCTTCAGGAGAGAGCGAGGACTTCCTGCCCATAACTATCCGTTCCACATCTTAAGCGAGGAGAGGTAACATGAAATCCGTTTCGCGACGTGAATTCCTCAAGGTCGCCGGTCTGGGCGCAGCCGCCACCGCCCTGGCAGCTTGCGCCCCGTCGGCTTCGCCGGCCGAGCCGTCTGCCGGTGAGGTGAAGGAAGCACCGGCTGCTGCTTCCTCTGGCGAATTGGAAGGCAAGCTGGTGTTCTGGGGTCACCAGGATCACCCGATCTACAGCGCCGGCCAGGCCTTCATGAAGAAGTACCCGAAGGTCGTGTTCGAGCAGCCCGAAATGGCCGAATGGGACAAGGCGGTGGAGTCGGCGCTGGCAGCCGGCGCCGGTCTGCCCGACATGGTATGGCAGGAAGCCACCAACGTGCAGCGCGACGCCCGGCGCGGCATTCTGCTGGACGTGACCGACGTGGTAAAGAAGCACGAGGCTGAACTGGCGCCGGCCAAGCTGTCCGAAGCCTTGTATCAGGGCAAGTACTGGGGTATGCCCGGCGACATCACGCCCAACAACCTGTGGTGGCGGCCCGATCTGGTCGAGCAGGCCGGGGTTGGCCCGATCACCGAAGAGATCAAGTACGACGAATTCCTGCAGATGGCCAAAGAGGTCAAGGCCAGGACCGACGCCAGCCTGTTCGTGATGGAAGAGACCTTTGACGGCCAGGGCACGCTGATGTTCGCTGTGCCGTTCTACTCGCTGGGCGGCAACTTCACCGACGAGACCGGCGAGCAGGTGCTGGTGGACAGCGAGATCGGCATCCAGGCGATGGAGTACGCCAAGCAGGCCTGGGACACCGGGGCCGGCCTGAACGCCGGCTGGTTCTCGCCACCGTACTGGGGCGCCATCAAAGAGAACAAGCTGGCCGGCACTTACTCGCCGCCCTGGATGCGCGGTTTCTTCCAGACAGAAGTGACCAGTCCGGAGCAGGGACAGGGCAAGTGGCGCAACCAGCTTGTGCCCGTCTACCCCGGCGCGGTGGCGCGCACCAACGTGTGGGGCGGCGCGACGCTGGTCTCGTTCAACACCAACCCGCAGCCCGATCTGGTCAAGGCGTTCATGGAGTTCACCTTCTGCACGATGGAAGGCGCGCAGGTCACCGGCGACTGGGGCATCATCCCGCCCTACATCCCGTGGCTCAAGTCCGAGTTCAAGAACGCGAAGCAGACGTTGTTCGAGGCCGGCTGGGACTGGACGGGCGAAGTCGTCAAGGCCATGGATCAGATGCGCACCGACTTCTACCGCATGCCCGGCTACGGCATCGCCTATGGCGCGCTGGGCAAGTTCGCGCCGGCCATGTTGCGCGGCGAGAAGTCGATCAAAGACGGCATGAAGGAATACGGCGACTTCGTGCGCAGCGAGAACGCCAAACTGCTCGAGTCGCTGAAGTAGGCCGCTGGACGCGAACAAGCCGGCTGGACAGGCCGGCTTCGACACGCTCAGCCGGCAACGGCTGACGATTGGACGTTGAGTGTTTCGTGAAAGACGACCGCCAGGAGCGCCGGGCCGCTGCCATCAGTGGCCGGGCAGCCCTGGCGGTTGGTCTATCTCGCGCCGGCGCGGCAAATAGCTGGCCGAGCGATAACTCATTCGACAGAGGTGTCTATGGCAAAGGCTTCACACATGCCCACAGGCCGGTTGGATGCCGGCATGCATCGCCGGCAGGACGCGCGCAGTGTGTTGCGCGAGATGTGGAAGCATCGCATTGACTATCTGTTTATCTCGCCCTTCTACATTCTGTTTGCCGTCTTCGGCATTTACCCTTTGCTCTTTGGCATCCAGCTCAGCCTGTCGCGCTGGCAGCCCGGCCGCGACATGACATGGGTCGGTTTGCAGAATTATCAAACGCTGATTTTCACCGACCCGGAGTTGGGCCGGGCATTGTTGAACACGCTGGCCATGCTGTTGTGGATTCTGCCGACCGGCCTGGGCGGCGCGCTGATCCTGGCCGTCATGTTGAACGCCCGGCGGCTGGTGGGCCGGAGCTTCTTCCGCACGCTGTTCTTTCTGCCCTTTGTCACCTCGCAGGTCATCGTCGCCATCGTCTTCCAGCAACTGCTCGACAAGAACTATGGCTGGGTCAACCTGCTGCTTGGCAAAATCGGTCTTGGGCCGGTTCCCTGGCTGACAGAGACCATTCCCGCGCAGATCTCCATCACGCTGTTGTTGCACTGGATGGGTATCGGCACCAACATTCTGATTTTCCTCGGCGCGCTGCAATCCATCGACCGCGAGCTGTATGAAGCCGCCGAGATCGATGGCGCAACCAGCACGCAGCAGTTTTTGAACGTCACTTTTCCGCTCATCCGCCCGGTCATGCTGTTCATGGTCATTACTGCCACCATTGGCCTGATCAATCTGTACGCGCCGGTGAAGTTGCTGACCAACGGCGGGCCGGAGGGCACGACCATGACGTTGTTCATGCGCATGATCGACCTGATGACATCCGTCCGTTACGGCGAGGGCGCCGGCTTCGGCTTCATCATGGGCGGCATCGTGCTCCTCATCACGCTGCTGCAGATGAAATTCCTGAGCGGCTGGTGGACTGTGGAGGGCAAGCTGAAGCAGTAGCGCGCTTCAGCGCCAGGAGGTTTGTATGGCAACACAGATGTCTTCTGCAGCGCCAGTCCCGGTCTCTACCAGGCCGGCTGCCAGGGCCAGGCGGAGCGTCAACGCCAGGCAGGTCGTGAGCTACGGCCTGCTGTACGCATTCCTGATTGTTCTGTCAGTAGTCTTCCTGTTTCCGTTCTACTCGATGGTCATCGGTTCGCTGATGCCGAAGGACGAATTGTTCCGGCTGTATCCGGTGTTGTGGCCGCCGGATGGGCCGACGCTGACCGCGTACCGGCTGCTGCTCAAGATCGACGTCACCACCACCATCCAGAACCTGGAGCGGTTTCACATCCTGCGCTACATCTTCAACTCGCTGCTGCTGGCGACGGTGGCTGTGCTGTTGCAGGTCTTTTTCAACACGCTGGCCGGCTATGTGTTTGCCAAGCGCCAGTTTCCCTTCAAGAATCAGTTGTTCGCTTTCATTCTGCTCACGATGTTGATGCCCACGGCGATCAACTTCGTGCCGTTCTACATTCTGATCGGCCGGCTGGGCTGGATGAACACCTACCTGCCGTTCTGGATTCCCGGCGCCGCCAGCGCATTCGGCATTTTCATGATGCGGCAGTTCATCGTATCCACCATTCCCGACGAGTTGATCGACTCGGCCACCATCGACGGCGCGTCGCAGATCATGATCGTCACGCGCATCGTCATGCCCATCATGGCCGGCGGTATGGTTGTGCTAGGCATCCTCGGCTTTGTCGGCGTGTACAACGAGTTTGTGCTCTCCTCGCTCATCCTGAAGGACAACGACATCCGCACCGTGCAGGTCGCCCTGGCCAACTTCAAGGGCACCAGCATCCGCGCGCCGATGTATGACCTGATGTTCGCCGGCAGCGTCATGGCTACCATTCCCCTGCTGGCGGTCTTCTTCATCTTCCAGCGCAAGATCATCCAGGGCATCATGTCCGGCGCGATCAAGGGATGACACCATACATGGCGCAGGCAGACGCGCGCCCCCGCTCCTGCGCGGAGCGGGGGCTTTTTTGTTCCTGGTCAGGCTCATGCGACGGGGTTGGGGTACGATGGCCGCGTCTCAGTCTGTGCGAACGAGGATGTTCCGATGGCCGAATTGAACGTGATCGGGCGCGAATCGCCTCCGCCTGCGTCTGGAGTGACCTTTGAGCGTCTGTTTGAGGCTGAGCAGGGCGATGTGCGGGAACGCTATCAAAAATACCTGTTCGTCCTGCTGATGACGCTGTTGTGGGGCGCAGCCCTGCGCTGGACTGTGCTCAACAGCGCGCCCGGCGGGTCGGCCACACACTGGCCGACCATGCTGGCCCTGCTGGTCACGCTTGGCCTGGCCCATGGCCTGCGCCATCAAACGCGCCCAGCCTTGATCACGTCGCTGGCCGGCTTGGCGGCTGCGATCGCCCTGGAAGGCTGGTTCAACCCCGGCCTGGCGCCCCTGTTGTTATTTGGCCCCTGGGTCATGCTGGCGAGCGCGGTCGCTCCCACGGCTGCGTTGCTTGCCGGGAGTGGCGTATGCGCCGCGTTGATCGTCGCGCTGGCCGGCCGTCTGCCCGACCCCACGGCGGCGCTGCTGCCGGCCGGCGTGTCTCTCCTCGCCGCCACGGTCGCTGCCTGGATCGCCTCGCGCCCCATTTTCGACAGTCTGAGCATGGCCCTGTACAGCGCCAGCGACGCCATTCGCGCCCGCGATGAGCTGCGCGACCAGCGCCAGCAACTGGCGCAGACGGTCAAGATGCTCGACGAGGCGCTGTATCGCCAGAGCCGGCTCAGCACCTCGCTCATTCTGGCCCGCCAGCAGGCCGAGGAAGCCCGCCAGTTGAAAGTGCGTTTCGCCAACATGATCAGCCACGAGATTCGCACGCCGCTCAACATCATCATCAGCTTCAGCGAAGTGATGGCCAATGCGCCGGAAAGCTATGGCTTGCGCGAGTGGCCGGCCAGTTTGCGCGCCGACGTGAACGAGATCTATCGCGCCGGCAAACACCTGCTTGGTCTCATCAATGACGTGCTCGAACTCGCGCAGGTCGAAGCCAATCGCGTGATCCTCAGGCGCGAGCGTGTGCCGCTGCTCGATGTCGTCGCGCAGGCAATTGCCCTGACGCGCGGCTGGTTCGATCACGCCGGCCTGTCGCTCGATCTGCAAGTGGCCGGCGACATTCCCGACATGCTCATCGACCGCGTGCGCATCCGGCAGGTGCTGCTGAACCTGCTCAGCAACGCGCGCCACTACACAGCTCAGGGTGGTGTGACGGTGCGCGTCGAGCGGCTGGCAGACGAAGTTGTGGTGAGCGTGCGCGACACCGGCACAGGCATTTCGCGCGAGAACCTGCAGCATCTTTTCGACGAGTTCACCCGCTTCGCAGAATCTGTCGACGAGACAGCCGGCTCGGGGCTGGGTCTGGCGATCAGCCGCCTGTTCATCCAGTTGCACGGCGGGCGCATGTGGGCCGAGAGCGCCGGTGTGCCCGGCCTCGGCACAACCGTGTTCTTCTCGTTGCCGCTGAGCGCGGCGGCAGCCATCAGCGACTCGCGCGACGCCGGGCGCGACGCCGGGCGTGACGCAGCGTACTGGCAGTCTCGCTACGATCAGGCGCGATCGGAGCGCGTCGTCCTGGTGGCTGCCGATGACCCCACCGTGGCTCAGGTGACGGCGCGCCTGCTCGCCAACCAGGGCCGGGTTGTGACCAGCACTGTGGCCGGCGCGCCGCAGGTGCTCGATCAGCATGAGCCGGATGCTGTGGTGGTGCTGGCTGAAAGTCGCGCGCTCCGGCATGAAGTCATTGGCGCGCTTCGGGGGTGTGGCGCCCCGGTCATCACGTGCGAGCTGGACATGGCCGCCGGCTTGAAGCATCTCAGCGCGGCCGACGCGGACGATGTGAATGGCTGGCTGGTCAAACCGATCACGCGTGACGATCTGATTTCGGCGCTGTTGTCTGCCGCGCCCAACGCGCGCCTGGTGTTGTCTGTCGAGGATGACGCGCAGATGGCGCGCTTCTACGGTGTCGCGCTGGCGCACGATCGCCGGCTGCCCAACTCGCCGCGCGTCGTCAATGTCAGCCAGGCCGCTGAAGTGATGGCCGTTCTGGATGAGCGTTTGCCCGATGTGGTGCTGCTCGATCTCAATCTGGGCGATGCGTCGGGCTGGGATGTGCTGGCCGAGATTCGCAAACGCTGGTCGAGCCGCGAGCTGCCGGTGATTGTCGTGACGGCCATGGATCGCTTTGGCCTGCCGGTGTTGCAGTCGCGCGCGGTCAGCGTGACCCGCGCTGCAACCTTCAGTCAGCGCGAAACGGTGCTGTGCCTGCAAAACGTGCTCGAAGCGGTGTTGGACTGAGACCGGATTCACCAGATTCCCGGAGTCTCTCAGACTCCGGGAATCTGGATGAAAGCCCCGATGTACTCCAGCAGGGCGGCGCGGTCGATAGGCTTCTGGAAGAAGGCGTCGGCGCCCAGCGTGAGGGCCAGATCACGCTCATCCCAGATGGAGCAGACAGCAAGGTTGAGGTGATAGGTTTCCGGGTCGGCCTTCAGTTCTTGCAGCACCTCCCAGCCGTCGCGCTGCGGCATCAGGATGTCCAGCAGGATCACCGCCGGCCTGTGTTGCTTGACGCGGCCTATCACATCGTCGGTGGACTTGCAGCCGATCACCTGCACCGGCTGCAACGCCAGATAACGCTCGATGATGCGCGGCATGGCCGGGTCGTCGTCGATCACCATCACCACGGGCCGGCGGTGGCGCGGCAGGCTGATGCGAATGTGTTGTTCTCTTGCGCTGTTTTGCGCGCTGCCTTGCGCGCTGCCTTGCGCGCCGTCGTCCGCCGGCAACAGCCGCAGTTCTCCACCTGCCAGGCTGGTCAGCCGGCTCGCTTCGCGACATGCCGCGTCATCTGGCGGGATGCCGCTCAGTCCCGCCAGTGTCAGAATCACCTCATCCTCGCCGGCGGACAGATGCAGCGTCAGCGCCTCGCCCGGGCACCAGGTGATCGCCAGCCAGAGGGACTTGATGAGCGCGAGACGCAGCGCGGCGCGATCGGCGCTGGCTGTCGGCAGATCAGGCTGGATATTGGTGCGAATGGCGATGCCGGCGCTGCTGATCACTGCCGAGAGGGTCCTGGAGGCGTCGGTGACAAGGCTCCACACATCGACCGGCCCGATGCTGCGCGAGAACGGCGTCAGTTCCTCTGAAGTGGCCGTCGATTCCGGGGCCTGGCCGTTTTGGCGCGCTGACAACTGCCCCAGCGTCAACACCAGCGCTTCGATGGCGCGGTGGTTGTCGCGCCGGAACTGGCGACTGCTGCTGCTGAACTCTGCCTCCAGTTGCGGCAGAGGGATGCGGTCGATGTAGCGCCGTTTCAGGATCAGGTAGTTGCGGTGAGACGGCAGGCTGACATCCGGCGCGCCCTGCGGCTTCATGCGCTCGATGGCCCGCGCGAGCAGGGTGTGCAGGCGCTGTCCCGCCGGCATATCGGCCGGCCCGTCATCGATCTGCGCCATCCAGCCGGCCAGCGCGCGCGCCGGCCCCTGTTCGAGCGTGTTGATCTCGTACAAGTGCAGCAGCGCGAAGCGGATGTGTTGCGTGAATTCCGCGCTGGTCGGGATTGTCGTTCCGGTCATCGTTCGCTCAAACTATAATCCATGCCCGGCCCGGCCGGCCTGTTCTTGCCGGGACTTTCGATTTGTGTGGATCATCGATGCGATACAACACGCTGGGATCGTCTTCTCTGGTCGTTTCCGAAATTGCGCTGGGCTGCGCGCAATTCAGCGCCCAGTTCAGCAGGACACACAAGACTGAAGCCGACATGATTGCCATCATGCATCATGCGCTGGACTGTGGCATCACGCTGTGGGACACCGCGCCCGGTTACGGCGACGGTTACTCCGAGGTCATGGTGGGCAAGGCGCTCAAGGGCCGGCGCGAGCGGGT
>CALBEF010000045.1 GCA_937927775.1 uncultured Anaerolineae bacterium | reverse complement strand
GATCGCCAGCATCTTTGCTGGCGCTGGCGTGGGGCAGGTAGCCGCGTGAATGCCAACCTTTGCCGTCACTGTCGCCGGCAGGGTCGCCGCCAGTGTTGCCGCCAGGGATGGCGGCGTTCCCGGCGGCGGTCCCGGTGGTGGTTCCGATGGGATCGATGGGATCGCCAGCATCCTTGCTGGCGCTGGCGCTTGTGTTATCGCTCATGTGGGGTCTCCTGCTCGGGCCAGTAACTCAGCAAAGTCGTAGTTGACGCTGGTCACGCCGAAGTCTGGCTCGCGGCGGAAGGGCTGGCGCAAATAGTGGACGCGATGTGTGCCATCCTCCCTGAACTCGACGATTGCCAGGATGTAGTCATCCGGCTTGTTGAGCGAGTACAGAATTTCATTCCTGGTGACCGTGATGGTCTGCGCGCCGGCTATGCGCCCCTTCACCTCGATGAAGCGCAGCCGGCCAGTGCCGGGGACGCGACTCTCGATGTCGTACCCCAGGTGCTCGAACTCGCGGTCCACCGGCTCGAAGCCCAGCCGGCGTTCCACGTCCATGACGATGGCGCGGGCGCGCGCTGCGGCCTGCAAAGTGTCTACCGTGCGGGCGGACTCGGGCAGCGGCTTGCCCATCATCCGTGCCAGCAGCCCGGCCGGCGCCACCAGCAGCCCGCCCAGCACAACCGGTGGCAGGGGGGCAATCTGCCGTTCGAGCGCCAGCTCACCCATTCGCCGCTCAAGGCGAGCCTGAAGTATGTCGGCTCGTTTTCGCGCCTCGCCAGAGTTCAATCGCGCGTTGGGCTTGCCGGCTTGCTCTTGCAGCTTCAAGTCCTCGGCGCGACGATCCCAGTAGGCGATTTCTTTCGTCAGGCGATCCTTGACGGCCGCCTCCGTTTTGTCGATCAGTTCCAGACGGCGTGACCGCACCTCCGCCAGGTGCTCTGGAACGGCTTTCGCTACGGCGTACCCTTGCGCCGTTCTATCCAGGTCGCGCGTGATCCAGGCGCATTCAGGACGGCTCAGAATCGCGTCGACATCCGGCTCATCCTCGCTCAACGGGCGGTAATCCAGATACGGCGCGTATGATGAATGTCGCGTGTTGCCGGCGGCGTCCAGCTCCACGTACAGCATGCGCTGCGAGATCACCTTGCGCTCGCCGCTGCGGGTCAGGCTGGCGTCCTGGATGGCGTGCTCCAGGTGGAACATGACGCGCGGCTGGACGCCGGGGTCGCGCTCGTCCACCAGCACTGTTCCTCGGCGCAGCAGGTCGCGGTGGCGTTCCAGCGTCAGGTCGATCACGGCGTTCATCAGCGGGTGGCCGGGGCACAGGAACGCGGCTGGCGGCTGGCCCGGCGGCGCGATGAGCGCCTTGTCGAAGGCGACGCGCTCGTAACGCGGCACGATTGCCTCGCCCAGCCCGATCATGCGGTCGCGGTTGCGCACCGGCGCCGGCACGTGGGTGATCTCGTAACGACGCGGCTCGCGCTGGTGCGCTGTGCCGCCCAGTTGCCGGAATGCCTCCAGGAAGAACGATTCGATGTAGTGCGGCTGCAGCCGGCGGGCTTCGGCGCGCTCCATCTCCTCGCGGATGCGATGCACGCGGGCGGCGTCCATCACATCGTGCGCCAGCGCGCGCTCCTCCAGCAGGTCCCGCAGGTGGCCGGGGTCGAACGCGTTCGCCACCACGCGCGTCAGGTAGGCGCGCCTCTCCGGCTGCTCGCCATAGCGAATCGCCTCGATCAGCAACTCGCGCAGCGGCCGCCCGCCGAACTGCACCTTGCCGAGCACGTCGAACACCTGCCCGCCCAACGCCTGGCGGGCCTCTTCCAGCTTGTCGAGCAGCGCGCGGTACACCTCGCCCTCGCGCGTCCCCTCCGCCACCAGGTTCCACAGGAAGCACACCTCGGTCTGGCCGATGCGGTGGATGCGCCCGAAGCGCTGCTCGATGCGGTTGGGGTTCCACGGCAGGTCGTAGTTCACCATCAAGTGGGCGCGTTGCAGGTTGATGCCCTCGCCGGCCGCGTCGGTGGCGAGCAGCACCTGCACCTCGGGGTCGTGCTTGAACGCTTCCTGTGCCTTGACGCGCTCCTCGCGGCCCATGCCGCCATGGATGGCGACCACCGCCGAGCGGCGCCCCAGCAGCGTGGCGATGCGCTCCACCAGGTAGTTCAGCGTGTCGCGGTGCTCGGTGAAGATCACCAGCTTCTGGCGCGGGGAGGAGACAGGATGAGCAGGTTTGACAGGATGAAGAGGAGCAACAGGATGGGACTTCGTTCCGGCTACATCCTGTAAATCCTGTTCGTCCTGTCCACTCACCGTGGTGTAAGTTGCGCGTTCCTCGGCGAAGCGGTTGGCGATGGCGGCCGGGGTGAAGATCTCGCCGAGCAGGCTGGCGAGTTCGCGCCACTTGCGGTCCTCTCCGCTGCGGCGCACGGCCAGTGCCAGCGCCTCCAGGCGCTTGAGGATGGCGATCTCGGCCTTCAGTTCGGCGATGGTGCGCGCGGCTGTAGCCTGGTCGAGGATCTGCTCCTCGACTGCGGCGGCCTCGTTATCCGGGGCCTCCTCCAGGTCCTCCAGGTCCTCGGCGTCCAGCGACAGCGTTGGTTCCACTGCGGCCCCGCGCTGGATCAGCTCCAGCTCGCGCAGGCGGGCGTCCAGGCGCTCACGGCGGCGGCGCAGCGACTGGTAGATCGCCTCGGGCGACGAGGCCAGGCGGCGCTGCAGGATGGTCAGCGCGAAGCCGACCGTGCCCATGCGCTTGTCGTTCTGCAGCTTGTCGGCGCGGTCGAACTCGTTGCGCACGTAGTCGGTCACTTCCTTGTACAGCCGCGCCTCCGCGTCCGACAGCGCGTAGGGGACCGTGTGCGCGACGCGTTCGGGGAAAAGCGGGGTGGCGTCAAACTTGAGCAGGTTCTCCTTCACCATGCGGCGCATCAGGTCCGACACGTCTACCGAGTGGACGCCGTCCCTGAAGCGGCCCTCGAAGCGGTCGCCGTCGAGCAGCGCCATGAGGAGTTGGAAGTCCTCCTCCTTGCCGTTGTGCGGGGTGGCCGTCATCAACAGGAAGTGGCGTGTCAGTGTGGACAGCAACTGGCCGAGCTTGTAGCGCCGGGTGTACTTCACCTCGCCGCCGAAGACGGTGGCCGAGAGCTTGTGCGCCTCGTCGCACACCACCAGGTCCCAGCGGCAGTCTGGCGCCTGCAGCCTGGCCTGCACGGCGTCGTCGCGCGACAGCTTGTCCAGCCGGGCGATGACGAGGTTGGTCTCGAGGAACCAGTTGCCGGTGCGGGCGGCCTCCAGCTTGTCATTGGTGAGGATCTCGAAGGGCAGGTGGAAGCGCTGGTACAACTCGTCCTGCCACTGCTCGGCCAGGCTGCCGGGGCACACGATCAGGCAGCGCTGCAAGTCGCCGCGCGCGACCAGCTCCTTGATCAGCAGGCCGGCCATGATGGTCTTGCCGGCGCCGGGATCGTCGGCCAGCAGGAAGCGCAGGGGCTGGCGCGGCAGCATGGCCTCGTAGACGGCGGTGATCTGGTGGGGGAATGGCTCGACGACGGAGGTGTGCACGGCCAGTACCGGGTCAAATAAGTGCGCCAACCGGATGCGCTGCGCCTCCGAGACGAGGCGGAAGAGGCGCCCGTCGCCGTCGAAGCTCCAGGGGCGGCCCTGTTCGACGACCTCAAGGCGGGGCTCGTCGTGGCGGTAGAGCAACTCGTTGGCCACCTTGCCGGTGGGCGTCTTGTAAGTCAACTCCAGCGCCTCGGAGCCGAACCACTGCGCGCTGACGACGGTGACCAGGCTGTCGGGCAGAATGCCGCGCACTGCGGCATGCGGTGTCAGGTCTTCAAGTCGGCTCATGAGTCGCCTCAGTGTTGCAGGGATTGTTTGGTTCTCTATGAGTTGGGGGGCGTCAGCCGGAGTTGAGTAAGGTCCAAGGCTGACCATTCAAGAGGGCGCGCCTTGATCTGGCACAGGCAAGTCAATTGGTCCGAAAATGAAAAGAGACCAGAAGACTGGATGTCATCTGGTTTCTTCAGGCCCCAAGTGAGCCGCCAGGGACTCGAACCCCGAACCAATTGATTAAGAGTCAACTGCTCTGCCAATTGAGCTAGCGGCCCGCGCACGATGCTGTGCGACCATCAATTATACACATCCCTTTGGAGCGCGCAAGCGTTGCGGGTGCGCCTGTGATTTTTGCACGGAGGGCGCGCCGTTGCCTTCGACAGGCTCGGGCAACGGCATTTCGGCGGCTTCGACAAGCTCAGCCGCCGAAATCCATTCGACTGCGGGGCGCTATGCAAAATATCCGGGCGCACCCAGCGTTCGGGGTGCGCCTGCGCTATAATCTCCATGCTTACGGAGAGGTCGCATAGCCCGGTCTAGTGCGCACGCCTGGAGAGCGTGTATGGGTAAAAACCATCGCGGGTTCAAATCCCGCCCTCTCCGCTGCCAATTTACGATTGCGGATTGCTGTCAACCGTCAATCCGCAGGCTGCAATCCAGAATCGTTCGGGGGGAGTCGCCAATGATGCCGGCCACGCCGCAGGCGATCATGCGCGCAATGTCGTCCGGCGCGTTCACCGTCCAGGCATTCACCCGCAAAAAGCGACTGCGCAGCGCTTCGACCATTTCGGCCGTGACCATCGAGAAATGCGGATGGCGAAATTCGTGCGCCACAAGCGGCCCCAGCCACACCTCGCGCAGATAGCGCGGCATATCCGGCGCGTAGAGGATGGCGCGCGGAATCTCCGGCGCGAGGCGCGACAACAGGTGAACTGACAGCGGGTTGAACGATGAAAACAACACGCGATGGGCGATATTGTGCCGGCGCGCCACTTCGATCACCGCAGCTTCCAGGCCGTCGCGCGGGGTCCGGTAATTGGTGACTTCGACGTTGAAGAGGAACGTCGGGTGATCGCGTCCGCCCAGCTCCTCGAACACTTCGTCCAGCAGTGGGACGCGCTCGCCGTTGCCGGCGTCCAGCCGGCGCAATGCTGCCAGCGACAGTTCGTGCGTGTTGCCGCGCCCGTTCGTGGTGCGGTTCACGCTGACATCGTGCATGATGACGACTTCGCCCGTCGCGCAGCGTTTCACATCGAACTCGATGCCGTGCGCGCCCTGCTCGCGCGCCAGCCGGAATGCCGCCAATGTGTTCTCCGGCGCGTGGGCGCTGGCGCCGCGATGCCCGATCACCAGCGGCTTTGGATGAGAGTCAAGCCACAGATTCATGACGCAAAAAGTATAACCGCCCGGCCTCTTTGCGTTTCCCCTGTCACGCAGTATGATCGGGCGAACTGACAATATGAAGGACATCAGGCGACATGGTGACACCGGACGATTTGAAGACAGTCATGCGCAACTGGGCCAGCACAGTAACCGTGGTGACGACGCGCACGCCCGAAAAGATGCACGGGCTGACAGCGACCGCGTTTTCATCGCTGACGCTTGACCCGCCCGAAGTGTTTGTCTCGATTACCAAAAAGACAATCACGCATCCGCTCATCGAGCAGAGCGGCATCTTTTGCGTAAATCTGTTGACCCCGGAGATGCAACATGTGTCCGACCGGTTCGCCGGCCGCTTCCCCAATGAGGAACGCTTCGCCGGCGTCAGGTATCGCTTTGAGGTCACCGGCGCGCCGGTGCTCGACGATGCGCTGGCGTTTCTGGATTGCCGCGTGGAAAAGGCGCTCGACACCGGCGACCACACGATTTTTATCGGGCGCGTGCTCGCCGCCGGCGTGCAAAAGCCAGGCCATCTGCCGTTGCTGTATTTCCAGGGCCGCTACCGACAATTAGGCGATTGTTGCTAATCCCCATCTCTTTGCATGGGCCTGACTCACATTCACGGTGCATTTAGCCGCGCTCGGGCGGAAGGCCGCCCGGCGCTCATGCCTTACTGGACGCTGGGCTATCCCGACGCCGAAACATCGCTGCGCGTGATCGAGTCCATCGCGCGCGCCGGCGCCGATCTGATCGAACTGGGCGTGCCGTTCAGCGACCCGCTGGCCGATGGGCCGGTGATTCAACATGCCTCGCAAGTGGCGCTGGAGCGCGGGATGACCATCCGCCGGTGTATCGACCTGACCCGCCGCCTGCGCGAGCGCGGCGTCACGGCGCCCCTGCTGGCGATGGGCTACCTCAATCCGCTGATTGCATTCGGCGAGCAGCAGTACGTTGCCGCCTGGCGGGACGCCGGCGCCGACGGGTTCATCGTGCCCGATCTGCCGCCGGAGGAAAGCGACGCGCTGGGGGGCCTGTGCGCGGCTGAAGAGATGGCGCTGGTTCAGTTCACCGCGCCGACCAGCACCGAGGCGCGCATTGCGCTGGCAGCGGCGCGCGCCACCGGCTTCATCTATGTCGTGGCTGTGACCGGCGTGACCGGCGCGCGCGACCATCTGGCAGCCGGCCTGCGCGAGTATGTCGAGCGGGTGAAAACGCGGGCCGGCGGCAAGCCGGTCGTGGTCGGCTTCGGCATCAGCAAGCCGGAGCACGTGCGCGAAGTGGGCCAGTTTGCCGACGGCGTGATCAGCGCCAGCGCGCTCATTCGCACTGCCGGCGAAGCGCCGGACCCGGCCCAGGCGGCCTATGAGTTTGTGACGGCGCTGAGGCGTTAGCGCATCTGGTTGGCCAGGCTCACCACATCGCCCAGCACCCCGCTGGCCGTGACTTCCTGTCCGGCCCCGCGCCCGCTGATCGCCAACGGGTTGTCCTGATAGTGCTGCGTGGTGAACACGACGATGCTATCGGAGGCGCGAATGCTGCCCAGCTTGCTGGCCGGGTCAACGCCCGTGAGTTCCACCCGGCACTCGCCCGCCTCGACCACGGCGGCGTAGCGCAACTTGCGCCCGCCGCGCGTCAATACAGCCGCGCGCTGCGCCATGCGCGCGTTCAGGCCATCCACCTCGCGCAGAAATGCATCGACCGTCAGCGCGTCCATTTCGGCCGGGTAGAGCGATTCGACGCGCACATCGCTCAGGTTCAGCCGGTAGCCCAGCATACGGGCCAGAATGAGCGCCTTGCGCGCGGCGTCCCTGCCGCCCAGATCCTGGCGCGGGTCCGGCTCGGTGTAGCCGCGCTGCTTTGCGTCGCGCACGGCGTCGCCGAACGGGACGCCGGCCTCCAGTTGCGCGGCGATGAAGCCCAGCGTGCCGCTCAACGAGCCTTCGATGCGCCGCACTTCATCGCCGCTGTCGAGCAGATAAGTCAGGGTCTGGATGACCGGCATGGCCGCGCCGACCGTCGTCTCCCAGCGCGCGCGGCCTGCGCTGATGGCGTCGAACCAGCTCAGGTCGCCGGCCAGCGGCAGCTTGTTGGCCAGCGCGACGCCGCCGCCGGCCCGCAGGGTGCTGAGTAGCATTGGCACAGTCGCCTCTGTAGCGGTTGTATCCACAACAATGCAGTTGGCCGGCAGTTGCGGCAAGTCAGCCGGCTCGAAATGCACTCCTCTTTCCTTGAGCGCAATCAGACGCATCAGCGCGTCATCGTCGAACCCTTGCGCCGCGTGAGCAATGCCATGGCTGTCCGCCGCGCCGATCACCGTGAGCCGAAGTGCGCGCCGGCGGGCGAGGCTGTCGCGCGACGCCACGATTTGCCGGGCCAGCGCGCGCCCCACGCCACCGAATCCAAGCAAAAAGACAGGTTGTGTCAAGAGTGATTGCATGACAGGCAAGTGTTGTGCAGGGCAAGTCTGGCGACTTGCCCCTGCCCCGCCCCCTTTAGCGCAGCACGTCCGCGATGGCGTCGCACAGCGGCCCCATGTTGCTCTGGGTCATGCCGGCCACATTGATGCGGCCCGACCCCAGGATGTAGATGGCGTACTTCTGGCGCAGCGTCTCGACCTGCTCTTTGGTCAGGCCGGAGAAGGAGAACATGCCGCGTTGCCGCTTGAGGAATGAAAAGTCCCGCTGCACGCCTTTGGCCTTGAGCGTGTCCACAAACAGCGCGCGCATGCCGTTGATGCGGTCGCGCATGGCCGTGACTTCGCCTTTCCATTCGGCGCGCAGTTCGAGGTCGTTCAGCACGGTGGTGATGATCGCCGCGCCATGCGCCGGCGGGTTCGAGTAGTTGGCGCGAATGCACGCCTTCAACTGGCTGAGCGCGATCTGGACGCCCTGTTCGTTGGCGGCCACCACGGTCAGCGCGCCCACGCGCTCGTTGTACAGGCCGAAGTTCTTGGAGAAGGAGCTGCAAATGAACATCTCGCGCCCCGGCCGGCACAACGCGCGCACGCCGGCGGCATCCTCTTCCAGCCCATCGCCCAGTCCCTGATACGCAAAGTCGATCAGCGGCAGCAACTTGCGCGCGTCGAGGATGTCGCCGATGATCTGCCACTGCTCCGGCGTGGGATCGATGCCGGTCGGATTGTGACAGCAACCGTGCAGCACAACCACATCGCCCTCCGGGATTGTGTTGAGTTTGGCGATCATTGCATCGAAGTCCAGCGCATTGGCGGCGGCATTGAAGTAAGGATACGTGTCGATGGGGAGGCCGGCGGCCTTGAACACATTGGGGTGATTGGGCCATGTGGGGTTGCTCAGCCACACGGTGCGCCCCGGCAGCATTTGCCTGATGAAGTCGCCGGCCACGCGCAATGCGCCGGTGCCGCCCGGCGTGTGGGCGGTCGCCACGCGCTGCTCGCTCACTGCTGGATGATCGGCCCCCAACACCAGCGCCTGCACGGCCCTGGCATAGTCAGGCGCCCCCTGAATGGGCATGTAATCTTTGCTGGTCTCGCGCTGCAAAATGCGCTCCTCGGCGCGCTTCACTGCGTGAAACACAGGCGTCTTGCCTTCGGCGTCCTTGTAAACACCGACGCTGAGATTGATCTTGTTCGGATTGGGGTCTTTGTTGAACGCCTCGGTCAGGCCCAGAATGGGATCCGCCGGCGCCATCGGCAGTGTTTCAAATATCATGGTGTTCCTCGTTCGCTTGTCTTCGTGTGAGTTGGCCCATTATCCGACATCATCCGACATCCGCGAATCTGCGATCAGAACGCAGGGCAAGTCGCCAGACTTGTCCCTGCCCCGCGCCCTTTGAGCGCAGCGCGTCAACGATGGCGTCGCACAGCGGCCCCATGTTGCCCGGCGTCATGCCGGCTACATTGAGGAGATGAGCGCCACCGCCTGCCCGGCGCCGTCTTCATCAGCCAGCGCCTGTTGGATCAGCCGGGCGCGCTGGCGCGCTTGATTATCCCGCGCTGTCTCGACCAGCGCCTGGGCCAGCGCGCGGGCTGAAACGGGCCGGCGACGCAATGCGCGCCCGATGCCCAACGCCTCTACCCGCCGGCTCCAGAAAAACTGGTCGACCGCAATCGGCGCAACCACCATCGGCGCGCCGGCCCGCAATGCAGCCGCTACCGTGCCCGCCCCGCCGTGATGCGCGACGACCGACACGCGGGGAAAAAGCCACGCGTGCGGCGCATTGGACAGTGCGTAGATAGACGCCGGCAGGCGAATGGATTGCGCGGTGCGCGCGTCCATCAGCACAACAGCGCGCATCCCCGCCATGTTCACGGCGTCCACCACAGCCTGCGCCGAGATCGGGGCAAGATGCCAGGGATAGCTGCCAAAGCCGATGTACACCGGTGGATCACCGGCTTCCAGAAAACGCGCCAGGCTTGCCGGCGGTTGCCAGGCTTGCTCAACATCGTGAAACCAATAGCCGGCGATCTGATGCGCCGCAGGCCAGTCTGCCGGACGAGGCGCAACATGGCGACTGAAGCCGTACACGCAGGGCAATAACGCGCCGTCGCTGCGCGTAAACAGGCGCATGTGTCGCAACGGGGGCAGGCCCATATCGCGCTGACGCCAACGATCCAGGCCGCTGCGCCAGGGCAACCAGAGCATCTGTTCAACCAGCCAGTACGTCAGTCGGTTCCAGGCCGGCCCCGGCGACCACGCGGTGGGCAACAGCGGCGAGGGAAAGGCGCGCGTCGGCGTGAGGGGTTGCAGCGGCGCAAAGACGCAGGGGATGCGCAACGCTTCGGCGATGTGCGCGGCCCACCAGGTCGGCAGGCCGGCGATGATGACATCGGCCTCCTGGCAGGCCAGCCAGGCGTCGCGCCACATGCGCTCGAAGGCCGGCTGTGCGGCGCGCCAGAAGCGCAGGGTTGCTCGCAGGCTGCGCCACACGCCGGCGCTCGGCGTCAGCGCGCCGTAATAGGCCGGGCTGACCAGCAGATTGTTGGGGTTGTCTGAAAGAGGAGAGAAGGAAAGACCGCTTGTCTCCACCGCGTCTTGAAAAGCGGGATGGGTGGCAATGCGCACCTGAGCGCCGGCCTGTTGCAGGCGCGCGCCGAGGGCGATGTGCGGCTGCGCGTCGCCGCGCGTGCCGCTGCACAGGAAGACGATACGGCGAGTCACAGGCGAAGTGTAGCCCCGGCAGCGCCGGCGCAATAAAAAGCGCGAGGGCAGTTTTCAACTGCCCTCGCGTTCACGTCTGGCGATGACCTGTGCGCCGCTATTGCGCCGCTATTGCGCCGCCATTGCGCCGCTACTCCGAGATCGGATCAACGGGCAAGCCGGCTGGCGCGGGCCACCAGGTCGGCGAACTCGCGCACGTCCGGGTCTTCCGCCAACAGCCGGGCGGCATCATCCGCATAGCGGCTCAGTTCGCGCAGGGTAGTCTCGCCGGCCCACGGGCTTTGGCGCAGAATCTCCGCGTACTGCGCCACTGTCGCCGCCAGTCGATAGTGAGGCGCGGCGTCCTCGAACCGGCCGGCCAGGTCCCACGTGTTGAAGTTGCCGTTGATCTCGCTTACGCGGCGGGTGTCCGGGTCTTCCCAGCGCAATTGCACGGTGCCCACCCGCCCTTCGGCGTTCGGGCGCAACTCGATGGCGTAGATGGCGGTGGCGGTGTGGCCGGCGCCGATCTCGCCTGCGTCCACCGTGTCGTTGCGAAAGTCCTGATCGGCGATGGCGCGGTTTTCGTAGCCGATCAGGCGATAGCGCGCGACGACATCGGGATTGAAGTCAACCTGCACTTTGGCGTCGCGGGCGATGGTTTGCAGTGTGCCGGTCAGCCGCTCCAGGAACAGCTTGCGCGCTTCTTCGGGCGTGTCCACGTAGGCATAGAAGCCGTTGCCTTTGTTGGCCAGTTGCTCAAGCAGAATGTCGTTGTAGTTGCCCATGCCCACGCCCACGGTGGTCAGCATGATGCGATCGGAGTAGCCGCGCACCAACTCGACCAGCGCGTCGGGATTGGTCGTGCCGGTGTTGGCCACGCCGTCCGAGCACATGATGACACGGTTGATGTTGCCGGGCCGATACATCTCCAGGGCCATGTCATAGCCCAGGCGCAGGCCGGCGTCGGCGTTGGTGGAGCTTTGCGGATACAGAGAATAGATGGCGTCGAGGATGGCGCGCTTGTTGCGGCCGCTGGTGGGATGCAGAGCCACCCGCGCGTTCGAGGTGAACACAACGATGCTGACTGTGTCGTCGGCGCGCAGCCGCTCGACCAGCATGCTGAGGGCGTCTTTGACCATCTCCAGCCGGCCGCCGTTGGCCATCGAGCCGGACACGTCGATCACAAAGGTGAGCGCAGCCGGCTTGCGCTCGCTATCGGGCACGTCGTAGCCCTGGATGCCGATGCGCACCAGATGGGAGTTGTCGCGGTGGAAGGGCGAGGGCGCGCCGTCGACGTACACGCCAAAAGCGACATCGCGCGGCCGGGGGTAGCCCTGATCGAAGTAGTTGATGAACTCCTCGGCGCGCACGGATTGATAAGGCGGCAGATAGCCGTCGTAAACATACTGCCGGGCCATCGCATAGGACGCGGTGTCAACGTCGAGGGCGAATGTGGACAGATGGTCGCGGTCGGTATCCACCCACGGGTTCACGCCGTAATCCTGGAAGTAATTGTCGGTTGGGGGTGTCGGAGTTGGGCGATATCGCTCGCGCTCGGCAACCGAGGTGGGTTCGGGCGCGACACGCCGACCGCCGGCCTCCTGTGCCGGCGCGCCTTCGGCCGGCGCAACAGCAATTGGCTCCGACGACCGAGGGGCTGCTGTTGGATAGGCGGGGCGGCTTTCGGCAGACTGCGGCGCTTCGCGCGGGGCGACGCCAGCCGGCTGGCGGGCTATTGGCGCGGCGCATCCTGCCAGACCGAGACTGCCGGCGATCACAAGACTGATGACGATTTGCCTGGTGTTCATGGCTGGTCCTCCTTTAGCTCAACGCGGAGCTTCATCCTTCGAGGGCAGTATAGACCCCCAGGCCGGCTATCACTTGACAGGAGGTTGATAGGGAATTGACGCAGCGCGGCTACCGGGCCGTCGCGCCGGCCGGCTCGGTGTGGATCAGCACATCGCCGAGACCGGGCAATTGCCGGCGCAGGCTGCGCTCGAACTGCTCGGCGACGATATGCGCTTCCGACAGGCTGGTGTCTGGATCGAGTTCGCAATCCATCATCAGGTTAATGTGCGCGCCGCAACGGTTGATGGACACGTTGTGCACCTGCTGAATGGCTGTGTGGGCGCGCGCAATGCGCTCGATCTCGCGCACGGTGGCCGCTTTCTCCCTGATCTGATCGGCAATCACCGGCTCGTTCATCGGCTCGATGTGCACGCTGACGCGCCAGCAGTTGAACTCGCGCTTGAGCGTTTCCTCCAACTGAGTGGCGATGTCGTGCGCCTGTTGCAACGTCAAACTGCTGCTGACCTCCAGGTCGAGTTGCAGGTAGCGCCGTTCTCCAACATGGTGCACGCTGACGTTATGCACCACATTGCCGGCCCGTAGCGCGGTGGCGCGGATGCTCTCGACCAGCGGCTCATCGACCAGCGCCATCGGCTCGACGTGCACCACCACATCCGCGTCAGGCTGCAAATCGCGCACACGGTTTTCCACCTGTGTGGCCAGATCGTGCGACGACTCCAGCGAGAGCGAGCGCGGCACGGACACCGACAAATCGACGAATGTCTGAGCGCCGACCTCGCGCGCGCGGATGTGTCCCACCGCCGACACACCGTCCACGCCGCGGGCGGCGTCGCGTATCTGGCGCGTGAGATCGACCGAGGCGCGGTCGAGCAGCGTGTCCACGGCCTGCCTGCCCAACCGAACACCAAAGATGAGCACCATGACAGAGACGATCAGAGCGCCCACGGCGTCGGCGCGGATGAGGATGGGGCTGGCCGGGTCGAGCAGGGTCAGAAACACCGCGATCAACACGACCGACGACGACAGAATGTCAGTGCGGAAGTTGAGCGCCTCGGCCGCCAGGGCCTGGCTGCGGTATTTGCGCGCCGCGCGGGTCAAAAAGCTCACCCGAAACAGGTTGACCACGATGCCGACCGCGATGACGGCGAGAGACAGCGCGCCGCCCTCGATCGGCTGAGGCGTCATCAGGCGCTCGATGGCGCTGCGGATGACGGTGATGTAGATGACGAAGAGCGCGCCCACTGTCACCAGGGCGCTCAGGCTCTCCACTTTGCCGTGGCCGTAGGGGTGGTCGCGGTCAGCCGGCCGCTCGCTGATCTTCACCGACACCAGCGTTATGACGGAAGTGACGAGATCAGCCGAGTTATTGATCGCCTCGGCCAGCATGCTGATCGAGCCGCTGAGCAGGCTGACAACCACTTTGATGATCGCCAGGAAACAACTGATAGCCAGAGAGGCAAGCGCAAATCCTGATTTTCCGTTCATGGGTGTGCCGCAATCGGCGCTGTGAGGAATGCGCGACGGCCCAGGGCTGGGGGCTGGCGCGGCCCGTCACGCGGGCTAATCCTCGTTCACAAAGATATGGTCGGCGATGTCATGTTCCAGGCGCAGGGGCCGGCTGTCTCCCCCATCGGGCGCAAAGATTTTGAGCAGGATGGTGACTGATCCAGAGCCGTTGCTCGCGCTCTGCCGGACGACTGTCAGGTCAGTGCGCGGCATCAGCCCGAGCGCGGCCACGCGGCGCAGCAGGGCCGGGTCCTCGTTCTGGATGCGCTCGATGCGCACGGTTTCGCCGCTGCCGACCTGGCTCAGCCGGCGCCGCGAGAAAGAAGCGATATTCCCATCCTTCGTGGGTATGGGGTTGCCGTGCGGGTCGAACTTCGGGTCGCCCAGCAACTGCGCCATGCGCTCCTCGAATTCCTCGCTGATAGCATGTTCCATGCGCTCGGCCTCGTCGTGAACCCGATCCCACGAATATCCCATTGCTTCCGTGAGATACAACTCGATCAGCCGGTGGTGGCGGATGACTTCGAGGGCGATCTTCTCGCCGGCCGGCGTGAGTCGCACACCCTGATAGCGCTCGTATTCAACCAGGTTCATGCCGGCCAGCTTCTTCAGCATCCCGGTGACAGACGCCGCCGCCACATCCAGGCGCGCCGCGATCGCGTTGGTGGTGACGCGGTCGCTGTTCATGCGCAGGGCGAAGATTGTTTTGAGATAGTCCTGCATGGACTCGGATAGCGCGCTGGTTTCTCGCATAGGGCGACTCGGACCGATGATACAACGGGTCTGCGCATCATGCGCGCCGGGCGCCGGCGGGATTGCCGGGTATCATGAGCGCTCACAGCGATTCGTGCGAAGCGAAGGTGTATTTGCGATGGATTTTGGCGCGCTGGCTGAAAACAAGATCCGCGAAGCGCAGCAACAGGGCGTCTTCGACCACCTGGCCCGCAAGGGCCAAATGGAATTCGAGGACGAGAGCGGCATTCCCGAAGACATGCGGCTTGCGCTGCGCATGTTGAAGTCGCAGGGGCTGACGCCCGATTGGATCGAGCAGGATAAGCATCTGCGCCAGAAACTGGATGACGCGCGCGCGGCGCTGGCGCGATCGTGGGCGTGGCGCAAACAGAAACTCGCCCAGACGATCGACCCGTCTGAGCGAGCGTGGATCAATGGCGAGTGGCAGCGCGCCCGCGCCCGGTTTGACGCTGTTGTTCAGGAACTGAATGCCGAGATCTTTGCCTTCAACCTGCGCGCGCCCTCCCCGGCAGTTCAACGGCGCCCTGTTCGCAGCAGCGAGGAGTATCGGGCGCTGGGGATCGAGGCGTGAAGCGTGTTGCGTATTGCGTATTGCGTATTGCGTATTGCGAGGGGCGGCTAGAAGTGCTCGAAGCGTTCGACGTTGAGCACGAACACGGTTGCGCCGCCGATCTCCACATCGATCACCTGGGCGTTGAGCGCCCCCGGCATCTCGCGCGGGACACTGATATAGGATGTGCGGCGCCGGCCTGTGCGCTGGAGCACGCCAAGCACATCGTTCACCTTTTCGTCCTCCGCGCCCAATAACAGCGTCACATTCTCGCGTCGCAGCCAGCCGCCTTCAGTGGCGATGCGCGTGACGCGATGCCCGGCCTCGATCAACGCCTGCATGATTTTCGGCGCGTCATCCGCCTGGACGATGGCCAGGATCATTTTCATCGTGCACCTCCCTGCAGCCACAGATAAAGCATGTTCCTATTCTATGCCATCCGGCATGCCTGGTCTGCCGTTCGCAGGTCGCAACCGGCTTGCCGGCAACGCGCAATTGTCAAAAGCGGCAACTCGCAGTAATGTATGGCTCATGCTGGCTAAGGTGCTCTCATGCGCTGTCATCGGTCTCGAAGGCACGGTTGTCGAAGTCGAAGTGGACTCTGGCCGGGGGCTTGCTTCCTTCACCCTGGTTGGTTTGCCGGATGCGGCGGTCAAAGAAAGCGCCGAGCGCGTGCGGGCGGCCATCCGCAATTCCGGCCTGCGCTTCCCTGCCAACCGTGTCACGGTCAATCTGGCGCCGGCCGATCTGAAAAAGGTGGGGCCGGCCTACGATCTGCCCATCGCGCTGGGTATGCTGGCCGCTTCCGAGCAGGTGTTGAGCGGCGCGCTGCAGAATGCGCTGGTAGTCGGCGAACTGGCGCTGGATGGCAACGTGCGACATGTGCGCGGCATCCTGCCCATGACGGCTTTCGCGCGCGACCAGGGTTTCAAGCGCATCTTTGTCCCGTTGGCAGACGCAGCCGAAGCCGCGCTCATCCCCGGCATCGAAGTAGTGGCCGTGCAGTCGCTGGCAGAGCTGGTCAGCGCGCTCAACGGCCTGACCGAGATGCCCATCGTCGCGCGCAGCGCAGCGGGCGGGGTTCATCCGCCGGCCATGGCGACTGTCCCCATCACCGATTTCAAGGAAATCAAGGGTCAGGAGGTTGCCAAACGCGCGCTGGAGGTGGCGGCCGCCGGCGGGCACAACGTGCTCATGTCCGGCAGCCCCGGCTCCGGCAAGACGATGCTCGCTCGCGCGCTGCCGGGCATCCTGCCCGACATGACGCTGGAAGAGGCGCTGGACGTGACGCGCATCTACAGCGTGGCCGACATGCTGCCGCCGGACACGCCGATGGTGACAACACGCCCGTTTCGCGCGCCGCACCACACCATCAGCCATGCCGGGCTGATCGGCGGCGGCAAAGTGCCGAGGCCGGGCGAGGTCAGCCTGGCGCATCGCGGAGTGCTTTTTCTGGATGAACTGCCCGAGTTCGACACGCGCTCGCTCGAAGTGCTGCGCCAGCCGATGGAGGACAAGCTGGTGACAATCAGCCGCGCTTCCGGCTCGCTCACCTTCCCGGCCAGCTTCCAGCTCGTCGCCGCGATGAACCCCTGCCGTTGCGGGTGGTATGGCGACCCGGTCAAGCCATGCACCTGTTCGCCGGCCAGCATCAGTCAGTATCAGAAACGCATCTCCGGCCCCCTGCTCGATCGCATCGACATTCATCTGGAGGTGTCGCGGGTGGACTACGAGAAGCTCTCCGATGCGCGGGCCGGGGAGTCGTCGGAAGTTATCCGGCGGCGCGTGCAGGCCGCGCGCGACCGGCAGGCGGCGCGCTTCGCCACCCGCCGGCCCGGTGATGACACAGACACAGGCCGCGCCCCAACCTGCAATGCCGACATGAGTGTGGCGGATGTGCGCGTGTATTGCGAGCTGGACGAAGCGGGGCGACGCCTGATGAAAACCGCCATGAATCAGTTGCAGATGAGCGCGCGGGCGTTCCATCGCGTGCTGAAGCTGGCCCGCACCATCGCCGATCTGGCCGGCAGCGAGCGCATCAGCACGACCCACCTGGCCGAGGCGCTGCAATACCGGCCCAGACGCCCGGAAGCATAGAATACAAGGGGCCAGAATCCAAACCGTAATTCAATCAGGAGCATCCCATGCAACAACGAATCGTTCTCATCGGCGCCGGCAGCGCCCAGTTCGGCTACGGCACCATCGGCGACATCCTGCAGAGCAAAGTGCTCGAAGGCAGCCATATCGTCCTGCACGACATCAACCCCGACGCGCTGGCCGTGGTGGCAAAGAACGCCCAGGCGTTCATCGAGGCGCGCAACCTGCCGTTCACGCTGTCGGCCACCACCAGCCGGCCCGAAGCTTTTCAGGGCGCAACCTTCCTCATCAACTCGATCGAGGTCGGCAATCGTTTTGAGTTGTGGGAGCAGGACTGGCGCATCCCGCAACAGTACGGGGTGCGCCAGGTGTACGGCGAGAACGGCGGACCGGGCGGCCTGTTCCACTCGCTGCGCATCATCCCGCCCATCCTGGACATCTGCGCCGACGCCGTGAAGATCTGCCCCGAGGCGACCATCTTCAACTACAGCAACCCGATGAGCCGCATCTGCACGACGGTGACGCGCGCATTCCCCGGCATCAGGTTCATCGGCCTGTGCCACGAGATCGCCTCGCTGCCGCGTTTCCTGCCGCAGATTCTGGGCGTGCCCTATGAGGCGCTGGAAGTGCGCGCCGCCGGCCTCAACCACTTCAGCGTGGTGGTGTCGGCGAAGTACAAGGACAGCGGCAAAGACGCCTATCCCGACATCCGCGCCAAAGCGCCGGCCTTCTTCGCCAACATGCCCTCGATGGATGCCGTGCACAAGTACTTCAAGGAGACCGGCAAGTGGCCGGACAAGGCCGAGGACTACGCCGCCATCGAGACCGAAGCCTGGCCCGAGCGGCGCGTCTTCCAGGTCATCCTGGAGAAATTCGGCCTGCTGCCCATCACCAGCGACAGCCACTTTGGCGAATACATCCAGTGGGCCTGGGATGTGACCGACCACAAGGGCATCCTGGACTTCTACCGCTTCTACAAGGAGTATCTGGCCCACATCGAGCCGAAGATCGAGCTGCGCCTGGGCGAGCGCGTCGTTCCCATCATCGAAGGCATTCTGACCGACGCCGGATTTATCGAGGAGGCTGTCAATATCCCCAACCAGGGCGCGATCGCCAATCTGCCCGACTGGATCGTGGTGGAAGTGCCGGCCATTGTGGACAAGAACGGCCTGCGCGGGGTCTCGATGGGCGAGCTGCCCAAAGGCTTCGCCGGCCTGTTGATGAATCAGGTGGCCGTGCACGACCTGACCGCCGAGGCCGTTATCCACAAGTCAAAGGCGCTTGCGCTGCAGGCATTGCTGGTCGATCCTGTTGTCAGCCAGTACGACGGCATCGAGGAGATGCTGGACACGATGATCGCCTACCAGGAGAAGTGGCTGGGGTATTTGAAGTAGGAACGTGTTGCGTGTTGCGTATTGGGTATTTGCCAGGGATCAAGACATCTTACTGCGCGGTTCCAACATGCCTCCCCTGCCCATGGACATTCCTGCTGATTTGACCTTTATTCGCATCGCCGGCGAGCAGTTCGACGAGTACGTGAACACCGAGACGCTGTTCTATCCGATTGGTTCGGTGTCCGGCATGGCGATGCCGCAGTTCACCATCGGCGCGTGGCTGGAGGCGGTGTGGCGCGTTCGGGCGGTGGAATCATCGCTCGATACCGAACAACGCGCAATACTGGCCGATGCCGTGGCCGAAGCGCAGCGGGTGCGCCGGTTGTGGCCGGCGCTTTACACGCGCAAGACGCAGCGCGAGTTCAAGAGCCGGCTGGATGCCTGGACGTGGTATCTGGATGACGTGTTGAATGCCTCCGCCGGCGTCTCGTCCACAGGGGCCGGCTATGCCGAGCAGGTTCACACGCGCTTCAGGCTGGAATTGTTGCGCCAGGACACTTCCCAGCCGGCGGAGCAGGTTGTTCGCCTCGACGCAGCCGATCGACGCCTGCGCGCCCGTTTTGTCGCCGGCCCATTCATCTGGGAACCTGTCCTGCAATCTGCCGCACCGCCCGACGCTTTCTGGTTTCTGTACGGACAACCCATTGTGAATTGACGATTGCTCAATTGACGATTGACGATTCGGACCTCAATGGTGAATCTGCAATCGTCAATCGTATAATCCTTCCATGCTCGACCAACTGAACCAACTCGAACGCGACGCCTTGTCCGCGCTCGAACACGTCACAAACAGCGCCGAGTTGACAGCCTGGCAGGCGCACTACCTCGGCACCAAGCGCAACAAGGGCGCGCTGGATCAGGCGCTGTCCCTGCTGGGCGCGCTGAGCAGGGAGGAACGGCCTCTGGCCGGCAAGCGCGCCAATGAGGTCAAACAGGCCATCCTCGCTGCGCTGGAAGTCAAAGCGGCTGCCATCCGGGAAGCGGAACTGCTGGCGGCGATGAAATCCGGCGCGGTTGACGTGACATTGCCCGGCGCGCCGGTGGCTCGGGGCCGGCTGCATCCCAGCACCCAGGCATTGCGGCGCATGATCGGCATCTTCGAGCAACTGGGCTTTGAGGTGTATCGCTCGCCGGATGTGGAGACGGATGAGTACAACTTCGAGCTGCTCAACATGCCCCCGGAGCATCCGGCCCGCGACATGTGGGACACCTTTCACACCACCACGCCGGGCGTGGTGCTGCGCACGCACACCTCGCCAGGCCAGATTCGCGTGATGCGCGAGCGATATCCTGAGCCGATCCGCGTCATTTTGCCCGGCATGGTCTATCGCTACGAGCAGGTGACCGCCCGCTCAGAGATGCAATTCCATCAGATCGAAGGTCTGGCAATCGGACGCAACATTACCCTGGCCGACCTGAAAGGCACGATGGCCGAGTTTGCCCGGCGCATGTATGGCAGCCAGCAGAAGATTCGCTTCCGCTGCTCGTACTTCCCCTTCACCGAGCCAAGCGTCGAGGTAGACGTGTACTGGGGCATGGAGACTGAGCGCGACCGCATGATCACCAAAGGCACCGGCTGGCTGGAGATTTGCGGCGCCGGCATGGTGCACCCCAAAGTCCTGCGCAACGGCGGCTATGATCCGGCCGAGTGGTCGGGTTTCGCGTTCGGCATGGGCGTCGAGCGCACGGCGATGCGACTGTACGGCATCAACGATATCCGCTACTTCTGGGGCAACGACCTGCGGTTCCTGCAGCAGTTCTAGGCGCAGCCCCGGGGCGGCCTGACCGGCCTTAAATCAGGCTTAACTACGCGGTGTTACTGTGACATCCTGTCGCGTGGCGCCCATCCGCGTCCTCGCGCGTTCATTGAGGAGGTTGTTATTGTGGTTGAATTGAAGCGCCGCAGCGCGCGCGTCAAAGCAACACGAGAGACACTGCTGGCCTATGGCCTCTTGTCGCCGGCTTTGCTGCTTTTTGTGGCGTTCACCGTCTTTCCGCTGCTGTTCGGCGTGGTCATAAGCTTGTACAACTGGCGCATCGTCCCGCGCGAGTTTATCGGTCTGGACAATTACACGCGCGCGCTGGCGCCTAATTCCCCGATGTGGGCAGCTCTGGGAACCACAATCACCTACTCCCTTCTGAGCGTGCCAATTCAGCTTTCGATCGCGCTGGTGCTGGCCTACCTGTTATTCCAGAAGATTCGCGGCAAGGGCTTCTTTCGCGTGGCGATGTTCCTGCCGTATGTCACGTCAACGGTCGCTTCGGCGGCGGTATGGGCGCGCCTGTACAGTCCGGACATCGGCCTGATCAACCAGGCCCTCAAAGGACTGGGGCTGGAGCCGCTCAAGTGGTTGATTGAGAACAAAGGCGTGCTTACGCTGATCGCCAACCGCCTGGATATTGCATTGCCGGCCGGCGTCACCGGCCCCAGCCTGGCCCTGGTGGCCGTCATCATCTACACCACGTGGGTGTTCGTCGGTTACGACATGACGATCTTCCTGGCCGGCCTGGGCAACATCCCCGGCGAGTTGTACGAAGCGGCCCGCATCGATGGCGCCAGCGGCTGGAGCCTGTTTCGCAATATCACCCTGCCGCTGCTCTCGCCCACCACATTCTTCCTGTCGCTTATCACGGTTATCGGGACGTTCAAGGCGTTCAACCACATCTGGGTGATGACGCAGGGCGATTTTGGCACGACTACCGCCAGTATCCTGATCTATCGCCAGATGTACGAGTTTCAGCGCGCCGGCTATGCTTCGGCGCTCGCTTTTCTGCTGTTTACCGTGATCCTGATCGTGACGATTTTCCAGAACCGCTTCGCCAGTCAGCGCGTGGTGTATTGAGGGTTGAACATTCAGCGCGCGCGTTCGAGCGCGCACAGCACGAGACACATATGAGTGGCACAACACTGGCAGGATCAACCGGCACGGCGACTGAGCGCCGTTCTTCCTCCATCCTCCGTCCTGCATCGCTCTTTATCTACGCTACCCTCGGCCTCGGCGCCATCGTGGCGCTGGCGCCGTTCGCGTGGATGCTCCTCACCTCCGTCAAGGATTATGGCGATGTCATCTCGATGCGACTGTGGCCGTGGCCGCCGTTTGGGAACTCATCTCCTGAATGGAGCAACTACGCCCAGGCCATCGAATACATCGGCGTCGATCTGGAAACCGGCTGGCCGCTCTTCTTCCGCCAGTTCATCAACACGGCGCTGGTCACGGCCATCGTGGTGTTTGGCGTCACGGCCACGTCCGTCATGGCCGCCTATGCCTTCGCCATGCTGAACTTCCCCGGCAAATCGGTGGTCTTCCTGCTCGTGCTGGCTTCTCTGATGATCCCCGACGATCTGACGCTCATCCCGCGCGCGGTGATGATGTACCGCAACTATCTGAACTGGTTCAACTCATACCTGGCTTTGACGGTGCCCTTTCTGGCCAGCGCGTTCGGCATCTTTCTGATTCGCCAGTTTTTCAAACAAGTGCCGCTGGACTTGTTCGAGGCGGCGCGCATCGACGGGGCCGGCCACATCCGCTACATGATTCAGGTGCTGATCCCGCTGGCCCGGCCGGCCATTCTCACCGTGGCGCTGTTCCACTTCATCTGGACGTGGAACGAGTTCAAGTGGGCGCAACTGGTGACTGCTCAGCCCAACATGCGCCTGATTTCCGTCGGTATGCAGAGCTTTCTGCAGGCAGAGGGCGGGCCGCAAACCCAGCTCGCCATGGCTGTCGCCACAATGGTTGTTGCGCCGATTGTTGTGCTGTATTTCTTCACCCAGCAGTACTTCACCGAAGGCATCACGACAACCGGCATCAAAGGGTGACGACCGATTTTGGATTTTGGATTAATTAAGGAGGTGATCGTATCGTTTAACAGAGCAATTTCCACACGGACACCTGTCGTGCGCTGATACAGCGACGAATCCAAAAGCGCAAATCCGAAACCGTAAATTGAATGGCATATAGGAGAAGTTTCAGATGAATACTCGTAAGATCGTTCCGTTTGTTGCTGCGCTCGCGCTGGCCCTCTCCGCTTGCGCCGGCGTGTCTCAGCCGATGACGGCGCCACAGGCCGCCGCTCCAACGACCGCGCCCGA
>CALBEF010000044.1 GCA_937927775.1 uncultured Anaerolineae bacterium | reverse complement strand
GCGGCGCTTTGACTATTTTCAACTCAAGCGATACGGTTATCGAACAACCAGTTTGCCGTTCATGCGCGTATAGTAGCCAGGAAAGGTGGTGAAGAACTGGTACTCGCCGGGAGGGGGCGCGTCGAATGTGATCGTCTCGCGCTCCCCAGCTTTCAACAAGCGCGTAGACGCAATAACCGCTGCCTCCCCTGGCTTCAGATAGCTGTTCTGCGCGCCGGCCATCTGACCCTCGGTCACTACGCGCAGCATCTGTCCAAAACGTGTCAAGACCCAGTTGAACTGCTTATCGCTCGAATCATTCACCAGCGTCACCGACACGCGCGAACCCGCTTCCACTTCCAGCAGCACCTGACTGTACTGGATATTGTCATCCGCGCTGATTTCGAACTCGAACGTCTTGCCGGTGCTGGCGACCGGCGTTGGCGTCGCGCTATCGCCTCCTCCGCATGCAGCCAGCGCCAGAGACAGGCCCACAATCCCTGCCCCGGTTGCGCTCATCTTCAGGAATCCACGCCGTGACACCCATGACTCCATCTTCGTTCCTCCGCCTATCAGTTGCGCACGTGCTGTCATCTCGCTTTGCGATCTGGCGCGAATTCTACAACACCGAGCGCAGAACGGGTGTATTTCTCTGTAGGGGCATGTTGCCTGGCCTTTGCAAAGTCTGTGGGTGTGTGGGGAGTTGAAGCGCAGCACCATCACGCCCGCGCAGTCCCCCTGTGTAGCGCGCGCAACGAGCGCGCGCAACGAGCGCGCGCAACGGCTTAAATTGCCCCTGCTGGGAAATGCGCCCGCGGTAATTGTGCTGCGGACTGAGGCAGTAGAATCGCGCCGGCGTTTGTACTGCGATTCGCCGGAACGCGCAAGCACCGGCGCGCCGATCGGCGTTACTTGCCCCGCCCGGCCAGATGCCGATCCACCATGAACAGCGCCGGGCGCTGGTCACCAATCATCTGCAATTGCTGCGCGATCAGCTCAGCGTTCTTCTCCTCTTCGACCTGTTCGTTGATGAACCAGTGCAGCAGCACCTGCGCCGGCTTGTCGTTCTCCTGAACGGCCGTATCATACAGCGCATGGATCAGACCGGTCACTTTCTCCTCATGCGCCTGCACCTGCTGAAACACGTCCAGCGGCCCTTTGAACTCCGACGGGGGCTGATCCAGCGCCTGGAACACAACCTTTCCGCCCCGGTCATTCAGATGTTCGACAAACTTCATGGCGTGGCTGCGCTCTTCTTCAGCCTGCACGCTCATCCAGTGAGCGAATCCCGGCAGATGAATCGTCTCAAAGTAATTCGCCATCGCCAGGTACAGATATGACGAGTACAACTCGTGCTTGATCTGCTCATTGATCGCCTGTTCCATCTTCTTTCCGATCATGTCTCTTCTCCTTGTCAGTCATTTATTGCGCGGGACGCTTTGGTTTGCCGCGCTCTGAAATCCATCCTCTGTCACCTGCGCTCTGCGCTCTGTACTCTGTGTTCTGTCGTCTGTCATCTGCGCCGCCATCTGCCGTCTGGCCAGCGCCGCCCCCAGCGAGCCGAACACAAACCCGGCGATCAGGCCGAACAACAGGTAGCCGCTGGCATAGCTGATGTACTGGCCGCGAAAATAGTCAACGCCCACCTGAATGCTCTGCGCGATCAGGGCCGTTGTCTCGGCGGCGCTCAAGCCGGCTGCCAGCTCGGCGGCCAGCGCCGAATCCATCACCGCCGCCAGATAGCTGAACACCACAATAAACGGGGCGACAAAGGCCAGCGCGGCGATCATCCCGCCGATGTTGCCGGCGCGGCGATACGAAGGCGGGTGCGCCGGCAGCGCCGCGCGCGCGCAGGCCAGCCCGCCCGACAGCGACACAGCCATCAGCAACACCATGTGCATCAGCAGAAATTCGCGCGACAACAACAGCCCAATCACCGCGACGAGGAAACTCAACCCCCCGATAAACGCGCCGCGCTGAAGGGCCGCTCGAAGCGCCAACGCTTCATCCTGCGAGACACTTTTGCGTTTCATTCGATAATGTGACCCGATTGTACTCGCGCCCGGGCGCGCGCCGTCATCCGATGGAGGTGAAGACCATGAACGAAGCCTGGATCATTGCCGCCCTGCGCACGCCGGTTGGCCGTTACGCCGGCGCGCTGAAAGACATCCGCCCCGACGATCTGGCTGCGCACATCATCCGCGCGCTGCTTGACCGCGCCGGCATCCTCCCCGGCGTCATCAGCGATGTCTACCTCGGCTGCACAAACCAGGCCGGCGAAGACAATCGCAATGTGGCGCGCATGGCAACCCTGCTGGCCGGCCTGCCGGTCGAGATTCCCGCCGTCACCGTGAACCGGCTGTGTGGCAGCGGGCTGGAAGCGGTGAACCAGGCCGCGCGCGCCGCCATGCTCGGAGAGGGCGACCTTTTCATCGCCGGCGGCGTGGAGAGCATGACCCGCGCGCCGTTCGCCTTTGCCAAGCCCGAAGCCGCCTTTGCCCGTCAGCCTCCCCAGGTCTTTGACACAACCATCGGCTGGCGTTTCACCAATCCACGGCTGATCGAGATGGGGCACACGCAGTCACTGGGCGAAACCGCCGAGAACATCGCCGAGCAATTTAACATTACGCGCGAGGCGCAGGATCGCTTCGCGCTGCAAAGCCAGCAACGCGCTGCCGAGGCCATGCGGGCCGGGCGCTTTGACGATGAGATTGTCCCCGTGCCCATCCCATCCGCCAAAGGCGGGCCGCCCACCCTGTTCAGCATGGACGAGCATCCCCGCCCCGACACCACACTCGAGGCGCTGGCGCGCTTGAAGCCGGCCTTCAAGCCCGGCGGAAGCGTGACCGCCGGCAACAGCAGCGGCGTCAACGACGGCGCGGCAGCCTTGTTGATCGCCACGCCCCAGGCCGCACAGGCGCGCGGATTGAAGCCCCTGGCGCGCATCGTCAGCATGGCCGTAGCCGGCGTCGATCCGCGCCTGATGGGGCTGGGGCCTGTGCCGGCCACGCGCAAGGCGCTGGCGCGCGCCGGCCTGACAGTCGCCAACCTCGATCTGGTCGAACTGAACGAGGCTTTTGCGTCGCAAGCCATCGCCTGCATCGAACAACTGGGGCTTGACCCCGCGCGCGTCAACGTCAACGGCGGGGGGATCGCGCTCGGCCACCCGCTTGGCGCGAGCGGCGCGCGCATCCTGACCACGCTGGCGCACGAATTGCGCCGGCGCGGCGGGCGCTATGGGCTGGCAACCATGTGCATCGGCGTCGGCCAGGGCATTGCGACCATCATCGAGGCTGTGTAGCCGGCAATGTTGATGTTGAATCGACGCCGCGTTTGACTTGACAATTTGAGACACTGCGGATTTACTTTGGGGCAATTGGGCGCGCGGCAGGCGCACAGCATACCCGGCATTCGACTGCGTCCTGCTCAACCTGAACTCTGTGAATCATTAGGAGGCACTGCCAGATTGCCATGGAAGACTTGAAGAAGCTGTACGATGCGATCGTGGATGGCGACGCCAGGACGTCAAAGGCTTTGGCGACTCAGGCGATGGAGGCCAGACTCGATCCGAAGAAGCTGCTGGACGAGTACATGATCCCGGCCATGAACGAAGTGGGCCGGCGATTCGAGACCAACGAGTACTTCGTCCCCGAACTGCTCATCGCCGCCCGCGCCATGAAGCAGGCCCTTGAGATCATTAAGCCGGCCCTCGTGGCAACCGGCGCCGAGCCGATCGGCAAGGTCGCCATCGGCACCGTCAAGGGCGACCTGCACGACATCGGAAAGAATCTCGTGGCAGCCATGCTCGAAGGCGGTGGTTTCGAGATCATCGACCTGGGCGTGGACGTGTCGCCGGAGAAGTTCATCGGCGCCGTCAAGGAGAAAGGGGCCAACATCGTCGCGCTGTCGGCATTGCTCACCACTACCATGCCATCGATGAAGACGACCATCGAGCAGTTGCAGGAAGCCGGCATCCGCGATCAGGTGAAGGTGATGATCGGCGGCGCGCCGGTGACGCAGAAGTACGCCGACGAGATCGGGGCGGACGGCTACAGCGACAACGCCAGCGGCGCAGTCACCCTGGCCCGCAAGCTGATCGGCGCGTAATCGCAACCCGTCTGCTGTATTCGATCAGCGACGTGTCACAAGAGGGCGAACTGCGCTGCATTCGCCCTCTTTTTAGTCGGCCCGGGCCGGCTCCCGGCCCATCTGCCAATTGCCCATCACAGATAACCCAATGCGCACTCTTTTTCAGTCGCTCCTCTCGAACCGAGCATTGCCTGTGTTGACCGACGGCGCGTGGGGCACCATGCTGCAATCGCTTGGCCTGCCGGTCGGCGATTGCCCCGACGCCTGGAACCTGGCTCACCCGGACCGTGTCGAACAGGTCGCGCGCGCCTACGTGGACGCCGGCAGCCAGATCATTTTGACCAACACGTTCGGCGCAAGCCGCATCATGCTGGAACGGCACGGGCTGGCCGAGCAGGCCACGGCCATCAACCGCGCCGGCGCAGAGATTTCCAGACGCGCTGCCGGCGATCGGGCCAGAGTCTTCGCCTCGATCGGCCCAACCGGCAAAATGCTGATGATGGGCGAAGTGAGCGAAGACGATCTGCGCGCCGCGTTCGAGGAACAGGCGCAGGCGCTCGCCGCTGGCGGCGCGGATGCCATCGTTATCGAAACCATGAGCGACCTCGGCGAGATCAAGGCAGCCCTTGCCGCCGCCAAAGCCACCGGCCTGCCCGTCGTCGCCAGCATGACCTTCGACTCCGGCAAAAACAAGGACCGCACCCTGATGGGCGTGACGCCCGAAGAGGCGGCTGAGGAACTGACAAGCGCCGGGGCGGATGCCGTGGGCGCCAACTGCGGCCAGGGCATCGCGGGATATGTGAACATTTGCGAGCGCCTGCGCGCCGCCACGACGCTGCCGGTGTGGATCAAGCCCAACGCCGGCCTGCCCGAAATGGTGAACGGCCAGATCGTGTATCGCGTCACGCCACAGGCGTTCGCCGCTTACGCGCCGGCCATGCGCGACGCCGGGGCCAGCTTCCTCGGCGGCTGCTGCGGCAGCACCCCCGATTTCATTCGCGCGCTCGCCGAAGCGTTGGCGCGCTGACCTTGCGCATGGCAAGGGCACGGGAGCCGGCCAGCGATCCGACTGTCCGAATTGCGGGGGTGTGCTATCCCACTTCTTCTTCAAGCCGTTCGCACCAGTAATGCACGATGAAGGCGTGCGCTTCCTGGATGCGAGGCGTGCTGTCGCTGGGCACGGCCACCACGTGCGTCGCCCGGCCTCCAACCAGTCCTGCCGCGCCGGTCATCGCAATCGTGACCGCGCCGAGTTGATGCGCCACGTCGAGCGCCTTGAGCACGTTGGTCGACTTGCCGCTGGTTGTGATGCCGATGACGATGTCGCCGGCCTGAGCAAACGCCTCCAGTTGCCGTGAGAACAGGTTGTCGTAGCCGAAATCGTTGGCAATGCAGGTGACGACGCCGCTATCGGCCGTCAGCGCAATGCAGGGCAACGACCGGCGCACCGGCCCGTACTTGCCCACCAGCTCGCCGGCCAGATGTTGCGCCTGCGCTGCGCTGCCGCCATTCCCAAACACAATCACCTTGCGCCCAGCTTGCAAGGCATCACAGATCACTGTCGCCGTTTGCTCGATCACATCAGCGATTTCATCCAGCCGGGCCAGCGCGTTCACGCTGTCGCGCAGCGCGCGCGATATTCCGCATATTCCCGGAGTCTTAAAGACTCCGGGGATATACCGCGAGCTGATAGCCGCCATCAGCGCCGCCACATCACCCAGGCGCGCGCCCAGTTGCGCCGGCGCGATGCGGCACGCCGCAGCAGCCTGCGGCAAACATTCGCGTTGAACCACCTCGCGCGCCGGCTGCAAGAGCAGATCACCCAGCGCCACGGCCAGGCTGCCCAGCACAATCGCGTCAGGATTGAGCGTGTCGATCAGATAAGCCAGCCCCCGCCCCAGCCACTGACCGCACTCGCGCACGATGCGCAGCGCGTCGCGCTCTCCCGCCAGCGCCTGGGTCACGAACTCGCGTGTGGTCAGCGTCTGCGGCCAGCGACCGGGCATCTGCCAGTGCGCCCATTTGACCATGCCGGCCCCGCTGCAAAACGCCTCCCACGAGCCGACCTTGCCAAATTCACTGGGGCCATAGTCGGCCAGCCGGATATGGCCCACTTCGCCGGCGGTGTCGGTTGCGCCGCGATGGACGCGCCCATCGATGATGATGCCGCCGCCAAAACCCGTGCCGGCGGTGAGAAAGATCATGTGGCGCGCGCCGCGCCCGGCCCCGAAGTAATACTCGGCCAGCGCGCCGGCGTTGCCGTCGTGCTCGACGAAGACCGGCAGACAATAGCGCTCGGCCAGCAGGCGCTTGAGCGGCGCGTTGTCCCAGGTGGGGAGATGCGGCGGCGCGAGAATGATGCCGGGTTCAATCTGCAACGGCCCGCCGATGGACACGCTGACCGCGCCAACTGTTCGCCCGGCGTTGCGCGCCTCGGCCAGAACGGCATCGGCTTCCGCGCACATGCGCTCGAATGTGACTTGAAAGGGGTCTTGCGCCTGTGTTGGCATCTCGCGCCGTTGGAGCACGCGAGCATCGTCATCGCCTTCCAGAATGGCGGTCTTGGTTCCGCCGATGTCAAAGGCAAGGATGGTCTCCATCTTTGGATTTTGGATTTTGGATTTTGGATTGAGGATTTCGGATTCCCGTGATGCGCGGCGCGTATTGCGTGTTTCGAGTCCCGAGTTCCGAGTTTTGAGTTCTGTATTCTGTGATCTCAGCCGAGGTCAGTGCATCGACATGGCCTCGAGCTGGCTGTCGATAGGCGGATCGTCCGGCCGGCGCTGCACGCGCCGATAGCTGCCGTCGGGCAACAACTCGCGCGCCTTGACATTGTCGCGCAGTTGCAGCTCCAGGATATCCCGCAGCACGCGCTGCTTCAGCGCGGGATCGAGAATGGGGAACAGTGTCTCCACGCGCCGGTCCAGGTTGCGCTGCATGATGTCGGCGCTGCCGATGTAAATATCCGGCTGCCCGTTGTTGTGGAAGTAGTAAACGCGGCTGTGTTCAAGGAAACGTCCCACGATGCTGATAACCCGGATGGTGTCGCTGACGCCGGGGACGCCGGGGCGCAAACAGCAGATGCCGCGCACGATCAGGTCGATCTGCACGCCGGCCTGCGACGCCCGGTACAGCGCGTCGATCAACGGCGGATCAACCAGCGCGTTCATCTTGAAGATCAGCCGGCCATTGCCATGCTCGCGGTGGGCGGCAATCTCGCGTTCGATCAGCGCGAGCATGTTCTGGCGCAGATTGACCGGCGCCACCAGAAAACGCCGGTACTGATCCTGATAGGAGTAGCCGGTCAGGTAATTGAACAGATCGGTGGCGTCCTCGCCGATGTCCTCGCGGCAGGTGAACAGGCCGATGTCGGTGTAGATGCGGGCGGTCGTGGCGTTGTAATTGCCGGTGCCCAGGTGCACGTAGCGCCGGATGCGATCGGCTTCGCGGCGCACCACCAGCGCCACTTTGCAGTGAACTTTGAGGCGCGGCAGTCCGTACACAACATGCACGCCCTCATCTTCCAGCGTCCGCGCCCACTGGATGTTGTTTTGCTCGTCGAAGCGCGCTTTCAGCTCCACCAGCACGGCCACCTGCTTGCCGGCCTGAATGGCGTCGATCAGCGCCTGCACCACCGGCGCATTCTGGCCGACGCGATACAGGGTCATCTTGATCGCCAGCACATTCGGGTCGCGCGCCGCCCCCTGAATGAAGTCGATCACCGGCGAAAACGAGTCGTAGGGATGATGCACCAGTTGATCGCCGCTGCGGATAATGGTGAACAGATCGTCGGGATTGTTGGCGATGTTCATCGAGCGCAGCAGGCCGGGCAGGTGCGGCTGATGCGGCGGATCTTTCAGCCGGGGCATGGGCAGCCGGTGCAATTCCATCAGCGCGCTCAGATCGAGCGGCCCGCACACGCGATACACATCGCGCGTCTCAAGCCCCAGATTCTCCACAAGGATGTCGCGGTCTGCGTCCGGCATGTCGCGGGCAATCTCGAGGCGCACCGCCGAGCCGAAGCGCCGGTCCTGCATCACGCGCTCGATCGTGGCGAGCAGGTCATCGGCCTCGTCCACCTGAATCTCGAGGTCGGTGTCTCGCGTGACGCGGAAGGCATGAACGCGCAGGATCTCCATGCCGGCAAACAGCTTGTGAATGTTGGCCGCGATCAGTTGATCGAGCCAGACGAACGCATAAGGGTTGCCGTCGCCTTCCACGTTGTCCGAAACGGGCACCAGGCGGGGCAGCACCGGCGGCACCTTCACCCGCGCGAACCGCTCGCGGCCGCTGCGTGTGCGCACCACCACCGCCAGGCTCAGACTCAGGTTGCTGATGTGCGGGAAGGGATGGCCGGGGTCAAATGCCAGCGGCGTCAGCACCGGATAGACTTCGCGGTTGAAGTAATCAGACGCGCGGGCGCGCTGTTCCGGCGTCAAGTCTGCGAAGTCCAGCACATGAACGCCCTGCGCGGCCAACGCCGGCCTGACCATCTCCTGCCACGCTTGCGAATGCTCCTGAATCAACGGCGTCAACGCGGAAACGATGCTGTCGAGCGTGGCGCTGGGGGTCAACCCATCCGGCGACAATTCCTCAACGGCGGCGGCAATCTGTTTCTTCACGCCCGACACCCGGATCATGAAAAACTCGTCGAGGTTGGTGGTGAAGATGGACAGGAACTTGGCTCGCTCGAGCAGCGGCTGCTGGGGGTCCTGCGCCTCTTCGAGAACGCGCCGGTTGAACTCGATCCAGCTCAACTCACGATTGATGTAGCTCGAGGATGGAAATGGTTCAGCCATAGATCTTCGGGCCTAACGCCTCATCCACGCCGGCAACCGCCGCAACGCATAAAGCCATCCAGGGTCGCGCTATCTTACCAGAGTAGAATGCGCGCACGATGGCGCATCCCATCCAAAACTGGGTCGAACTCTCAATCGAAACCGACAGCGAACTGGCCGAAGCCATCAGCGAAGCCATCTACCCGTATGTCGAAGGCGGGGTGGCGCTGGAGCAGATCAACTTCAACGACCGCATCGCCGACCGGTGGGAAGACGAAACGGCCAGCGGCCCGATCGTGGTGCGCGCCTACCTGCCATGCGATGAGACGCTCGAAGAACGACGCGCGAATGTCGAACGCGCATTGAGTTGCCTCAATCTGATCCGCCCGGTTCCGCAGCCGGCCTGGCGCGATGTGGCGCAGGCAGACTGGGCCGAGGCGTGGAAGGCTGCCTTCAAGCCGGTGCGCATGGGCCGGCGCATTCTGGTCTGCCCGTCGTGGATCGAACCGCAGCCTGAGCCTGGCGACATCGTGGTGACGCTCGATCCCGGCCTGGCATTTGGCACCGGCCTGCACCCCACCACCCAATTGTGCGCGGCGGCCATTGAAGAGCGCGTCCAGCCTGGCATGCGCGTGCTCGATGTGGGAACCGGCTCCGGCATCCTGTCCATTCTGGCGGCCAAACTCGGCGCAGACTCGGCGCTGGGCGTCGATACTGACGAAGAAGCCGTGCGCGCCGCGCGCGACAACGTGGCGCGCAACGAGGTCAACACGCGCGTCACGATCGCGCCGGGATCATGGGAACAGGCAGAGGGAGTCTATGACGTGGTGATCGTCAACATTCTGGCCGGCGTCATTCGCCGCCTGCTTGAAGACGGCCTGGGCAAGACAGGCCGCACATTCATTTTTTCCGGCATCCTCGACACACAGGCCGAGGAAGTGAAGGCGGCCCTGCGTAAGGCCGGCCTGCGCGTCGTGGATCAGACGCAACGCGCAGACTGGATTTGCCTGGTGTGCGAACGAGAGCAAACCACAAGCCACAAAGATCACGGAGCCGGAGAGAAATGACTTCGTGTCCTTTGTGCCGTGTGGTTCAGCGTGTCAGTATGTGTTCGGGTCAGCCTGGCGCCGGGTGCTCATGCGATACGTGATGCGGCCGCGCGTGAGATCATAGGGCGACAATTCCAGCTTGACCCGATCCCCCAGCAAAATGCGGATGTAGAACTTGCGCATCTTGCCGGCCAGCGTCGCCAGCACCTCGTGGCCGCCATCGATCTTCACCTTGAACATCGTTCCAGGCAGAGCCTCGATTACCTCGCCTTCGACTTCGATCACGCCTTCCTTCTGCTTGTATACGTCTTTTTGCCTGTTTGCCATAAATCCTTTCAGTGGTTGATTTGCGCGCCGATTGCGCTTCGATACGCTTGCCATTATAGACAACTGTAAAATCATCGTCAACGCAAACCAGAGAAAATTTTGGAGGCAACATGACTCAGTCCGTCCAGTCTGCCCATTCGCGCGTGGCGCTCTATCTGCAGGATGCCCACCCCTTACGCGACGGCATGGCCTATGCGCAATACGCCGAGCAGCGCGGGTTCGAAGCCGTCTGGCAGGCCGAGTCGCGCCTGGTGCGCGACGCGATCGTGCCGATGGCCGCCTTTGCCGCAGTCACCGAGCGCATCAAAGTGGGCAGCGGCGTCATCAATAACTGGACGCGCAACGCCGCGCTGATTGCCGCGACGTTTCTGACCCTGGACGATCTGGCGCCGGATCGCATCATCTGTGGCATCGGCGCATGGTGGGACCCCCTGGCCAAAAACGTGGGCATCGCCCGCTTGAAGCCGCTGCGCGCGATGCGCGAGGTCGTCACGGTAGTGCGCGATCTGCTGGCGATGAAGCGCGTCACCTTCCACGGCGAATTCGTTCATCTGGATGGGGTGGAGCTGGACATCGTGCATGGCCGGCGCGAGCCGCGCAAAGTGCCCATCTATATCGGCGCCACCGGCGACCAAATGATGGAGTTGACCGGCGAAATCGCCGACGGCGTGGTGCTCAACTACCTGGTCGCGCCGCGCTACAACGAAAAGGCACTGACGCTGCTGGAGGCCGGCGCAAAGAAAGCCGGGCGCACGCTCGACGACATCGACCGGCCTCAACTGGTCGTGTGCAGCGTCGATCATGACCGCAGGAAGGCGCTCGACAGCGCGCGCAAGCTCGTCACGCAATACCTCGGCCAGCAGCCTCATATCATGAAAGCCAGCGGCGTGAGCGGCGATCTGCTCGAAGCCATCGGCAACGTGCTGACCTGGCCGGCCACCGAAGAGCAGATCGAGCGCGCCATGCAGCTTGTGCCGGACGATGTTGTGCAACTCATTACCGCCAGCGGCACGCCCGACGAAGCGCGCCGCAAAGTGGACGAGTATCGCGCCAACGGCTGCACCTGCCCCATCCTGTATCCGTTGGGCGACGTGAAATTAATGATCGACACGTTCGCCGGCCCGGCATAGCCCCGCGCCGGCAGGGAAAAGCGCATGATCAGCGTTGTGACGGATTCGACATCCGATCTGCCGGCCCAGACGGCGCGCGACCTGGGCATTGAAGTCGTGCCCGTGCTGGTGGAGGCCGATGGCGTTATCCGCCGGGATGGCGTCGATTTGCCGCGCGAGCAGTTCTTTGCGGAATTGCCGACATACCGGGACTGCAAAACCGCCGCCCCGTCAGCAGCAGACTTCATCGCCGCCTACGAACGGCAAATCAGCCAGGGCGCGACGGAGATCCTCTCAATCCACCTGGGCCGGCGTTACAGCGCGCTGTGCGACTCGGCCAGGGTCGCGGCGCAAGAGATGACCGCGCGCGGCGTCCCCGTGCGCGTGATCGATTCGGGAACGCTCACCATCTGCCTGGGGTGGATGGCGCAAACTGCGGCAGAGCTGGCCCGGCAGGGCGCCGATGCATCCGAAATTCTGCGCGCCATCGACGCCATGCGCCCGCGCGGCGTCATCTACGCCATGGCCGACACGCTGAAGTATCTGCGCCGCAGCGGGCGGGTGAGCGCCCTTACCGCCGGCATCGGCGACCTGTTGCAGATCAAGCTGCTGGTCGATGTGCGCAACGGCGAGATCAACCAGATGGATCGCGTGCGCGCGCGCAGCCGGGGCATCCAGCGACTGATCGACGCCGCGCACGAGTTGGCCGGCCAGCGGCAGGGCGTCGAGCGCCTGGCAGTTCTGCACAGCGGCGGGGATGTGATGGACGACGTGCGGCGCGCGCAAGCCAGCCTGGCCGGCCTGTTGCCGGTTGAACAACAACAAATGATGTTGATCACGCCTGTGATCGGCGCGCACTTCGGCCCGCTGGGCGTCGGCGTGGCGCTCCTGACCCGCGTATAATCTTCCAGCGAAGGACGAACGACGCAGGACGAACGACTTCTCGCTTCGTCTTCCGTCATTCGTCCTTCATCATCGAGAAGCGATATGCCAAACAGCGCCACCGAGAAGCTCCTGAAAATTCTCAAGCTCGAGAGTCAGACCGGCTGCCAGGACAAAGCCGTCACGCGCGGCCTGGCCTCATTCACCAAAGCCTGGCTGGCCGACGCAGCGAAAGCCAGTATCGACCCCGCCTGGGCCGAGTCGGTTGCCGAAGACATGCGCGCCTACAGCGCCATGACAGATGCCCAGGTGCGACGGGCCGCGCTCAACGCGCTGATGCAGCGATTGCAATCGCCGCAAGTCACAGGCAGCGCGCGGGCGGCGGCGGCAGAGCCAGCCGGCCCCAGGTCGCGCGCAGCAGCCAGCTTCGGCGGCGCGAGCGGCCCGGCAAATGCGCCGGCTGTCACAGCGCCGGCGCTGCGCCAGCCCTCGACCGCGCAACCAGAAGCCGGTTCACCCGCGCAACTTTCTCACGAAGATACGGCGGGGTCGAGCGAACGCCGGTCGAGCGCGCCGCAGTCGCGCCCTGCCGCGACACACGCCGCGCAGCCGGCCGAGACGCGCCAAGCAACGCCGCGCCCGGCGCAGCCACAGCAGCCATCCGTCCGCTCGCCACTGGCGCCGCCTCAACGCAATCTGTCAACAGTCACTGCGCGCAAATACACCAGTCTCGGCCTGGACGCGCCGATCACCAACATTGCCGGCATCGGCTCGTTCAACGCTGACAAGTTCGCCCGGCTGGGCGTGAAGACCATCCGCGATCTGCTGTATTTCTTCCCGACCCGCTACGATGACTACAGCGCGTTGAAAACCATCGACCGGCTCGAATACGGCGAGCAGGTCACGATCATCGGGCGGGTGGCCGGCGTGCGCAAGCAGGCCACCAAAACCGGCCTGCACATCCTGCGCGTGGTGGTCGAAGACGCCTCCGGCGCCATCGAGTGTTCGTGGTTCACCTCGCAGCGCTACATTGACAGCATGGCCCGGCAGTTCCAGCCGGGGCGCGAGATCGTCATCAGCGGCAAGGTGAGCGAATACCTGGGCAAACTGATCTTCCAGAACCCATCGCACGAGCCGGCCGAGAAGGAATGGGTGACGGGGGGCAACATTGTGCCGGTATACCGGCTGACCGAGGGCCTGGCCCCGCTGCTGGTGCGCCGCACCATGAAGCGGGTGATCGAGTACTGGCCGCAGCGTGTGCCGGAAAGCCTGCCGGAGACCGTGCGCCGGGAGGTCGGGCTGATGCCGATTGCGGACGCCCTGCGCGAGATACACTGGCCGAGGGACATGCGCGCGCAGGAAGCGGCGCGCCGCCGGCTGGCGTTCGACGAGCTGTTCGAATTGCAACTGGCCGTGCTGCGCCAGCGCCACCTGTGGCGCAGCGAGCCGGCCCAGCCGCTGGCCTTCGACGAAGCCACGCTGACGAGGCTGACCGCCGCCCTGCCCTACACACTCACCGGCGCCCAACAACGCGCCATCGAGGCCATCCTGCGCGACCTGCGCCAGCCGGTCGCCATGCACCGCCTGCTGCAGGGGGATGTCGGATCGGGCAAGACGGTTGTGGCGGCGCTGGCCATGGCGCTGGCGGCGACAGCCGGGGCGCAATCGGCGCTGATGGCGCCCACCGAAATTCTGGCCGAGCAGCACTTTAATAATCTTAAAAAGCTGTTCGCCGGCATGGCCGAAAGCGGCGCGACACCGCCCATCGAGACGCGGCTGCTCACCGGCAGCGTCCGGGCGGCCGACAAACGCGCCATCTACGCCGAACTGGAGAGCGGCGCTGCGCACGTCGTCATCGGCACGCACGCGCTCATCCAGGAGGGCGTGGCCTTCCGCAACCTGGGGCTTGTGGTTGTGGACGAGCAGCACCGCTTTGGCGTGGCGCAGCGCAAGGCGCTGCGGCAGAAAGGGCGCGCATCCAACCCGCACACGCTGGTGATGACGGCCACGCCGATTCCGCGCACCCTGGCTCTGACGCTGTATGGCGACCTGGACAACACGGTGCTGGACGAAATGCCGCCCGGCCGGCAACCGATCGAGACGCACTGGTTCGCGCCGGCCGAGCGCGAGCGCGCCTACTCCTTCGTGCGCAGCCAGATTCACGCCGGCCGCCAGGCTTTCATCATCTGCCCGCTGGTCGAGGAATCGGAGAAGATCGAAGCCAAAGCGGCGGTGGAGGAGCACGCCCGCCTGCAAACCGAAATCTTTCCGCAGTTCCGGCTGGGGCTGTTGCACGGGCGCATGAAGCCGGCGGAGAAAGAAGCAGTGATGACGGCCTTCGCGCGCGGCGAACTGCACATCCTGGTCTCCACCTCGGTAGTCGAGGTCGGCATCGACGTGCCCAACGCGACGGTGATGATGATCGAGGGCGCCGACCGCTTCGGCCTGTCGCAGTTGCATCAGTTTCGCGGGCGCGTAGGGCGCGGGCAGCACAAATCCTACTGCCTGCTGATCGCCGACAGCAGCGCGGCGGTGAGTGACGAGCGATTGCAGGCCATCGTCTCCACCCAGGACGGCTTCAAGCTGGCCGAGAAAGACCTGGAGATACGCGGGCCGGGCGAGTTCTTCGGCACGCGCCAGAGCGGCGAGCCGGAACTCAAGCTGGTGAGCGTGAACGACCGCGATCTGCTGATGATCGCGCGCGAGCAGGCCGAAAAGATGCTGGGGGCCGATCCAGAGTTGCGCGCGCCGGAGCACGCGATTCTGGCAGAGCGCGTCGCCGCATTCCAGGCTGCGCGACAGACACAGGGGGACGCAAGTTGAGGGCCGCCGCCTAAAGCTGCGTAACGCGCATGAACGCGCGCAGCGCGCTACCCAAACTCTTATCCATCGGAATCATTCACGAGAGAAGCGCCGGCGAAGCCGGCCGGCAAACACCATCATCCGCCATGACCGTCGCTCTATACCCCGGCACGTTTGATCCATTTCACAACGGGCATCTGAACATCGCGCAACGCGCGTTGTCCCTGGTCGATCATCTCATCGTGGGTGTGTATTCATCGCCCCGCAAGCAGGCTTTGTTTTCGCAGGCCGAGCGCATCCGGCTGGCCAGCGAAGCCATGGCGAGCCTCAATCACGGCGGGCGGGTCAGCGTGTGCGGCTACGACACGCTGACGATCAACTTTGCCCGCGCGCGCGGCGCGAGCGTCATTGTGCGCGGCTTACGTAACAGCGTCGATTTCGACTATGAATGGCAGATGGCCCAGACCAACCATTTTCTGGCCGAAGACGTGGAGGTTATGTGCCTGTTTGCAAACGAACCGTTCACCTTTCTCAGCGCATCGCTGGTGCGTGAGGTTGCCTCGCTTGGCGGTGATGTGTCGCGGCTGGTTCCTGAGTGTGTCGCGCGCGCAATCGCCGGCGTGCGTTTCTAATCATTACATGTAGAATTACGTCACGCGAGGTTGCGCTGAGCCGATTTGAGGCAGATCAAACTGGGGACAACTATGGATATACAGCATCTTTTGGGGCGACTCGAGGCCATTTTGCTGGAGAGCCGGCGCGTTCCTGGCACCAAAATGCGCCTGGTCGACGCCGACCGATGCTTTCAGTTGATCGACCAGATGGTGCTTGCCATTCCAGAAGAGATCAAGAAAGCGCAGAAAGTCGAACAGGAACATGATCGCATCATCGCCCAGGCCCACGAGGAAGCCGAGCGGATTCGCGAAATGGCGCGCGAAGACGCGGCCCAACTGGCAGACGACACAACGATCATGACGATCGCACAGAGTCGCGCCGAGGCCGTCGAGGAGCGCGCCCGGCGTGAAGCAGACCGGCTGCGCGCTGAAGCCGACAACTACGCGCTCGATACGCTACTGCGCCTGCGCGAGGAAATGGAGCACATTACCGCCGTTGTCAGCAATGGCATCGCCAAGCTGGAGCGCGAGTCTGCCGAACGGCAGAAGCAGGCGCAGGAAAATCTTACTGAACCTGACACAGCGCAAACCGAGAAGGCCGCTTGATTGCGCACATCCACCCAACAGAAAAGCGCCTTGTTGCGTTGCTGCTTGCGGTCTCGTTTACCCTCTTCAGTCTATACAGCCTGGCTACGCCGCTCTTCGAAGCCTCCGATGAAGCGTGGCACTACGCGTTCGCGCAACATTTAGCCAATGGCGGCGGGCTGCCGGTTCAGCGCGCCGATCAAACCGACGCCGACGCGCCGTGGCGCCAGGAAGGCAGCCAACCCCCGCTCTACTATGCGTTGGCCGCGCTGGTGATGGCGCCGGTCGACGACTCGAACTGGCGCGAGATACGACGCCCGAATCCGCACAGTGACCTCGGCATTGCCAGACCAGACGGCAATGCCAACACCATTCTGCACACGCCGGCCGAGCGATTCCCGTGGGACGGCGCGGCGCTGGCTGCGCGATTGGCCCGCCTGCTGTCGATCATCCTCTCGACGTTGACCGTCTGGTTTGCCTGGCTGGTCGGGCGCGAGCTTTTCCCGCCACCACACGCAGACGCCGGCCTGCTCGATTCCAGCTTCTGGCCGCGCCTCGGCGCAATGGTATTCACCGCGTGCGCGCCGATGTTCGCCTTCATCAGCGCATCGATCAACAACGACAATGCGGCTGTGCTGTTCAGCAGCGTGGGGGTGTGGTGGGCGTTGCGCATCGCGCGCCGGCGCGACACGACAGTGCGCGCTGCAATCATCGCCGGCCTGATTGCCAGCGCCGGCGCGCTGAGCAAATCCAGCGCGCTGGGACTGATCGGCCTGTTCGGGCTGGCTGCCGCGCTGGCCTCGATCAGCCGTGAGGCGCCAACTGAGAGCGCGGCATTCTCGCAATCGAGCACGCGCATCAGCGGGCGCATAGCCCGGCTTGCGTTCGGCGCAGCGCGCTTTACGTTGATCGTCACACTGGTCGTTGCAGTGTGCGCCGGCTGGTGGTTCGTCCGCAATCAAATCCTGTACGGCGATTGGCTGGGCTGGAACGCTTTTCTGGATGTGGTGGGCCGCAGATCGCCGCCGGCTTCGCTGGCCCAGTTATGGACCGAGCGCGAGGGGTTCATGCGCTCGTACTGGGGAGTGTTTGGCGGAATGAACATCCTCATGCCGCCACTGATCTATGACGCGCTCAACGGAATGTCAGTTGTGGCAGCGGCCGGCCTGATTCGGGCAGTGTTGCGCCCGCGCGGAGCCGGCGCGCTTTCAAAAGACAGCCCGCCACCCGACATGACGCAGCCTGTTCCCATCTTCCAGCGCGTCGCAGCCTGCATCTGCCGGCGCGCGCCGGTGATCCTGGGGCTGTTCTGGGTGGGGCTGATCCTTGTGGCGCTGCTGCGCTGGACATCCCTTACACCGGCGTCGCAGGGCCGGCTGATGTTTCCGTGCATCGCTGTGATCGCCGCCGGCCTGAGCTACGGACTGTTTCGCATCCATCGCGCCGCATTGTGGGCCGGCATGGCGCTGCTGGCAACCGTGGCTATTGCCATGCCGTTTGCCGTAATTGCGCCGGCATACGCGCCGCCCCCCGACACATGGACAGAGCGTCTGCCCATCTCAATCGGCGCAGACTTTGGCGGCATGGTATGGCTCGAAGAAGGGCGCTCGTCCGCAGCGCGCGCAACGCCGGGGGATGAAGTCACCCTTTCCCTGAACTGGAAACTGACCGCGCCGGCGCCGGCCAACTACAGTGTCTTCGTCCATTTGATCGACGAACATGATGTGATCGTGGCGCAGCGCGATATGCACCCCGGCCAGGGCCGGCTGGCGCTGAGCGAGGAGCCGGCCGGCAGACTGTGGAGCGACTTCTACACCGCGCGGATTCCGGCGCTGGCGCATGCGCCGCGTGTTCTGCGCTGGGCTGTGGGCGTGTACGACTTCAGCACCGGGCAACGCCTGCCATTGCCAGATGGAACAGACCGCGCCATTTTCGGCGCAGTCGCGCTGAACGAGCGCGCCGAGCGCACAGACATGCCATTGCTGCGCTACGAGAACGGCCTGGAGCTGCTTGGGTATACCCTGAGCGGGGCCGCAGTGTCGGCGGGAGAGACGCTGACAGTGACCACACACTGGCGCGCGAGCCGCCCACTCGAACGGGATTTGAGCGTGTCGCTGCAATTGCTGGACGATCAGTCAAACAAAGCCGCTCAGCAGGACGCGGGGCAATCACTGACACGGTGGACGCCGGGCGAGAGGATCGAAATCGCGCACACGCTGGTTGTGGGCGCCAGCGCGTCGCCGGGGGTGTATCGACTGCTGCTGGTGTGGTATGCGCCGGCCGATTTCTCACGGGCGGCCGCCTACGGGATCGACGGACAGTTTGCGGGGGACCAGATCGAACTGACACGGCTGCGCGTGCGATAGCGCCGGGAACTGTCGGAATGGGCGCGCCCCGTCAGGCCGGCGTCAAAATCGGCGCGCCGGGCGCAGTAGAATACCGATCTGAAAGCCGGCCCCTCGCGCGCCGGCTCAAGGAGCAATCACATGAACCAGTTTGACATGAACCGCCCCATGGGGTCAACATCATCCATCGCAGTCGATCAGGCTGCCGAGCGCAGCTTCATCATGAAAGTCTATGGTTGGATGGCGCTGGCGCTGTCGATCACCGGCCTGGTCGCCACCGCCACCGCTCAGAATCCGGATTTTCTGGAGCCGTTGCTTTCAAGCCCCGGCATTCTCATTCTGATCTTTGGGCAGTTGGGACTGGTAATTATCCTGAGCGCGCTCATCCGCCGGCTGAGCGCGGTGATGGCCACCGCGCTGTTCCTCATCTACTCCATCACGGTTGGCATCACCTTCTCGTTTCTCTTCTACATCTACACTGCCGAATCGATCGGGCAGGTGTTCTTCATCACTGCCGGCACGTTCGCGCTGGTCAGCGCGTATGGCTACGTCACCAAACGCGATCTGACCAGCCTGGGCAGCCTGGCTTTCATGGGATTGATCGGCGTCATTCTTGGGTCGGTCGTCAACCTGTTCCTGCAAAGCGAGGGGCTGATGTGGGCGCTGACCTACGTTGGCGTGCTGGTGTTCGTGGGCCTCATCGCCTATGACACGCAGCGCATCAAGCGCATGGCGCAGGGCATCGGCGAAGATGGGGAAGTGCAGCGCAAGGCAGCCATCATCGGCGCGCTGGCGCTCTACCTGGATTTCATCAACCTCTTCATCCGGCTGCTGCGCATTTTTGGCCAGCGGCGGTAGGCAGCGAGAGGTGACGGAGTGACGAGGTGACAGGGTGACTACGATGGTCAATGGTGTTATTTGTCTCCGATAACCCACGTCTCTGGATGATTGATCATGCCGACCAGTGTCGCCAATATGGATTCATAAGCTTCGTGAAGCAGCCGGCCGTCCTCGGCAGAAAGGTAGCCGGACCGGATTGCAAAGTCGATCCACACCTGCGTTTCGGCTGCTTCACTTTCAACATCGGATAACTTGGCAATGAAAGCGGCGCGGTAGCGTCGCTTTCGCCATGCCTCGGCCAGATTAGCGCACACCGATCTGGATGATCGCCGTATCTGGTCTGTTAGAGAATACGTTTCCTCGCGCGGGAATGTCTTCGTGAGTGCAAATATGCGAGTGGCGGCGTCAAACGCTCGTTGATAAACGATGAGATCACGATGAGAAACAATTCTGCCAGCCACCTTGTCACCCTGTCACCCTGTCACCCTGTCACGCTCCAAGGGTGCGGTCGGGCCATTGGCGGAACGGGTGAACTGTGACACGAGCGTGGGGGCGGCCCAGCGCGCAGCATTGGCGATCACTTTGCGCACGTTCTCGTCGTAATAGGTGGGATAGGTCTCGTGGCCGGGGCGGAAGTAGAACACCTTGCCCATACCACGATGCCAGCAGCAGCCGCTGCGGAACACTTCGCCGCCGGTGAACCAACTTACGAACACGAGTTCATCCGGCTGCGGAATGCCGAAGTACTCGCCGTACATCTCTTCTTCGGGCAGCTCGAAAAAGTCTGGCAGGCCCTGAGCAATCGGATGGCCGGGGTTGACCACCCACAGGCGCTCCTTGTCGTGCGCCTCGCGCCAGCGCAACGAGCAATCCGTGCCCATCAGCCGCTTGAACGGCCTGGAGAAATGGCCGGAGTGCAGCACGATCAGGCCCATGCCCTCCCACACACGTTTGGCAACCTTTTCGACGATATCGTCGCGCACATCGCCATGCGCCATGTGCCCCCACCAGGTCAGCACATCGGTGCTGTTGAGCACGGCATCGGTCAGGCCATGCTCCGGCTCATCGAGCGTGGCGGTGCGCACGGCAAATTCAGGATACGCCTGCAAGCCCTCGGCGATCGTCACGTGCATGCCTTTGGGATACACATCGGACACGGCCTTATGCGTCTTTTCGTGGCGATACTCGCCCCACACAGTCACATTGATCGGCTTCATGAGATGAAAAAACCTCCTGACGGAATGTCAGGAGGATTGTATGCCAGGATTGGCCGGCGGCTACTCCTCGAGCGTCGAGATGTCGCCTTCGGGCAAGCCCTGCGCGCGCGCTTTGAGGACGCGGCGCATGATCTTGCCGCTGCGCGTCTTGGGCAGTTTGGGCGTGAACTCGATGTGTTCGGGTTTGGCGATCGGGCCAAGCTCGCGGCCCACATGCTGGCGCAACTCCTCGGCCAGCTTCTCCGAGGGTTCGTAGCCGGCGCGCAGAATGACAAAAGCGTGGATCGCGTTGCCCTTGATCTCGTGCGGCAGGCCGATGGCAGCCGCCTCGGCCACGGCCGGATGCGACACGAGCGCGCTCTCGATCTCGGCCGTGCCCAGCCGGTAGCCGCTCACCTTGATCACATCATCCACGCGACCGATGATCCAGAAATAGCCGTCTTCGTCCATGCGCGCAGAGTCGCCGGTGAAATACTTGCCCGGATACTTCGACCAGTAGGTGTTGACGTAGCGATCGGGGTCCTTGTAAATCGTGCGCATCATCGACGGCCAGGGCGTCGTGATGACCAGGTAGCCTTCTTCATTCGGCTTGACGGGGTTGCCGTGCTCGTCCAGCACCTCGGCCCTGATGCCAAAGAAGGGGCGCGTGCCGCTGCCCGGCTTGAGCGGCACAACCGGCGTCGGGGTGATCATGAACGCGCCGGTCTCGGTCTGCCACCAGGTGTCCATGATCGGGCAACGCTCCCTGCCGATGTTCTTGTAGTACCAGCGCCAGGCTTCGGGGTTGATCGGCTCGCCGACGCTGCCGAGCAGCCGCAACGACGACAGATCGCGCCGGTTGGGCCAGGCTTCGCCAAAGCGCATCAGCCCGCGAATGGCTGTCGGCGCAGTGTACAGGATACTGACACCGTACTTCTCGACGATGCTCCACCAGCGGTCAGGATAGGGATAGGTCGGGGCGCCTTCGTAGATGATGCTGGTGGCGCCCAGCATCAGCGGGCCATAGACGATGTACGAATGGCCGGTGATCCAGCCGGGATCGGCGGCGCACCAGTAACGATCCTCGTCGGACACATCGAACACATATTTGAGCGTGGTGTAGACGCCGACGCTGTAGCCGCCGTGGGTGTGCACGATGGCCTTGGGTTTGCCGGTGGTGCCGGAGGTGTACAGCAGAAACAGCATATCCTCGGCGTCCATCTGCTCGGTCTCGCACTTCGGGCTGGCCACCGGCAGATTCATCAACTCGTGCCACCAGTAGTCGCGGCCTTCTTCCATGTTCACCGGCTTGCCGGTGCGCTTATACACCACGACGGTCTCCACCGCCGCCGTGCGCTTCAAGGCTTCGTCCACGATGCCTTTCAGATCAACCACCTTGCCGTTGAGAAACGCGCCGTCACAGGTGATCAACACGCGGCTCTGCGAATCCTCGATGCGGCCGTGCAGCGCCTCGACCGAAAAGCCGCCGTACACCACCGAGTGCGCGGCGCCGATCTTGGCGCAGGCCAGCATGGCAATGGGCAGTTCAAGCACCCGGCCCATGTAGATGGTGACGCGATCGCCTTTCTTCACGCCGAGCGCCTTGAGCACATTGGCGAACTTGCTCACCTCGCGGTTGAGCGCGAAGTACGAGATGCTGCGCTCGCTGCCGTCCTCGCCCTGCCAGATATAGGCCAGTTTGTTCTTGCGATGCGTGCGCAGGTGCCGGTCGATGGCGTTGTGGACGATATTCGTCTTACCGCCGACGAACCACTTGTAGAACGGCTTATCCGAATCGTCGAGCACGGTATGCCAGCGTTGATACCAGCCCAGCTCGTCGGCGCGCTCGGCCCAGAAACGTTCGGGGTGTTTCAAGGCGTATTCGGCCAGCGCGTCCCAGTCCTTGACATGCGCGCGGGCAACTACATCGGTGGAGGGGTAGTACATTTCGGCGGCGTTTCTCGCCAGCGATTCCGGGGCGGCAACACGCATTGAATCAGACATTGCTATCTTCTCCTTCCAGGACATCAACTCGGGCACTACGACAGGCAGAATTATATGTGTGGGGCGAATATGCCCCATCGAAACCCGCAACCCCGGCTACAATGCCGGGGCGAATCATGCACAGGGATATCCGCGCGTCTTTTCCGACGCTGGCCGGCCTTGCCCTCTCACTTGCGCTCTACGCAATCATCGGCGCGTGGAATCTGTCGCTGCCCGGATTGCAGTACGACGAAGCTGCGGACGCCGTGCCGGCCCTCGAACTGCTGCTTGAGGGCAATACCCGCAGCGCGTTCAGCAGCATCGACCTGTTTGGCGTTCGCTGGCCGTTGATGCTCCAACACTACATCGGCCCAACCTCCATTTACACCAGTCTGGGCAGCCTGTGGCTTTTCGGCGCGACCGTCGAAGGCTTGCGCGCCGGCCATCTGCTGCTCGGCGCGTTCACGCTGATCCTGCTCTGGCTGCTGACCCGGCTGTGGTTCGGCGATCAGGTTGCCGCCATTGCAACCCTGCTGTGCGCCACACTGCCCGGCTTTATCTTTTGGAGCCGATCAGGGCCGCACTTCTCCCTTCCGCTGCTGCCGCTGGCCCTGCTGACACTGCTGGCGTTCACGCGCTGGCTGGACAGCGGACGCACCCACTGGCTGGTGGCGGCCGCCCTGCTGTTCGGCGCCGGCTTCACCACCAAAGTCCTGTTCGCCTGGTTGCTGGCGCCGTTCGCGCTGACAGCCCTGCTAAGCGTCGGGCTGCCAAAAATCATCCTTCACATCCGCAGGATTGGCCTGCCCAGGCTCATGGCGTGCGGCGCGGCATTCACGCTCGGCCTCGCGCCGTTCATCCTCCACAACCTGCCAGATGGCGCGTCTTTTCGTTTCATCGCCGAGAACGCCCTGCAAACGCAGATGTATGGGCACAATAACCTGGATGTCTTTGGCAATGTGTCGTTCGAGGTGGCCGATTTCCTGCGGCTGATGAGCGGCGACACATTGCACTTTGGAGCGCCCGCCGGCTGGCCGTTGAGCGCCGCAGGCTTTATCGCGGCTGTGATCTACGGAATTGCGCGCGCCGTTATCGAATGGGTCACAGCCCGTCGCCGGTATGCGCCGGCGTTCGCCACACGCGACAGCCGGCTCAGACTTTTCCTCACCCTGTGCCCGCTGACCATGATCCCCCTGGCTACCTTCAGCGTGAGCGCGATCGGCGCGCGGCATCTTTTTATTTTGACACCGCTGGTATGGATGCTGATCGCCGTCGCCATCGTTGACACTGCCAGCCGGCTGCGCTTTGCGCAGGCAGCCACATGGCTTGTCGTCTGCGTTCTGGCGGCCAGTCAGATCGGCGCTAACATCTCGATCCTGAGTTTCCTGGAGCGAACCGGCGCGCGCGGCCTGTGGTCAGACGGCATTTATCGCCTGACAGACACCCTGACGGCGCAGTTTCGCGGGCGCCCCGTAGTCGCTCTGGATTGGGGATTTGAAAGGAGCGTGACTTTTCTGACCGGCGGCCAAATTCGAATGCGCGAACTCTACGAATTCCTGCCTGTTCCCTCGGCGCAGTTTGCCGGCGCTGCCCGTCAGGCGCTCGGTCAGCCGGACAACGTGTACATCGCCCATGCCCCCGGCCAGGCCGCCTTCCCGCGCTACCGCGCGGTGTTCGAGCGGCAGGCGCAGCTCCTGCATAAACAACTTCGCACAGAACTGGCGCTGACCGAACGCGACGGCGCGCCCTACGCCGAGATCATCACGGCAGCCGAAATGCCGCGCGTCTTCAGCGTGTCGCCGGCGCTGGCGACGCGCAACGCCCTGTTCGACGACGCGCTGACGCTGCTGGGCGGCGAGATGAGTTACGACGCCGGCGCGCAGGAGGTCGCCCTGCGATTGCACTGGCAAGCCCTGGCTGCAAATCTGCCGGATGACACGGTGCTGGTGCATGTCGTCAACCAGAACACCGGCGAAGTCGTCCATGTCGCCGACCAGCAACCGTTTGAAGGGCACTACCCCTTCTCGCGCTGGATGAAGGGCGAGGTAGTGACCGAACCGCGCTGGGTAGCGCTTCCCGCCGGCCTGCCGCCGGGCATTTACCAAATCCGCGTTGGGGTGTACAACACAGTCACAGGCGAGCGCCGCCGCATTCATGACCCGTTGAATGACGCGGCCGGCAACAGCCTGATGCTCGACACCTTTGAGATTCCATGAGCCAGATCGCAACACCGGCAATCGCCGCGTCAGTTTCAGCCGACGAAGCGATTTCGCGCATCGAGAGTGGCATGCGCGTTTTCCTGACCGGCAATTGCAGCTTTCCAAAAGAATTGATGGCGGCCCTTGTGCGCCGCGCCCCACAACTGGAAAATGTCGAGATCGTGCAGGTGTTGACAGTCGGCAACGCCGACTATGTTGCGCCCGGCCTGCAGCGCCACCTGCGCGTGAATACGCTGTTCATCAGCGAGAACGTGCGCGCCGCCGTCAATGACGGGCGGGCCGACTTCACGCCTTGCCGGCTGAGCGAGATCCCGCTGCTATGGAAACGCGGCGTGCTTCCGCTCGACGCGGCGCTCATCCACGTCTCGCCGCCGGACGAGCACGGCTACTGCTCCTACGGCGTCGAGGTCGGCGTCACCAAGGCCGCCGCCGAATCCGCCCGGCTGGTGATCGCCGAAATCAACCCGCACATGCCGCGCACGCTGGGCGACAGCTTCATCCACATCTCGAAGATCGATTGCCGCGTGCCGGTGGACTACGAGTTGCCCGAATTCAACGCCGGCGAGACCAGCCCCCTCTACCAGCAGATCGGCTTCCACATCGCCAACATGATCGACGATGGCGACTGCCTGCAACTCGGCATCGGCGCCATCCCGAACGGCGTGCTGTCGTACCTCAGGCATCGCAAGGATCTGGGCATCCACACCGAGATGTTCTCCGACGGCATCATCGAGCTGGTGCAAAGCGGGGTCATCACCGGCGCGCGCAAGAACCTGCACCCCGGCAAGATCATCGCCGGCTTCTGCCTGGGCAGCCGGCGCCTGTACACCTTTATCGACAACAATCCGTTCATCGAGTTCAGGCCCACCGAGTACGTGAACGATCCTTTTCTCATCGCTCAAAACGATCACATGGTGGCTATCAACTCGGCGATTGAAGTGGACCTCACCGGCCAGGTGTGCGCCGACAGTATCGGGACGCGGCTATACAGCGGCGTGGGCGGGCAACTGGACTTCATACGCGGGGCGGCCCACAGCAAAGGCGGCAAGCCCATCATCGCCCTGCCCAGCAGCACGGCGCTCAGGGACGGCTCGGTGGTGAGCAGGATTGTGGCAACCCTGAAGCCGGGGGCCGGCGTCACCACAACGCGCAACGATGTGCACTACATCGTCACCGAGTACGGCGTGGCCGACCTGTACGGCAAGACCATCCGGCAGCGCGCCCGCGCGCTGGTGGACATTGCTCATCCGGCCTTCCGCGAGGGGCTGGAACGCGCCGCGCACGATCTGCGCTATCTGTGAGCAGGACGCGCTAACCGCTCTGCTGAGACTGATCGCCCGCCGGCGCGCGCGCAAAGCGCACGCGGGCCACGCGCAACCTGTCCATTTCCTCGACGCGCAGCCAGGCGCGCTCGCCTTCGACCTGCACTTCGTCGCCCGGCCGGGGGATGCGACCCAGCCGGGTCATGATGTAACCGCCCACCGTCTCGAAATGCTCGTCTCGCAATTGCAGACCCAGCGCCTCGTTCACATCGTTGAGGCTCGCCAGGCCGTTGATCAGCGCGCTGCCATCGGGCGCCATTTGAATGTCCGGCATGTGATCTGCCGGCGGCTCGCCCACTTCGCCCACAATTTCCGTCAGGAGATCACTCAGCGTCACCAGGCCGGCTGTGCCGCCGTACTCGTCCAGCACGATGGCCATGGATTGCCGATGGCGGCGAAACTGCTGCAACAGCTCGTCGGCGCGCTGGGAATCCGGCACGAAGAAGGCCGGGCGCATCAACTCCCGGACGGTCATGTTGCCGGCGCCCGGCAACAGCGCGCGCATCATGTCCTTGCTGTGCAACACCCCCACGATGTTGTCGAGCGAGTCCTGATACACCGGCAACTGGCTGAGCGGATGCGCCGACAGCAATTGCGCCACGCTCTCCAGCGAGGAATCGACATCCACACACACCAGCTCTGTGCGCGGCACCATCACTTCACGCACCGGCAGATCGCCAAACGAGAACACCGCGTCGAGCATGTCGCGCTGCTCGGATTCGATCAGGCCGCCTTTCTGGCTGGCGGCCACCAGCATGCGCAATTCGTCAATCGAATACAGGCGTTCATCGCGCATGTCCGGGCTGTAACCCAGCAGGCGCAGCACCAGGCGCGACGCGCCTTTCAGCAGCCAAATGGCCGGGCGCAACAAGCCGGCCAGCGTGTTCATCGGCGCAACCACGAGCAGCGCAATCCGCTCTGCCGAGCGCAACGTGATCGAGCGCGGCACCAGCTCGGCCAGCACGATCTGGAAGAACGAGGCGATGAACAGGCCGATCAGGCCCCCCATGACCGCTGCCAGGCCGGGCAGCCACGGCGGCACAATGCCGCCCAGCAGATGGGTGAACACCTGCATGAAAGCCGGCTCACTCACGATGCCCACCGCTACCGACGTGAGCGTGACCCCGATCTGGGTGGCGGCGAAGAAACGATCGGGGTCTTCCATCACGCGCAGCACCACCCGCGCGCCGGCGTCGCCGCGCTCGGCCAGCTCGGCGATGCGCGTCCTGCGCGACACCGCCAGGCTATATTCGGCGAACACAAAGAAGGCGTTGATTGCGATGAGGATGAAGAGACTGGCAATGCCAGCGACAACACTCGCGCTGTCCATCAGCCACCACCGCGCCCGCTGCGAACGTTATAATCCCGTGCCGGTGCCCGCCCTGACGCATCATCACAATCCGGCTCTGGCGCCGGCTCTGCCGCCGGCTCTGGCGCCGGCTCTGGCGCGTCCTGATTCATGCAGACATTCTAGCGGATTGACCACCCGCCGCCGATGAGAAAACGCAAAGGCATTTACCAGGCATTCGACGCCGCCGGCAATGTTATTTCGGATGAGCGTTGGCAGATCACGCTGCCGGACGACCCCGCAAGCGGCGATGGCGTGTGGCAAATCGAATCCGAAGTGACCCGCATCGCGCCCTTTTCTCACCCGCGCATCGAATCGCTGGCGGCGCAACTGCTCGGCGCGCGCGCCGACCCGCCGGACTGGCAGACACTCTCCATCCACACCCGCGACGGGTCAGTTGAAGCCGGCGTCCGCTTCGAGAGCGATTCCGCCGGCAGGCGTTACGCCCGGTTCTGCTGGCGGCGCAATCGGCAAAACTGGCAGCGCAAGTATGTCTGGAAAACCGATTGTGAAATCGGCTACAATTCCCCGCTGTCTGGCACAGCGATTGTTTGGCGAAGTAAGCTGCGCTCCGGCGAATCGCGGATCATCACGATGATCACCATCGACGCCGCGACCCTTGAGCCACAGCCGGCCCGGCAGATCTGGTCGCATCGGGGATTCGAGACGCGGGACACGCCGCTGGGGCGCCTGTGCCTGGCGCGCTATGAATTCGGCCCGGTCGAAGCGCCAACACGGAGCCGGCTGTGGTGCGACGAAGACGGTGTGATCTACGACTACGCGGCGGCAGATGGCAGCAGTTTCCGGCTGGCCGCGATCAACGCAACGCGCGCTTGAACTTAACGTTGACGGTGGAATGAACTCATGACCTGGAATGATCTCGTTGTAGTGCTCCCTCCCCTGCTCCTGATCGCTGGCGGCATCGTGATTCTGCTGGCCGACCTGTTCGTCCCCGCGCATAGAAAAGCCATCACGGGCTGGGCGTCCTTCGCGCCATTTATTCTGGCGTTGCTTGCGGCGCTCGCGCTGTGGGGGCAGACCGGCCCGGCGTTCAACGGCATGGTCAGCCTGGACGGGTACGCGCTGTTTCTGGACATTATTTTCGCCGGCGCCGGCATCGCAACCCTGGCGTTCGCGCTGCGCTACAACGAGTCGCGCGGCATCCAGCGCGGCGAGTTCTACCCATTGCTCCTGTTTGCCGCCAGCGGCATGATGCTGATGGGCCATGCGACGAACCTGCTGATCGTGTTCATCGCGCTGGAGCTGCTCTCGATACCGCTGTACATTCTGTGCGGCATCGCCCGGCGCAACGTGGAAAGCCAGGAGTCGGCGCTCAAGTATTTCCTGCTCGGCGCGTTTGCGTCGGGCTTTGTGGCGTACGGCATCGCCCTGGTGTATGGATCAACCGGGGCGTTCGACTTGAACGCCATTGCGCGCGCCATTTCAGCCGGGCAGCACACCGACGCGATCGTGCTGTATGCCGGCGCCGGCCTCATCCTGGCCGGGCTGGGGTTCAAGGTGGCCGCCGTGCCGTTCCACATGTGGGCGCCCGATGTGTATGAGGGCGCGCCGACCAGCGTCACCGGCTTCATGGCTGCCGCGACCAAAGCGGCCGGCTTTGCGGCGGTGGCGCGCGTGTTCCTGTTTGGCATGGGCGATTTGATTGCGCTATGGCAGCCGGTTGTGGCTGTGCTGGCCGCGCTGACGATGATCGTGGGCAATGTGGCCGCGCTGGCCCAGACCAATCTCAAGCGTATGCTGGGCTATTCGAGCATCGCGCACGCCGGCTACGCGCTGGTGGGCATCGCCGCCGGCGGCCAGGCGGGCGCTTCGAGCGTGCTGTTCTATCTGGCTGCCTACGCCGCGACGACGCTGGCCGCGTTCGCCGTCATGACCGTGATGAGCGCGCCGGAGGGCGAAGATCAATCGATCGACTCATACGCCGGCATGATTCACCGCCGGCCCCTGCTGGCAGTGACACTGGCTATCGCCATGCTGTCGCTGACCGGCATCCCGCCGCTGGCCGGGTTCGCCGGCAAGTATTTCCTGTTTCGCTCGGCTGTCGAGTCCGGCCTGATCTGGCTGGCAGTCATCGGCGCGCTGACCAGCGTGGTTTCGGCGGGCTACTACCTGCGGGTAGTCGTGGTGATGTTCATGCGCGAGCCAGGCGCGCAGACGCCAGCGCTGGGCGCAGCCGGGCCGGCCCGGAGCGCAGCCATCGCAGCAACGTCGCTGCTGACGATCCTCATCGGCATCCTGCCGGCGCCACTGCTCGACACCGTGGCCCGGGGCGTGCAAAACATGCCGCGCTAAGAACCTGTCCCGACCGGTGTCAGACTTCTCGGAGAAGTCCGACACCGGAGCGCCCACCACCGATCATGATCCAGAAACTACAGCCAGCCCAACTGCGGCGCGTCGTCGATCCCGCCTCGCTGGGAATCGAGACGACTGAGTGCATCGAGCCGAGCAAGACCATCATCGGACAGGATCGCGCCGTGCGGGCGCTTCAATTTGGCCTGGGCATCCGACAGATCGGCTACCACATCTACGTGGCCGGCCCGCCTGGCATGGGCAAGATGAGCGCCATTCGCAATTTTCTGGATCAACTGGCCCGCAGCCAGCAGACGCCGCCCGACTGGTGCTATATCAACAACTTCGACGACCCCTACCAGCCCAGGGCGATCCGGTTGCCGCCCGGCGCCGGCCGCCAGCTCCAGCACGACGTGAAGACGCTGATCGAGCAGGTGCGGCGGGGCATTCCGAAAACCTTCGAGAGCGAGGAATACAGCGCCAAGCGCGACGCTATCATCAAGGCGCTGGAGCAACAACGCGAGGCGTTGTTCCAGGAGCTAAACGACAAGGCGACGCAGGCCGGCTTCACCATCCAGGCCACCCAGATGGGCATCGCCATCATTCCCGTGCTGGGCGGGCGCCCGCTGACCGACGCAGAGTTTCAGGCCCTGCCGCCGTCCGCGCGCGAAGACTTCCAGCGCCGGCGCGAAACCATTCAAGAACAACTGAAGGCCACGATGAAACAGGGCCGCGCCCTGGAGCGACAGACACAGGAACAACTGGCCGAACTGGATCGCCAGGCAGCCCTGTACGCAGTCGGCGAATCCATCGACGACCTGATCGAAAAGTACGATGGACAGAGCGACATCACCGACTACCTGAACGCGCTGCGGCAGGACATCGTGGACAACATCGATCTGTTCAAACCCGGCCAATCGCCAGAGGAGGGAGGCCAGCAACCCGTGCCGGCCTGGCAGCGCGGACTGCCATTCCGCAAATACGAGGTCAACGTCATCGTCGATAACGGCAAGCGGGAGGGCGCGCCGCTGGTCGTGCTGCTGAACCCAACCTACAACAATCTGTTTGGCCGGATCGAGAAGGAAACCCAGTACGGCGCGCTGTACACCGATTTCAGCATGGTGAAGGCCGGCGCGCTGCATCAGGCCAACGGCGGATATCTGGTGATTCCGATCGAGGACCTGCTCAGCGCGCCATTCAGTTGGGAAAGCCTGAAGCGCGCCCTGCGCAGCCGGCAGATCGAGATCGAAGAGCCGGGTGAGTTGATAGGCTATGTCACCGCCAAGAGCCTGCGCCCACAGCCGATCCCGCTCGACATCAAGGTGATTCTGATCGGGTCGCCGCGCCTGTACTATCTGCTGCACGCCTACGACAGCGATTTCCCGGAGTTGTTCCGGGTGAAGGCCGATTTCGACACCAGCATGCCGCGCAGCGACGAGAACGCGCGCGATTTTCTCAGCGTGGTGCGCCGGCTGTGCGCGAATGAAAACCTGAACCACCTCGACAGCGGCGCCATGGCCAGGCTGCTCGAGCACGCCTCGCGGCTGGCAGAAGACCAGGAAAAGTTATCAACGCATTTCGGCGCAGTGGCCGACATCGTGCGCGAGGCGCATTACTGGTCGCGGCAGGCCAACTCAACCCGGATCACCGCCGAGCACATCCAGCAGGCGCTGGAGGAAAAGGTGTATCGCTCGAACCTGGTGCAGCAGCGCATCCAGGAGATGATTGCTCGGGGCACGATTCTGATCGACACCACCGGCGCGCGGGTCGGGCAGATCAACGGCTTATCCGTCATCGGCCTCGGCGACTATGTGTTTGGCGAGCCGGGCCGCATCACCGCCAGCGTCGGGCCGGGGCACGAAGGCATCGTCGATATCGAGCGGCAGGTCGCGCTGGGCGGGCCGATCCACACCAAGGGCGTGCTCATCCTGCAGGGATATCTGCGGCAGAAGTATCTGCGCGAACGCTCGCTCAGCCTGGCCGCCCGGCTGGTGTTCGAGCAAAGTTACGACATGGTGGACGGCGACAGCGCCAGCAGCACCGAGTTGTACGCCATCCTTTCGGCTCTGTCGCAGTATCCGCTCAAGCAGGGCATCGCCGTGACCGGCTCGGTCGATCAACACGGCAGGGTGCAGGCCATCGGCGGCGTCAACGCCAAGATCGAAGGCTTCTTCGATGTGTGCAAAGCCAGGGGCCTGACGGGAGATCAGGGCGTGCTGATCCCGGCCAGCAATGTGCGCGACCTGATGCTGCGCGAGGATGTCGTGGAAGCGGTAGCCGGCGGGCAGTTCCACATCTGGTCAGTCGAGACGATCGATGAGGGCATCGAGTTGTTGACGGGAGTGCCGGCCGGCGAGCGCATGGAGAATGGGCGATTCGCCGAGGGCACCGTCAACGCGCGGGTCGAACAGCGGCTGCGCGAACTGGCCGACGCGCGATGACGCCGCTTCAGCGAGACAGGTCACTATGGGAAAGTTTGAAGACGAATATCTCGACGTGTTATACAACATCGAGTCGGCTGTGCTCGCGGCATGTCGAAAGACGCCATCGGCAGAAGACTATGACGCTCACAACGCAATCAATGCCCTGATTCGCGTCTACCAGGCCGAGCTGAATCAGCGACAGCCGCCGCAAATCCGGCTTCAGCCGGCAGCCGAAAACATCCGCGACGCCGTGCAGATCATGTGTGACATCATGCTCGGTCGCAAACCGTTGCCGGATGAGAAAGGCCGGCCAGTGGACACCCATACGATCACACTGGCCGAGATGATCGCCTGCCTCAAGCGCGTGCGCAAGTCGATTGAGCGCTGGACGAAAGAGGGCGGACGCTGCGGTTACCTCAACTTCATTTCCGAGTTCCTGTAAAACCTGTCCGCTGTTGTCAGGCCGGCCTTCGGGTCAGCCTGCATGCGCCATCTACCTCAGACGCAGGCTGACCTGCGCGTTGCTCAGCATCACCGGCCCGGCCTCGTTGTCCACCCGCACGCGCACCTCGCCCGCCGACGACACATACGCCCCGCGCGCGACACCCTGCCCTGCAAATGAACCGGCCTCAGTGATCATCCGGGTATACCCGCGCGCCCGCCAGTCATATATCCAGAAGGTCGTATCGCGCACGTCCGACAGGCGGGTTGAGTTGCTGAACTCATACTCGAACACCACAGTGAGCGGGCCGGTGGTGCGCAGTCCCAGCCATGGCGAGAAGCCCAGCACATGCCGCCCCGGCGACAGACTCAATCCCCCGTCGGTCAGGCGCGCGCTCGATGAAGTAGACCGAATCTCCCACGCAAACACATCGGGCGGCGCGGCCACCTGCGGCGCGTCGGTCGCCCTGACATCGATCAGATAGGGCTGCACCGGCAACCGCCACACACGCAGACCGCGATCGGTGTAGCTGGCGCCCTCAGCCCCGGCGCCAGAGCGGTCGGCCACATCCCAGCAGGCCAGATTCACGCCCTGCCCCAGCCGGTCCGATGGCCGGCCAAAGAGGGCAAACACGAGGTTGCCTTCCGCCGCAGCGCGCATGTCGTCCTGGCCATAGTCGCGCCAGCCGACCAGCATCTCAACAACCTTCGCCCCGGCCATGTCGAACGGCTCGCGATACGCCACCGGCGCGCGGCTTGCCGCCGGCGACGCCCGTCGCGCGCCGACGAGTGACGTGTAACTCCCGCTGATCTGCGATTGGGCCAGGCGCATCACCGGCTGTGGCCGATTCAAATACAGCCGCGCCTCCGCAGCCACGCGCTGATTCGGGCCGATGTCGCCGATCGCCGCATAGTCGCGCCCAACCACCAGCACACAACCCGACAGCGCCACATTGCTGGCGTTGAAGATGTCGCCGGCGATGCGCGCCGGGTCGGACGCCGACCGACCGGGCACAAACCTTAAATCCGCCTCCACATCCGGCAGGCCGGCTTCGCCGCGCGTGTAGAACGCGCGCACATCCGTGTTGCCAACCTCCACCCCGCGCAAATAATCCGGGGCGCCATAGGTCAGCGTGGCGCTCACGTCAGAAGCAGGGCCGATCTCGCGCGCCAGGCCCCGGCCCAGGCCCACATCCAGCGTCATCCGTCTTGGCGCATACACCCCGACCACCGAATGCGCCGGCGCGGCGCCGCCCTGCGTGGCATCGTCCAGTCGGGCATCACCCAGAACAACGCTCAGCCGGTGCATCTGCGGCTCGTTGCCGCGCAGGCGAAATCCGGTCGCCAGGCCCAGAACTGTGAATCCCATTATCAGAACGGGAATCGATATCCAGGCCAGTTCGGGCCTGCGCAAGCGACGCAACACCATGAAGTTGAGCGGGCCGAGGCACACCACATACAGAATCAGGAAACCGGCCACCACCCAGAAGGACGGCAGCGCGGCGCTGGGCAGCGCCCGCGCCGCCACCAGCGCGGGGTAATCATCGCGCGAATCGCGCCGGGGACTGCGGTGGATTGCGCCCAGCGCATTGGGGATATCCACACGCCCGCCCAGGATCGCGCCAAATAACGCCGTCTTGCCGGCCCAGTCGCGCGCCGGCGCCAGCGTCGCATCGAAGGCCAGTTGGTCGACCAGCCCCCGGCCCAACTCGCGGCGCATGATCAGCGGCGTGTCGCGCGAGGCGGCCAAAGTCTGCGCGTCGGGCGCCGCCGGGCTGAGGGAAGTGGCCTGCGCCAGCAAATCGCCGGGATCGGCATCTGTCAACGGCGACAACACATCGGGCAGCGTGAAATCCAGCAGACCGTCCAGAGTCGTGGCAATCAGCGCGCTGCTTGCGCGCGCCGGCGCCACATCGGCCAACCCGCCCAACGTGAGCGCCGCGCCCGGCCCGCCGTTGATGATGAGATGACCGCCATCCACAAGCCACGCGCGCAACGCCGCATGTTGCGCGCCGCTGAACGCAGCGGTGTCGGCATTGCTCAACACCACTGCATCGACCGACGCCAGGGCAGCCGAGCGATCGGGAAGCCGGTCGGGCGCGATCTGCGCCACATAGGTGCGCCCGTCAAACGGCGTCGGGAGGGCCGTCAGGAAGTTGAAGCCATCGGGGGGGTCGCCGAGCGCCACCACAACCCGATCCTGCCGCGACAGAAAGCGCAACGCCGGCTGTACGCCGGCCAGCGCGCGACCTGCGCTTATAAACTCGACCCTGATCGGGGTATTGCCGGGCGGCGCATAGAGGGTGAATTCACGGCGTGCGCCCGGTGTCAGCGCAACGGGCGCAGCATAGCGCATACCCGTTGCTTCCTCGGACACAACGACGACCTCACCCTCAACAGCCACGGCACTGCTCAACGCCACGCGAACAGGCAGCCAGGTGTCCACTTTGGCATAGCCATTGAAACCGGCCTCGGCGCTCAGGGTTAGCGCAGCGCCCTCATCCTGCTGCGAATGGATGCTCAGGGCCGGACCGGGGCCGGCCAGCCCCCCGATCACGAGCAGGGCAAACATCGCACGCCAGAGCGCTTTCATGGATTGCATTCTAACAACAGCCCCCTCTCAACCTTCGACCCTCCACCCTCCACCCTCAACCCTCAACTCCGTCATGGTATCCTCATCCTGCGTCATGTCCATTGAAGTTCCGGTGATCCTGATCGTCAGCCTGACAGGGCTGGCGCTGACCGCTTTTCTGGCGCTGCTGGCCGCAACCGGCTATGTCTACCGGCGCCGCCGCGCGTCACGGCGCGCGCTCGAACAGCGCATCGCAGAATTGCAGGCGCTGAGCAATGCGGTCAACCGCATTGCGTCGGCGTCGCTCGATGAAGACGCGCTGTGCCGGCTGGTGTACGACTGCGCCGCGCAACTGGTGGACGTCAACAGCTTTCAACTCGGCCTGTTCGAGGAGGACGATTACGTCATCAAGGTGCGCTACGATCGGGGCATCCTCAGGGCGCCATCCCGCTTTCACCTGGGCGAGGCGAAAGGCATCGTGGGATGGATGCGCGACACCGGCCAGTCGCTGCTGGTGCGCGACTTTCAAACCGAACTGGAGCATCTGCCGGCCAGGCCGCGCTACATGAGCGAGCACCCGCCACGCTCGGCGGTGTTCGTGCCGATGGTGACTTCAGAGGCCATCATCGGCGCTGTGTCCATCCAATCGGACATGCCGGGCGCCTACACCGAGTCGCATCTGCGCACACTCAGCATCGTGGCCAACCAGGCCGCCTCGGCCATTCAGAACGCGCGCGCCCTGTCGCGCGAGAAAGCGCGCGCGCGGCAACTCGAACTTGTTGCCGAAGTTGCGCGCCAGACCGCCACCATCCTCAACACCGAGGAGCTGCTGCCGCGCCTGACCCAGGCCATCCGCGACACATTCGGCTATTACTTTGTCGGCCTGGTGCTCATGGACGAAGAAAAGGGCGATCTGGTCTTCCGCTCCGCCACGCATCCCGGCGTGGTGGGCAGCCGGCTGGAGGTCGGCGAAGGGCTGATCGGCTCCAGCGCCCAGGAGCGCCGCATGATCGCTGTGGCTGATGTGTCAGCCGACCCGCGCTACATTAGCCTGAACGCCCTGCCGGAAACGCGCAGCGAAATCGCCGCGCCGCTGCTCATCGAGAACAGTGTGATCGGCGTGCTCGATCTCCAGTCGAACCGGCCGGCCGATTTCACCGAAGACGACCAGCGCTACATCGAGATACTGGCTTCGCAGGTCGCCGTGGCAGTCGAAGACGCTCGGCTGTACGAGGCCGAACGCGAGCAGAGCTGGATGTCGACGGCGTTGCTTCAGGTGGCCGAAGTGGCCCGCAGCGCCGAATCCCTCGAAGACGCGCTGACCGCCGTAGCCCGCCTCGCGCCCATGCTGACCGGCGTGGACTGCTGCGCGCTGTTGACCTACGAGCCGGCGACCGACTCTTTCCAGATCTCGGCCCTGCACGGCGCCCTGTCGCACAACGAGCATCTCGTGATTGGCGATGTGTTGCTGCCCGGCGATGTGCCCGCGCTTGAGGAGATGCTTGACTCGCGCCAGCCGGTCATGGGCGCGCAACGCGGCCGGCTGGCTGTGCCGGTGCTGGCATTGCCGCTGATCGCGCAGGATCAACTCCTCGGCGCCATGCTTGTCGGCCAGAAAGATGGCGGCGCGATTCCACGGCAGCGGCGTGAATTGCTGGCCGGGCTGGCGAATCAGGCTGCTCTGGTCATCGACGCAGTGTGGGCGAACGTCGCGCAACAGGAAGAATCGTGGGTGACGGCAGCCCTGCTGCAAGTGGCCCAGGCGGTGAGTGAACAGGCCGACCTGAACGATATCGCGGCGTCGGTCGTCCGGCTGACGCCGCTGCTGATCAGCGTCGATGCATGCGCCATCTTCGTGCGCGAGGGCAACGATGTCAACTTGCGCGCCGCTCAGGCGTATGGCCTGTCACCCGAAGCCCGGGAGCAATTTGACCGCGATGCATTTCCCATGGCTGCCTGGCGCGAGTGGTTTCAGCATATTGACAGCCGGTTGGATAGGCAGGCCAACGGCGCAGCCGTCCAGGTACTTCATGAGGCTCCGAATATCATCGCCGAGCGCCTGGGTATCAAAGTCTGCGCGGCGTTGCCGTTGATCGCCAAAGGCGATCCTGTGGGCGCGATGGTCATCGGCGTGGATACCCCCGAACGTCTGCCGGCCGGCCGCGCGCTGAACATCCTGACCGGCATCGCACAACAGACTGCGCTGGCAATCGACAATGCCCGGCTGTACCGCGAATCGCTGGAACGCCAGCGCCTGGAACAGGAACTGTCGCTGGCGCGCGAGATCCAGACCAGCTTCCTGCCCAGAGAAGCGCCAAGCGTTCCTGGCTGGGGATTGGCAGCGGACTGGCAGGCAGCGCGTCAGGTCGGCGGCGATTTCTATGACTTCGTGCCGTTGCAGGATGGCCGCTACGGGCTGGTGATCGCGGATGTGGCTGACAAGGGCGTGCCGGCGGCGCTATTCATGGCGCTGTCGCGCACCCTCATGCGCGCTGTGGCTTTCACCGGCCGGACGCCTTCCGAGGCGCTCAGGCGCGTTAACCAGCTCATCCTGTCCGACGCCCGCTCAGATTTATTCGTCACGGTGTTCTATGCCATCTGGAATCCCGGCACAGGCGAACTGGCCTACGCCAACGCGGGTCACAATCCACCTCTGCTGATGCGCGCCGGCGGCGAGTTGGAGTTGCTGTCGGGGCGGGGCATCGCGCTGGGCGTCGTGGAAGACATTCATCTCGAAGCGCGGTCGATTGTCATGGCGCCGGGGGACACATTGCTGTTGTACACCGACGGCGTGACCGATGCGCTAAACGACGAAGACGATGCGTTTGGCATGGAACGGCTAAGCGTGACACTGGACGCGGCGCGACACCTGCCCGCGCGCGACATCGTCAAGGCAATCATGAGCGCGGTGGAGCAATTCGCCGGCTGCGAAGGCGCCTTTGACGACCAAACAATCATGGTGCTCAAGCGGGAGAGTAGCGGTGAGTAGTGAGTGCTGAGTGGCGAGTGACGAGTGCTGAGTGGCAAGTGCGGGGCCGGCGCGCAACACGCAATACGCAATACGCAATACGCAATACGCAATACGGAATACGGAATACACAATACGCAACAGATCACAGACCGGAAACCTTGTCGCTCAACCGTCAATCGTCAACCGTCAATCGTCAATCGTCAATCCAAAATCCAAAATCGTCAGGGGGGCGGCGGCGCCGTCATCGGCTGGGCAGCCGGCGGGGCCTGGCCGTTGTTGAAGAAGCTGTAGGCGGCGCGGGCAATATCGGCGATGATGAGCGATGTGTCTGCCCAGTTGAGCGGGCTTGCGCTGTGCAGCATCACGACCACGATGTAGTCGCCCCCTGGCGAACGCACCAGGCCGGCCACGCCATGGTTGTTGGCGTCCCACGATTGCCGGCTGATCACCGGGCTGCCGCCACTGCCGGCCTCCAGCAGCCCATTGAGCCTGTTTCGGGCCAGCAACGCGAGGGCTTGCTCGCACTTGCTCGCGGTGAATTGTTGGGGAAAAGCCAGCAGCAACGCGCCAGAATTGACCCGGCACTGGTCGAGCATCTCCAGCAACAGGCCGGCATCCACCGGCGTCGATTGCGCGGCCGGGTCTGGCGAAGCAGTCACATCGGCTCTGGAGTTGGCCGGCGTCACGAACGCAGGCGCAAGCGTGCGCTGGTCGAAGGGTTGCGCCAGAAATGTGTTGACCAGGCCCAGTTTTTTCAAGAGCGCGTTGAGCGCGGCCACACCCAGATTGGCATCGCCCTGGCCCAACTCGCGCAACACCTCGTTTGCGTTCAGGCTGCTGCCCTCGACGATGATGCTGGCGAGTCGATCATTCAGTTCGGGCGAGACCTCGCCGGCTACGCGATACGTCTCGATCACCAGCGCGAGCTTCAGCCAGCCGGCCGCCGAGAAAGCGACATCGCCATTGAGCGAGAACTCCCGCCCGGAGCCAAGGTCTTTGACAAACACGCCGGCCACATTGCCGCCGGCAGTGAAGCCCGACACGCGCGCCGAGATCAAGTCGCCCAACGCCTGCATACCGGCTTCGGTCATCGGCGCCACATCCACCGGCAAATCAACCATGCGTGACACGCCCGACGACAGAGCGGCGAGAAGCCGGTCCCGCGCCTCGGTCAGATTGAGGGCAAAGCCATCGGCGCCCGGCCTCAGGTTGAGCGTGCCAGGATCTGCGGTGGGAGGGGTGGCCGGCTGGTCGTACTGCGCTGCCAGTCCGAGCAGATAGTCCTGCAGCTTCGCTTCAGAGTACTGGTAGGGCGGCGGCAGCCGCGTCGGCGTGGCTTGCCGGAGCATGAACGGAAGGAACTGGTCAAAGCCCTGGTTGCGCTTCAGGATGCCCTCCAGGAGCAGCCGGGCAACCGTCTCATTCAGCTTGAAGTCGAGCTGGGCCGGGGACAACGTCAGGGACACCGTCTGATAACGCAGCGAAACCGGCGCCTGAAGCGCGCGCTGCGTCCGGCTGATTGCCTCGCTGATCGTGGCGCCGCTCACATCGATATCCGCCAGCCAGGTTTCACGCGGAAGACGGTCCCGGCTGGTGGCAAAAGCGATCAAATTGCCGAGGAGCACCAGCGCCAACACAGCGGCAGCAACCATGCCGCCGATCCTGATCATCGATCTCGGCGAGGCGCGTCGTCTCATTGATGCAGGATCTCCGTGAAACGCTTCATGCGGCGAACGCGAACGAGTATAACGTAAGTTTGCCTTGACAAGCCCAACCGTAACGCTATACTGCCTTGCGATCAGGCGCGCCCCGTGCCAGCCGGCGATGGGCGCCCGCAACGACACCTCAATATTGCGCCGGGGCCAGAGATGAAGCGCCCGGCGCCCGCCAAACAGAACACAGAGCAGAGGAGCAAAACCAGAATGACTCTCGCAGAAGCCCTTCAAGGAATGATCACCAGCTTCAACCCAGCCAAAGCCAAAGGCGTCAATGCTGTGGTTCAACTGAATGCCACAGGCGAGGGCGGCGGCGCGTATCACATCAAGGTCGCCGACAACCAGTGCGACCTGGCCGAGGGCGCTGCGCCCAACCCGACCGTCACGATCGAGGTGGCAGCCCAGGACTGGATCGACATCCTCGCGGGCAAGCTTGATCCCACGCGCGCGTTCATGAGCGGCAAGCTCCGCATCAAGGGCGACCTCGGCTTAATGATGCGCTTCCAGAGCATGTTCGGGCGCTGATGCGCGCGGGTGCTGCCCATGAAAGGGTTGATTCTCAGCGGCGGCAAAGGCACGCGCCTGCGTCCGCTCACCTTCACCAGCGCCAAGCAGTTGCTGCCGGTTGCCAACACGCCGGTGCTCTTCCGCGTGATCGAGGCCATCCGCGACGCCGGGATCACTGAAATCGGCGTGGTGATTGGCGACACCGGCGAGGAGATCAAAGCCGCCGCCGGCGACGGCTCGCGCTGGGGCGTGCGACTGACCTACATCCCCCAGCCCGCCCCGCTCGGCCTGGCCCACGCCGTCAAGATCAGCCGCGACTACCTGGGCGATGAGCGTTTCGTCATGTTTCTGGGCGACAACGTGATCCAGGGCGGCATCCATGCGCTCATCCGCCAGTTCGCAGACTCGACACACAACAGCCAGATCGTGCTGACCGAGGTTGCGGATCCGCGCCAGTACGGCGTTGCCGTCCTCGACGGCCAGGGCCGCATCGCGCGCCTGATCGAGAAGCCAAAGGACCCGCCCAGCAATCTGGCGCTGGTGGGCATCTACATGTTCGACCGGCACGTATTCGAGGCCGTCGAAGCCATCAAGCCTTCCTGGCGCAACGAACTCGAAATCACCGACGCCATTCAGTGGCTGGTCAGCAACGGCTTCAGCGTGTACCCCTATGTCCATAAGGGATGGTGGGTGGACACCGGCAAAGCCGTGGATATGCTGGAAGCAAACAGCCTGGTGCTGAGCGAGCTGACGCCGCGCATCGAAGGGGCGGTGGACGCCGATTCATCGGTGGATTCGCGCGTGACCATCGGCGCCGGCGCGCAAATCATCAACAGCGTCGTGCGCGGGCCGACCATCATCGGCGAGAACACCCGCATCGTCAACAGCTACGTCGGCCCATTCACCAGCATCTATCACGACTGCCTGATCGAGAACGCGGAGATCGAGCGCTGCATCGTCCTCGAGAACTGCCGGATCAGCGATCTGCCGGCGCGCCTGCAGGACAGCCTGATCGGGCGCAACGTGACGGTCGCCAAATCCTCTCACAAGCCGCGCGCCTACAAGTTGACCCTGGGCGACTTCAGCCAGGTCGATTTGCATTGAATCCTGCCAGAGCCTGAAAGTCGCCTTGTTCAGGCTCTGGCGCGCCTATGGCCGAACTCACGCGCAAAGAAGTCATCCAGTTGATCGCGGTCGTGGGAGGGCCAGACGCCGGCGCGCGGCTAGCCGGCGTCGATCTGAGCGGGCTGGACTTGCGCGGCTTGAACTTCCAAAACGCCGATCTGCGACGGGCTAATCTGGCCGGCGCATCCCTGTCGCGCGCCATTTTGTGTCAGGCCCGCCTGTCTGCTGCCAACCTCAGCCATGCCGATCTGACCGAGGCTGACCTTGCCCGCGCTGACCTGACGAACGCCACGCTGGATGACGCTACTCTGGCGCGCGCTACGTTGACCGGGGCAGTTCTCAACGCAGCGGACGCTGTAGGCGCCGACTGCCGGCAAGCCGATTTCACCGAAGCCCGCCTGATCGCCGCTGACTTCAGCAGCGCCGACTTCAGCCAGGCTCGCCTCATCCGCGCCCGGCTCTCCAGAGCGCAACTGGGCGGGGTCGATCTGGTCGATGCCATCGCCGCACACGCCGATCTGTCTGATGCCAATGCCGACCTGGCCGACTTCAGCCGCGCCGACCTCAGCCATGCTTTCCTGCAGCGCGCCAGCCTGATCGAAGCCAACCTGACCTGGGCAAACATGCGAGACGCCAATCTCAGCGAAGCCATCCTGCTGCGCGCCAACCTCACCAGCGCCGATTGCAGCCGCGCCACCCTGCGCGGCGCGCAATTCGGGCCGGCTGTGTTGCGCGACACCAACTTCACCCAGGCTTCGCTGCGCGACTCGGACCTGCCCGATGACGCCCGGCCCTGGATTGTGCTGGTCGAGACGATCATGCCCGACGGCACGGTCTATACCGACGCCCGACGTTGAGGGGCACGCTGGCGGGGCAAACCAGTGGGGCAAGCCGGCAGCTTGCCCCACAGGCTATGCGGCAGGCGAAGACGACGCTGATCGCTCGCGGCTGATCGCGGCAATCACACAGCGTATTTCGCCGTAGTCGATCGAGTCGGGCAACAGATACTTGATCGGCGCAAGTTTGTCGATTGCGCCGACCTGCTCCACAGC
>CALBEF010000043.1 GCA_937927775.1 uncultured Anaerolineae bacterium | reverse complement strand
GGCGCGGGATGGCTCTGTTACGCGAGCCGCGCCGCCGGTGGATGTGCGCCCCTGGCGCGCATTCGCCCCGATTGTCCGGCGCCATCCTTAGAGACGCTGCATGGGCGCATTTCCCCGCAAGGGCGAGACGAGGGCAGGCGCGGTAATGCCTGCGCCTACCCTCGTATGTTGCGCCTGCCTCTCGTCGGAAATACACCCGGCGAGCCGATTCACAGTGTTTGGGCTTACAATCCAGGGACCAATGGGCTGTGTTGGTCACTGTGTACCGACCTGATCCTGAACGGTGGATCAACTGGCGTATTAGGAGAAAGCGATGAACCCTTTTGATAAGTGCCCTGTTTGTGGGGTGAGCTAGTTGATAAAGAAGTAGAGAAACTACTCAAAGGTGGTATTCATACCGCAGTGCTCAAGGTGCGTGCGGATGTGTGCCTGCAATGTGGCGAACGCTTGTATTCCGTTGAAACGGTCAGACGCTTTGAACAGATTCGGCAGAAACTGGAACGGCAAGATATTGCCGAGTTTCAGCCACTTGGTCAAACTTTATCAGGTAGCGTAGGTTCACATTCACGGGCTGGCTAACCCTCGCATGCACCCGACAGGCTTCTCCTCGCTGCGCTCGGCTCGCCTGCGGCTGAAGCGCGTGCCGTTAGCCAGCGCAACGTGACCGCAAATCGGCTCACAAGGAGAAAGGTCTCATGTTGACCAAACAGATTGACGTGAAGGAAGCCCAAGCACGATTCCAAGAGTTACTCTCTCAAGTCGCCTCAGGGGTAGAGTGGATTCTCACAAACGGCATGACACCTGTTGCTCGCCTTGTGCCTGTATCCGCTCGTGTGGCAGGTTTACATGCAGGGGCAATGTGGACAAGCCCAGACTTTGACGAACCGCTACCGGAAGAATTCTGGACAGGCAATGCATGAAGTTGCTACTGGACACGCATACGTTTATCTGGTGGGATAGTGAGCCTGCCAAACTTTCGCCCCAGGCGCTGGCACTCTGCCAAGATCAGCAGAATGTTTTGTTGCTCAGCGTGGTCAGCATTTGGGAAATGCAAATCAAACTTCAGTTGGGAAAACTGCGGCTGACTTTGCCCTTGAGAGAGATTGTCGAAACTCAACGACAAATCAATAATGTCGAGATACTGCCGATTACACTGGCACACGTGCTGGCATTGGAAAACTTGCCTACTCATCACAAAGACCCCTTTGACCGTGTGCTGGTTGCGCAAGCTATTGTTGAAGAAGCGGTGTTGGTAAGTGCAGACCCAAACGTTGCCAGGTATGCTGTTCGAGTTGTTTGGTAACTGGTGAGATGAAACGGGGCGCTGGCTAACCCGCGCATGCCCCTGACAGGCTTTGCCTTGCTGCGCTCGGCTCGCCTGCAGGTGATGCGTAGACCGTTGGGCGGCATGGCCACCGAAGGAGAACAAGAACGATGAAATGCACATATTCGCTTCTCTTCCCCACCAATCAGGGTTGCGCCCGCCCCTCGTCAGAAATACACCCCCTGCGCCCGTTGCACTGCGACGTTTCTAGAAGTCTGTCAAGGACGATTTGATAACTTGAGCAGTGATGTTCCCGGCCTGCGCGGGATGGCAGAGAAAACGTCATTCCCGCGAAAGCGGGAATCCAGTCTGCCCACGCGCGCAGCCCGCGACGCAGCCCATCATTTTGCGGTTGACGAACTACTAGATGGGCATGTGGACGCTTTGTGGACGCTTCAATGCTATCGCTATCGGGTGATAAATAGCGTCCTGGCTGTTCTGCGCGAGTTCGCTGCTCGCAGGGATCGGTCGGGCTATCTACACATAAATCTTGTGTGATTCGTCCGAGGAGGTTTATGCAATGCGTCTTCTGAGCGTCCCCACGATTGGATTGTTGGTTCTACTGACCGGATGCGCATCGGTGCAGCGCGAGGTCGTGATCGTCGTGACCGCCACGCCCGCTGCGGTCGCGGCTGCGCCCGATGCGCCCTCGCCCGCGCCCACATCGGCCGCCGTAGTCACCGAAGCGCCGCCCAAGCCGCCTGCCGCCACGGCAACCGGCGCCCCGGCTGCGACCGGATGCGTGTTAAGCGCCCGGTTTGTGTCGGATGTCAGCATACCCGACAACACGGCCATTGCAGCGGGAGGGGCGTTTGTCAAGACATGGCGGGTGCAGAACGATGGGAATTGCCCCTGGCCGGCCGGTTTGCAAGCGGTGTATGTCTCCGGCGCGTCGCTGAGCGCCAGCGGCGCGCAAGCCGTGCCGCCGATCGCCCCCGGCGCCACGACGGACATCAGCGTCAACATGACGGCGCCGGCTGCGCCCGGCGCCTATCGCACAACCTGGCAGTTGCAAGCGCCGGACGGCGCGCGCTTTGGACGGACGTTCTGGGCGCAGATTGTCGTGCCGGGCGGCGCGAGCAGCACGCAACCGCCGCCCGCTCCCGCTGCGCCGACGGCGCCCCCCGTCCCGCCTGCTCCTGCCGCGCCCACAGCGACTCTGGTTCCGCCTGCTCCTGTCCCGCCGACGGCGACGCCCGTTCCGCCTGCGCCCGCAGCAGTCAATGCGCCGCTTGTGTTTTACCAGCATCAGGCGACCGCAGAGACGCTGCGCGATAACCAGACTGTGTTAAGCAACGACGTTCTGAATGGACGCTCCGACCTGCTGCTCTTCGTCACCAGCAGCTACGGCGATAGCGGGCCGTACCACACCAGGCCGATCGGCGTGTGGTTCGACGGCAGCCGCTGGACGATCTTCAATCAGGATCAACGCAACATGACGCCCGACGCCAGGTTTAACGTTGTGGCGTTTGCGCCGGGGTCAAATGCGTTTGTTCACACTGCCGCAGCGGGCAACATCATCAACAACTACACGGAGCTTGATCATCCGCGCTTGAACGGCAACCCTGACGCGCGCTTGCTGGTCACGGCGAACTGGTTTGGCACATACAACCCGCACGCCATCGGCGTGTTCTACACTGGCGCGCGCTGGGCTATCTTCAACCAGGATCTGGCGGACATGCCGGCCGGCGCGGCGTTCAATGTGCTGATCGGGGGAGACGCCGCCTTCCTGAATGAAGTGGTAGCGGGGGATGTGCCCGACAACTGGTTTGCCATCAGCTATGATCGCCGCGAAGCCTTCGTCTTTGTTACGCAACTGTGGCGGGGCGTCTACAACAACCGGGAAGTGGGGGTTTGGTACAACAGCCGGGCCGGCTGGACGATTTACAATCAGGATCAGCAACCCATGCCCAGCGGCGCGCGTTTCTTTGTGTTGACCTATCGCATGGGCGTGCGCTAGCGCTTTGGATGATCCTCGCGCGCGAAGCGAGTCGGGCAGGCGAAGGCACTGCATTCGCCTGCCCGCAGATACGCTTTGGTCCGGCGCTTAAAGTAGCCGTATAGCGTCCTCGCTGGAGGCGAGCTGAGCCTGCCAGGCTTGCAAAACGCGCCGGTGCGCGTCCACGCTCAGATAGGCTCGCTGGCTCTCTTCGCTACTCAGGCGCGCGGCGCGTTCCTGAACCAGTTGCGCGCCGAGTCGCAGGATGGATTCGGCGCGCGGGTCGTCGTTGTGCGCCATGACCTGGTATGTCGTCCAGTACACGCGCAGCGTCTCCTCTGCGCCATCCAGGTTGCCGCCGTTCAACAGATGCGCTGCGATTGGTTCGACCCACGCGGCGGCGTCGGCCAGCCGCGCGCGCGCCAGCGCCGTCCGCGCCAGGCCGGCGCGCGTCTCGAAGGCCAGCGTCGCCTGTCCCAGGCGCTCACGAATGGCAAGCGCGCGTTGATAGGTTCGCTCGGCAAGATCAATCTCCCCCAGCGCCAGCAGCGCATGGCCCTCGAAGTCGTGGCCATAGGCTTCCAGTTCGGGGATTTGCGCAGCTTGCGCCGTCTGGATCGCCTCGCGGGCGTAGCGCAGGGCTGTGTCCTGCTGATCGTTGTGATGCGCGTGCAGGCTGAGGTTGGCCAGCAGCGTGATGCGGTGATCGGGATTGCCGATCTCATCGCACAACGTCAGCGCGGACTGCGTGTGCGCCAGCGCCTGCGCATAGTCGCCCATTTGATCGCACGAGATGCCCAGGTTGATGCGGGCCACCAGTTCGGCATCCCGGTTGCCGATGGCCCGCGCGATGTCGATGGTCTGAAGATAGTAGCGTTGGGCCTGTCCGTAGTCCCCGCGCGCGTCCGCGTGTTGCGCCAGCAGGTCGAGCGTGTTGGTCTTTTCGTGGCTCAGCCCCATGCGCTCGTAAATCTCCAGCGCCCGGCGCAGCAGCGCCTCGGACTCGGCAACCTGGTTGCGCGCGCTGAGGATGGCGCTGAGCGATTCCATTGCTCTGGGCAGGATGAGATAGTCGCCCAGGCGCGTCGCCAGCTCGAGCGATGCGCGCAGGGCGGATTCGGCCTCGTCCCAGCGGCCGGCCCGAAAATCAACGACGCCTCGATAGCGCGACCAGTTCGCTTGAAGCCGCAGCGCCTCTGGATGGGAAGCGGGGACGCGCTCGAGCGCCAGCGCCGCCTGCGCCAGGGTTTGACGGGCCTCGTCCAGCCGGCCGCGCGCGCGCAGGTAATTGCCCAGCCGGCTGGCGGCCTGCGTCGTCAGCGCCGGATCGCCGATCTGTTCGCCCAGCGCGATGGCTTCGCGCAGCCCGGCCTCAAGCTCCGGCGCGTCGCCGCGCAGCGTCTGCAAAGACACGCGCGCGATCAGCAACCGTGCCCGCGCCCGGCGCGCCGCTGCGCCTGCTTCGGGCGTGGCGTAATCCAGAGCAACGTTGATCTGCTCCAGCCCTCTGATTAAGCGGCCGGCCAGATGGTTCAAATCTTCGCAGGCGAATGCCGCATTGGCAATCCAGTCCCAGGCCCCGTGCGTGAGCGCCCATGCCCAGGCGGCGTCCAGGTCAGCGAAGCTGGCGCTGAGCAGTTGGCGGGTCGGCAGGCCGTGTTCGCTGCGCAGCAGATCGTGCGATTCAGTCAGCCAGCGCAGGAACCACTCGGCATGGCGGCGCGCGGCGCTTTCAGCTTGCGCCGCGCCCTGCGGGCCGGCGCGCAGCTTGTCGCCGGCAAAGCGGCGCACATGTTCATGCATCCACACGCTGCCGTCGCCCAGGGGATGAACAAGGGAATGGTTGGTCAGTTCGCGCAAGGCGCCGGCCTCGCCGATCAGCGCCATGGCAGCCGGCTCGGGGCATGGCCCTTGAACCACGCTGAGCATGGCCAGGCCGCGTTGCGCGCCCGCGCTCAACATCTGCCAGGCCGACTCGAACACGGCGCGCAAACTGCGATGGCGCGCCGGCAGGTCTCGCAGCGGGTTGTCCGGCACATCGCTGCTTGTTTGCACCGCCTGGCGCAGCGCGGGCAGGCTCATCTGCGACAGGCAGGCGGCGGCCAGTTCGATGCTCAGCGGCAGCCCGCGCAACGTCGCGCAAATGGCCTCGATGTCATCGCGCGCTCCGGGCGAATCCAGCGCCGCATCCGGCGCCGCGCCGCTGCGCGACGCCAGCGCAACGAACATCTGCGCGCCGGGGCTGATTTGATCTTCCGCGCGCTCCAGCCCCAGCGTGTCCAGGCGCAGGATCTGCTCGCAGCGCAAGTGCAAAGGACGGCGCGAGGTGACCAGCGCAGCGCAGCGCGGGGCCGCCTCCAGCAATTCGTTCAGAAAGGGGATGGCATCCAGCGCGTGCTCGAAGCTGTCCAGCACCAACAGACAGGCGCGCGACTTGAGCGCTGCGATGACCTGCGATTCCACCGAGCGCCCCTCGCGCAGCGCGATCTGGCAGGCGTCTGCAATGCGCCAGGCCAGCTCTTCCGCAGGCTGCGTCTGCGGCGAGATACGCGCGCCGGGATCTTCAGGATGTAAAAACACGAAGCGCGCGCCGTCCTCGAAGGCAAAGCGCGTTATCTGCGCGGCGCGGATCGCCAGGCGCGTCTTGCCAGCGCCCCCCTCGCCGATCACGCTGACCAGTTGCGTCTGTGACCGGTTGAGCAGCTCGCTTAGCGTCTCCAGCGTCTGCGCGCGCCCGATCAGCGGCAGGCGATCCAGCGCCGCCGCGCGGTGGTGAGCCGCGCCTGGCGCGTCGGCCAGAGCGGGCAAGGCGCCGCGTTGAATCATCTCCGCCAGTCGTTCCGTCTCTGATTCGGGAGGCGCGCCGAACTCCTGTTGCAGGATGCGCCGGCAGGTCTGATACTGGGCCAGCGCGGCGGCGCGCTGACCCTGACGCGCCAGCGCCAGCATTTTCTGGCGGTGCGCGACCTCGCGCCAGGCTTCCAGGCGCAACTGGCGTTCGGCCCACGCTGCGGCGCTCGCCCAGTCCTGTTCCAGCAGGGCGCGCTCGCCCAGCGTTTGAAAAGCGTCCAGCGCGAGGTGGTGAAAGTGCTCGCGCTGCCAGGTCAGCCATTCCAGAAACAGATCGCTTTCCAGGCTCAGGCCGGCCAGCAATTCGCCCGCGTAAGCCGGGACAGATGCGCGCAGCAGCGCCAGGCACGGGTCGCACCCGCTCAGCCGGCGATGCGTGTGCGCGCGCGCCTGAGCAACCGCCTGATCCAGGCGCAGCGCGTCCACCTGCCATGTCTCATCCAGCTTCAAAGTGACGGTGTGGGCGTCGGCGTTCAGGATGAAGCCGTCATCGTCGAGGGCGCGCCGGATGCGGGCCAGCGTGGTGCGCAGGGCGCTGAGCGCCGCCGATTGTGGCTTGTCCGGCCACAGCAGCGCGGCCAGCGCGTCGCGTCGCGCCGCCTTGCCCGCGTTGAGGCACAACCAGGCGAACAAGGCGCGGGCGCTATCCGTCTCGAAACGCTGCGCCAGTGGTGTCTGTCCGCGCCAGACCTCAAAACCGCCCAGCAGTTGCACTCGCCACATGCCCATCACAATTGCCTGTAACGCTTTTGTCGCGCCGAAGGATTATACCGAGGCGAAGCGATTTGCTTTCGCATCTGTCGGCCTTCAGGCACAAATCGATATCGTGAATATCGGTGAATCAGTAAAAGGAGACTCTTAAAGTGCGCAAGTTTTCAGGCTGTGGATTGACGAGGCGTCTGGGTGTATCCCTGATAGCCCTGTCGTTGTTGCTGGCTGGTTGTGGCGCGCCGGATCAGGGCGCGTCTGTTGAGGCGCCCCCTGTTTCGTCCGGCCCTGCCCCGACAGCCGAGCCGGCCATGCACACAGTGGGGCAGTCTGAGTCTGTCGCGCCGCCGGTGAAAGCAGAAGCTGAGCAGGGCGCGGATGATGAGTCCGCCTCGCCGGCTGCGCCATCTTCCCGGCCGGGCGCGTTGGTAAATGACACCGGCTTTCGTCCTGCGGAGCACGGGTTTTCATTCCCCAACTACGGCGATGACATCCCGGCCACGAATCTGACGCCGGCAGAGATGCAGCGCCTGTTCGGGGATGTGGTTTGCGCGCGGGGCAGTGGTTCAGACTGCGCGCTGTCTCCGGTGGCGAAACAGTGGATGGAGCAGGTGAACGGCGCAATGAGTGGCGGTCACTGCGAGGGCATGGCTGCGCTCAGCCTGCTCATGTTCGATGGGCGCGTGAATCCGGCTGACTTTGGCGGCGCGCGGGCCGGCGACCTGAAGATCCAAGAGAACGAGCCTTTGCAGCGCGAGATTGCCTACTGGTGGACAACGCAGGCTGTGCCCTCGGTGGCCAACCATGTCATCAAGGGCGCGCCGACCGATATCCTTGCCGTGCTGAAGCAGGCGGACTTCTCCACGGAAAGCTACACCATCGGCATCTACAAGCCGGACATGAGCGGCGGCCACGCCATCACACCTTTTGGCGTGAAGGACGCCGGCAACGGCCTGTTCATCGTGCAGGTGTACGACAACAACTACCCCGGCCAGGAGCGCGAGCTGTTGATTGACGTGAACGAAAACAGTTGGGTCTACGAGGCGTCGATCAATCCACAGGTCGAATCCGAGTTGTACTCCGGCGACGCCGGCACGCAAACCCTGGAGTTGACCCCAACCTCGGCGCGTCTGACACAGGCGCCGTGCGACTTTTGCGAGGCGCGCGCCGAGGGCGCCAAACTGGCTGCGCCGTCTCAGCAGACGGTGGAAGTCTTCCTCGACGGCGAAGGGCGCCTGCTGATCACCGACGACGCCGGCCGGCGGCTGGGCTATGTGGATGGGCGCATCGTCAACGAAATCCCCGGCGCGCAGGTGTTGCCCTGGCGCATGGGCGTCAACATCAACGCGCCGGAACCGCGCTATGTGCTGCCGGCCTCTGCCAACATCACCGTCACAATCGACGGCAGTCATTTGAGCGAATCGACTGCCACCGATCTGTTCTTCTTCGCGCCGGGCTTCGCCATCGGCATCGAGCAAATCGATCTGCAACCCGGTCGCGCCGACAGCGTGAATTTCTACCCCCGCGATGAAGTGCTGATCTATGAAACGGACTCCGATCAGTCGCCTTACCTGGTGGTGGCGCTTGAAAATCGCGGCAAAACGCAGAAAGCGGATTACTACTTTGAAGTGCAGGGCGCACAGATGCAGGGCGGCGGCGTGATCGGCATTGGCCTGGACAGCAGGAGCGGCAATCTTGTCATTCTGGCCGACCGCCTGACCAGCGACGGATCGTTCAACTTTGTCATGAATCGGGTTACTGACGAAGAAGACGAAGAGTTCTATGCTGAAGATATACGGTTGAAAGCCGGCGCGCAGGTCTTCATTGATTTCGCCGATTGGCAGAAAGACAAGCCGGAGGGCTTGTATTTCGGCGTCGATCTGAACGGCGACGACGTGATCGACGAGGAATACAGCGTGGATAGCGCGAAATAACGGATGCCTTGAAGGAGATTTACCCATGCAATGGCGTCGAACAGGATTCATACCGTTTATCATGATGGCGTTGCTGGCTGTGTTTGCGCAGGGGGTGGTGGTTTCCCCGGCCGGTGCCGTGACGCAATCCGGCCCACCGATCCGGCTTCGCTCGCGCGTCTTCACGCCGCAAGCGGGCTTCCCTGCCACGGCGCGCGCGCAGTTAACCGCGCAAGCCGATATCATGCGCGCCGAACGGGCTCATGTGCTGATTCAATTCGACCAGCACCCCGCTGACGTTCAGCGCGCGCATCTGGCGCAGGCCGGCATTCGCCTGCTGCGTTATGCGCCAGAGCGCGCATGGTTTGCCTCGATCCCGCTGACGCTGGTCAAGCGCCCGATACTGCCCCCAGGCGTGCGCGCTATTGCGACCATCCAGCCTGCGGATAAGCGCTCTCCGCGCCTGATGCATCTTCAGCCGCCGCTGCGGGTGCAAGTTGCCACTTACCCGGACGTGGAAGCGCAGGCCCTGGCAGACCTCGTGCGCGCCGTGGGCGGCGAAGTGGTCAACATCGCGCCGGCCTTTCATCATCTGCTGGCCGTGCTGCCCAACGCGCAGGCGCTGGCTGCGCTGGCTGAGGCCGACATTGTCTTCTGGCTGGACGCCTGGCCTGGGCCTTTTGCTCCGAAGAATGACGGCAGCCGCGACGCAACAAAGACAACGCAAGTGCACGCCGCCGGCTATCATGGCAACCCTGTTTCCGCGCCGGGCAGCATCGTCATCGGTGTGTGGGATTGTGGCTGGATTGAGAGCGCCCATCCCGGTTTTGCAGGCCGGCTCACCATCGGCGACCCTGCTTCTACCGACACCGGCTGCGGCGCTCCGGCTGGTGTGAATGACCATGCCACGCATGTGGGTGGCACAGCGGCCGGCAGCGGCGCTAACAGCCCTGCCGGTCGTGACCTGCGCGGTCATGCCGATCAGGCGCAGGTGCTCTCCTACGACGTTGACAACGCAAGTCAGGAAGTGGGTCAGGCTGTTCAAGCCTATGGCCTGGATATTTCGCAAAATTCCTGGGGGCCGGATCCGGGGAACTGTGACACGACCGTGCTGGGTGTGTACGATCAAACCGCCGCCGATTTCGACGCCATCGCGCGCGGTGTGTTTACCAAAACGGTCAACGTTGTCTTTGCCAACGGCAACGAACAGAGTTACTGCCCGGACGGCTGGCGCACCTCCAGCGGCGGCGCCATGGGCAAAAATGTTATCGCGGTTGGCGCAACGAACTCCGACGATAAAACGATGACTGACTTCAGTTCGTTCGGCCCGACGGAGGATGGCCGTGTGAATCCAACTGTGGTTGCGCCGGGTTGCGAAGCCGGCGACGAGTCGGCTATTTGGTCGACGCTGCCCGGCCAAACTTACGGCGACTCTGGCTGGTGCGGCACGTCCATGGCTGCGCCGGCAGTGTCCGGCATCCTCGGCTTGATGCTGGAAGCGCACAACCAGACCTATGGAACGGATCCGCTCCCTGCTGCCCTGCGCGCCGCGCTGATTCACACCGCAGAAGACCTCGGCAATCCCGGCCCCGACTACCGATTTGGCTATGGTCACGTGGACGCGCTGGCTGCTGTTCATCTCATCACCGCGACCACCGGCGTTTCCCAGTCCGTCTTTATCCTCACAGGCGCAATCGCGCATGGCCAGATTCAGACCCACACCCTCCTGCATGGCGGCGGCTTGCTCAAGTGCACGCTGGCATGGGACGATGAGCCGGCGACGCTTCCCGCCAGCCTTACTCTCGTTAACGATCTCGATCTGACGCTGCTCTCGCCCGCCAACACAGTTCACTTGCCCTGGGTGCTGGACAAAGACAACCCGGCGAATAACGCCACGACTGGTGTGAACACTGTGGACACGGTAGAGCAGGTTGTTGTTGCCGGCGCCGCCTCAGGCGCATGGCGTGTGCGGGTGGTGGGCAGCAATGTGCCCCAGGGGCCGCAGACCTATGCCTTGATTTGTCCCTTTAACCTGCCGGCCCCAATGCTGAACCCGGCCGTCTTCCTGCCCATTGCCATGAAGTAGCCCCGAAGCGCCTGCGCGCTGCCGATCTGAAGACAACGACCCTTCTGCTGTGGGAGGGTCGTTGTCTGTTCCTGCGTCTCAAAGTGGCGCCTGACACAGCGACACCGCCTGTCATGTTTTTGTTGCGCCGGTTGTGCATTATCTCCGTTTGCAAGATGCTTCCCTGTCCGGGTTAGAAGCGCGCGCGAGGGTTGGATTTATGTTGAGAAGAAGAATGTCCGTTACCGTGTTTTTCCTGGCCATTGTGGTTGTGATGGGGATCGTGCCCGCTTCAACAGCCTGGTCGGCGCCTGCGCCGGAGCAGCGGCTGCGTGAGGCATGGCAATTAGCGCGCGCGCTGCCGGCTTATCGCTTCACCGCCGACATCCGGCAGGACACGCTGCCGCAGGCCGGCCCGTTGACCGCCGGCCAAACCGCTCGCCAGCAACGCGCCTATCTCGAAGGCGAGGCGCGCCCCCAGGAGCAATCCTTCACCGTGCGCATTGTGGACGAAGCGCAGGCCGCGCTGGCAACGCCGGGTCAGTCACAAGCCACCGAGCTGCAGGTCACGCCGACGCAGGCGCGCGTCCGGCGCGGGGATGGCGACTGGGAGACGCTGGAGGACTTCAACCTGGCCCTGGCCCCCGGCAACGACTGGCTGCTGCCGCTGGCTGCCGCGCGCAACGTGCAGTCGCTGGACGGCCAGCCCGACACGCTGCGCTTTGACATTGACGGCGCGGCGTATGCCGAGCTGATGCGCAGCGCCGCCCAGCAACGCGCCATGCAGAGCGGCGCGCTGCCGGTGGGCGCGCAGTTGCAGGTCGCCTCGCGCTACGCCGACATGAGCGGCGAGGGCATCCTGTGGTTGAACGAACAGGGCCTGCCGCTGCGCCAGCGCCTGACCGTGCGTTTTGCGCCGGAGAACGGCGCGCGCACCGAGGCCGCCGGCACGATTCAGTTCGCCTACGACGCGCTGCCGGCCTGGATGTCCGCGCCGCGCCTGGATCGCCAGATCGCTGTTCAACTTGCCGCCTGGCGCAGCCGGTGGCCCCGCGCGCTCCCGGCGCTGCTTGCGGTCGGCGGGTTGATTGCTGGCGCTGTTCTGGTCGCCCGCCGGCGCAGCGCCCGCCGCGCCCTGATGGGCGGACTGGCGGCCATGATGGCGCTCACGCCTGTCTTACAGAGCGCGCAGACTGCGCAGGCGAACCAGGCCCAGCGGGCGCAGCAGACCCGCCAGGCTGCCCGCCAACAGGAAACCCAGGCCCAGCGCGGCTTTCTGCGCGAGACATTGCAGACGCGCCCGCTGGTTTTGACATCACAGACGGCGACCGCTCAGCCCTCGGAATTGCCGGACGGCCCGGCGCTGGCGCAGCAGTACGCCGCCATGCGCGCCGGCAGCCCGGCCGTGGATTTGCCGGCCCCCGCGCAACCCGCCGGGCGCTTTGGCCCCGCTGCCGTCGAAAGCGCCACCGACACCGACGGCGACGGCCTGAGCGACGAACATGAACGACTGCTGGGCACAGACCCGCTCCTGCCGGATTCGGACGGCGACGGCATCAGTGACAAAGATGAAGTGGATGGCTGGCAGGTCGGCAGCGCGCGCTATCGCCTGAACCCGCTGGACGGCGACAGCAACAACGATGGCCGGCCCGACAACGCCGAGTGCATCCCTGCGCCCTTCTCCTGCCCGGACACCGACGGCGATGGCGTGCCCGACATCGCCGACGAGGATGACGACGGCGACGGCGTGCCTGATCGCTACGACCTTTCGCCGGCCACGCGCCGGCGCGGCAACGAGGGCGCGCAGTTGTTCTTCAACCGCGACCTGCCGTTTCAACTCACCGTGGCCGGGCTGACCCCCGGCAAAACCACGTTCGCGCAATTCCAGGTGCGCCCAACGAATGCTGCCCGCCTGTGGCACGCCTTCAACGTGTATGACTGGCCGCGCGACGATGCCGGCCAGATGCAGGACGTGGACGGTGCGACGTTCGCCTCGGCCCTGGGCGAGAGCGACCCGCGCAGCGCCAATGGCGATGTGCGCCTGTTGCCGGTGCTGGAGATCGAAGTCTCGCGCGCCGACAACACGCTGCTGTCTCAAGCCGAGTTGAATGCCTACAGCATTACCCGCCGTGACCTGGACGACGGCAAGACGCTGCTCTACGCGCCGGTCTCGCTGGTCACCGACCGGCTGACCGATCAGCGTTACGCCTTCACCGCCCGCGTGCCGTTCCGCAGCAGCGCGAGCTGGACGCCCCAGAACGTGCGCCTGGCCTGGATGGTGCAGGCGCTGGTGGATCGGCCGGCGCAGGGGCAGTTCAATCAGCTCAGCGTCATCCACACTTACTACGACGACTGGGTCTTGACCGGCCTGACTCTCTACGAAGATCACGGCGCGGCGCTGGCCGTCTTGTATGAAGACCCGACCGTTGACGACGACCGCGACAGCGACGACACGCTGATGAAGCTCTCGCTGCTGCTTGACGAGACTTTTGTGGCCGGCCGCGATTGCGACGCGCTGAACGCGCAGGGGCAATGCGTCGGCGACGGCCAGCGCGATCTGCGCGCCGACAACCTGGCCGCGCGCTTCGACCACACGCTGAACAGCAGCGTGCCGATCACGCAACGCTGGGGCCTGAGCAACACGCTGCGCGTCAGCGCCCACGCCTTCGAGACCGCTGAAGCCCTGCAGGCCACGCTGGCGCAAACGATCAGCAAAGGGATTCTAACGAGCGCCTTTCAGCCTTACTGGGCGCCGGCCAACCGCATCACGCCGACGTTGATGTTCGCCCGCGAAGAGCGCAGCGCCAACCTCAGCCTGGATCGCGGCGGCTGGGCGCTGAATAATGATTTCGTGCGCTTCCAGGGCAACACCGGACGATTCGACCTCGGCCGGGCCGGCGCGCAAACCGTGGCGGCGTTGAGTTGGGCGCCGTATCGCTACAACGGCGTCGAGTGGAAGAGCTACGACCTGGCCGACTTTGTCACCATCGAAATTGACCGGCGCTATCGCGGCCTGACGCTGGCGCGCCACCCGACCGACGAAAACACCGCCTTCGGCGAGCTGGGCCTGCTGCAAGCCTACGCGCTGAGCATTGCTCAGGGCGTGGAGCGCGTGGTCGAGTCGCAGAGCAAGGTGTTCAAGGTCGAGAATCAGAAGGTGGACTTGACGCTGTTCCAGCGCGTCACGCTGCAAACGGCCAACGGCGCAGTCAAGGGCGCGAACTTCCTCATCAATGTGCTGTATTACGGCCTGACCGAAAGCGCGTACGCCTTTCAACCCGGCTGGCTGGGCAAACTGGGCGGCGTGCTCAAAGAGCTGCCACTCGTGGGCGGCCAGCTTGCCGAAGGGGTGACCAAATACGGCGTCCTGGCCGGCCTGAAAGAATTCTTCAAAGCCGCCAAATGGAAGCTGGTCGCGCTCGGCGCAGCCGGCGCAGTCGTCGGTGTGGCAGTGGCCGTCACCCTGCTCGTGCTGTATTTGACCACGCCCGATTACGGCTTTCAGATCGGGCTGGCGGTGGTGATCGGGGCGATGACGATTTTCTTCTCGCTGATCAAGCCGATCATATCCATTGCCCAGTTCTTCGTGGCGCAGTTCAAGGCGGCGGTGGCCGCCGGCGCCACGCAGCTGGGCGCGCTGTCTGCCGCCGCCTCGGCCACGTTCAGCGGCGGGCTGGCGGTCTTCCGCGCCACCCTCGTGACGGCGGTGCTGTCGCTGATTGTCCAGGTCGGCATCGCCGTGGGCACGTTTATCTTCCAGTGGGCCAACGGCGCGGGGTTTGGCAGCCTGGAGTTGAACGCGGCGTTTGCGCGCCTGCTGGTCGAGATTTACATCGCGTTTGTTTCCTTCGCCCTCAGCCTGACGGTCGCCGGCGCGATCCTGATCGGCGTGCTGGCGAGCATTGACGCGATTCTGAACATCCTGTGCGTCGCCAAAGTGCCCAACACCTGCTGGTCAATCACCGGCATCGCCATTCAGTTCGCCACTGCTTTCATCTACGGCGGCGCGCCGGTGGTCAAGTTCCGCGACGTTCAGATCGGCCGGCTGAACCTGCGGCTCGGCCGGCCCGACGATGGCTTCGTCGCCGGCAACCGCCTGACCTTATCCGCCGAAGTGGCGACCCTGATCGACGAGCGCACCATCGAGGAGATCAGCCACCAGGCGTTGACCGCCTATCACGCGCGCACGCGCGGCCCAGGCGGCGACGACGCCATGCGCCGCGCCAGCGTGCGCTACACCTTCAACCGCGAACCGCCCCAGGTTGGGCTGAACGCCATGCGCAACGCCTGGACGCCGACATGGACCGGCTTTGTGTACAGCTACGCCAATCGCCAGACCGCCCAATCCGACGAGATCGTTCTGCAGGCCGGCGTCAACGTCGTCGTGCCGGCGCGCTTGAACTTCAGCTTTGCGCTGCCGGCGGTGGAGTGCTGGCTGCTCAACTTTTGCAAGCAAAATGAGGTGACCGGCCGGCAACTGGGCAAAGACATGGGCCTGACGCTGGACGTGCTGCCGGCGACGCTCGACCAGTTTGCCGCGTGGACATGGTCGCCGGCGTTCAACGTGCCGGTCAACGCGACCGTCTCGCGCAACATCTCCTGCGACATTGACGGCGACGGCCTGCGCAGCCCCTCCTGCGGCGGCAACGACCCCCACGCCCTGACGCCCGACTATGACGGCGACGGCATCCCCGATCCGAAAGAGCTGGCGCTCAGCAACCAGGGGCGCCGTTTCAGCCCGCTCCTGGCCGACGCAGACGGCGACGGGTTGAGCGACGCGCTGGAGCTGCGCTACGGCACGAATCCCTTCAAGGCCGACACCGACGGCGACGGCCTGACCGATTACGAGGAAGTGACGGGCTGGGACATGGCGTATGGCTATGTCGGGACGCCGCCGGCGCTCGATGTCAACGGCTGCCGGCTATCAGGCGGCGTCAGGCGCGTCACGCGCGTCACGTCCGACCCGCGCGCCTACGACACCGATGGCGACACGCTCAGCGACCGCGACGAGAAAGTGCTCAATGCGTGCGACCCGATCGGCTTCCCGTTCCATCCCAACGTGCCCAACGCCAACCCGCTGGCGGTGACGTTCAGCTTCGCCGACGCCGACGGCTTCCTGGCGCGCGGCCAGGTGTTGCCGTTCACCGTGACCGTGTTGAACGACACGCCGCAGGTGAACCCGCTGAACGCGCGCGGGACGCTCAGTGTGACGCGCGCGCCGGCGGCTTACGCTTCGGCTCCCGCGCTCAGCCGCGCCTTCAACCTGTGGCGCGGAGGCGCGCTGGAAATCACCGGCGTGGCTACCGTGCTCAATAGCATTCCATCGCAGGTCGCGCCGATCACGGCAGCGGCCTCAGCCGAACTGTATGCCACCACGCCCGGCAGCGGCGTGAACATCAGCCCGCTCTACGCGGCTGCCCTGCGCGTGGACGCCGACGACCCCAACGCGCAGATCACCACCTTTGACAGTGGCGCTTACTTTGCCGCCGGCGCAACGGTCATCGTCGGCGGCGAGGCGGTGGATAGCACGTCGTATGTGCAGCGCGTCGAGACGCAACTCAACACCGGCGTCTGGCAAACGGCGACCAACACCGCTTTCTGGACTTACGCGCTGGCCGTGCCTGCCACAGAAGGGGTTCATACCCTGCGCGCCCGCGCGGTGGACGCCGTGGGCAACGTTCAGGCGTCGGCGCATACGCGCACCTTCCGCGCCGACGCCAATCCGCCCAACATGACCAGCGGCGTGCCCGACAACGACCTGCGCGCTGCGGCGCAACTGCCCGCCGGCAACTGGGGCATTGTTCTCAACGGCGCGGCCAGCGACCCCAACCTGGCCAGCGGGCACCCCGGCAGCGGGGCCAGCTTCGTCGAGGCGCTGGTGACAGCCGCGCCGCAAATCAGCGGCCTGCCGGCCCCTTACACCGCCACCTGGCAGCGCGCCGAAGTCAGCGGCACGAGCTGGGCGCTCACATACGTCCTGCCGCTCTTTGACGCGGAAGGCGATCCCATCCTCGACCCTACCGGCACATACACGGTGTATCTGCGCGCCGGCGACTTCGCCGGCAACGTCACCGCGCCGGCGAACTATCTCACCTTCCGCCTGCGCCTGGACAACCGCGCGCCGGCTTTTGAATCGGTCATGCCGCAGCAGAACCTGACCTACGACGGCGTGCTGACCCAGGCGCTGCCCAACCTGGCGCTGACCACTACGCGCGCGCTCAGCGGCTTTGTCTTCGAGAACGCGCCGGCCGGCTTGAACAGCGGCGTGCACACGGCCACGCTCACCCTAACCCCTGGAGACCTGGGCGTGGCGCCGGGCATGTGGCGCGCCTGGTATCGCAACAACACGCAGGCCATCGGCGCGCCGGATTACGAGGGGCTGGCCGCCAACCTTGACTTCTCCTGGCCGGGCAGCCCGGCCCCCGGCGTGCTGGCCGACGGCTTCTCGGTGGACTGGCTGCGCCAGGCCCTGTTCCGCGTGGACGGGGTGTACACCTTCACCGTGGAGCGCGAGGGCGACGCCGCCGGCGCGATCCACCTGTTTGTCAATGACGTTCCCGCGCTGAGCGCAACCGGCAGCGCCATTCAGGCGTCTACGGCGCTCACCATGGCCAGCGGGTTGCACACCCTGCGCGTGGTGTATGCCGACGGCAGCGGGCCGGCCCGCGCGCGCTTCAACGTCACGCTGGCGCGCGCGTTCAGCCAGCCGCTCATCCTGGGCGCAGCCGGCAGCGGCGTGCTCACCACCACCTGGCGCTACACGCTCCCCGCGCAGCTCGAAGGGCTGTATCAGCTTGACCTGGCCGGGCGCGACCTGTTCGGCAACGCCGGCCAGTCGGTCAACTTCTGGCGCGGGGAGATTGACACGGTCGCCCCGCGCGTGGACGTGGACGTGAACTATGTCGGCATCGGCGCCGCTTCCCGCACCATCTACAGCGTGCGCGCCACCGACTTCAACCTGGTCAGGGACGGCTTCATCGGCCCGTGCGGAGACCCCAAACCGGAAGAACTGTTCACCTACGACACGGCCTGGTGGCGCGAGTGGATCAACGACAGCACGCGGCTGTACGAGATCTATCAGCGCTGCGAGCGACCCGGCCATATCGTCGAGCCGCCGCGCATCCGCGCCTGCGACGCGCACGCCCACTGCGCCGACACCTACGCCACGCCGCCCGGCGCGCCCAACAACCGCAGTGTGTACTACAGCACCTTTGCCAACCTGTATCGCAAAGATCTGGCCAGCGGCCAGACGCAGACGGCCTGGCCGGGCTGGAACCGCAGCGTGGGCTGGATGTTCGCCGATTCATCCAACGGCCGCCTGCTGCTCGTGCGTTACGCGGACGGCGCCAACGTTTTGGAAGTGATTGACCTGAACACCGGCGTGTTGAGCGCCACGTTCACGCTGCCCGCTTTTGCCAATTTCCCCGGCTACGCCTTCGATCCCGTGAACGGCTGGCTCTACG